>CAJOIX010000008.1 GCA_905234815.1 uncultured Prevotella sp. | reverse complement strand
CCAGCCATTGGGCATGACTGTCATGGAGTTGTTTCAGGCTCTCGTCATCAAGCCTCGTTTTTACTGATGTCTGCGGGGTGTGGGCGGGCTTTGGTGAAAAAGTTTTTGAAGTTTTTCTGCATATTTTTGAAAAATCTCTTTTTTTGTTGGAAAAAATCGTATTTTTGCACAATCATACCTTATTTTGAGCAGTTTGGTTCAACCATGAAGAAAGTGATAGACCTTGACAGTGTGTTGCGTCAGCGCATGGGCAATCGTGCAAGATGGGTGCCTGGCATACTGGTCTCGTGGTTGAAGCATATTGTTCACCAAGACGAGTTGAATCATTTTCTGACTCTCGCTGATGGAAAGGTGGGCAGCGAATGGCTTCGCGCTTGTCTGGACTATTTGGATATGACGATAGAGGTGGATGGCATGGAACATCTGCCTAAGAAGAACGACGGTCGCTGGTACACGTTTGTGTCGAACCATCCGCTGGGTGGCATTGATGGAATAGCGATTGGTGAATTGCTTGGACGGACGTACGACGACCAGTTTCGCTACTTGGTGAACGACCTGCTGATGTATCTCCCCGGGTTAGCTCCGCTGTGCATCCCTATCAACAAGACGGGCAAGCAGAGCAGAAACTTCCCGGCGATGGTTGAGGCAGGATTCAGGGGAGAGAACCACATTGTGATGTTTCCGGCTGGCATCTGCTCGCGCAAGCGAGGGAAAGAGATTCACGATTTGCCGTGGAAGAAGACGTTTCTGACGAAGAGCGTCGAGACGCATCGCGACATTGTTCCAATCCACTTCAGCGGTGCGAATTCAAAGTTCTTCTATCGGCTGGCCAATTTCAGCGACCGCTATATAAAGAAAGTGAATATCGCGATGCTGTTTCTGGCCGACGAGATGTTTAAAAATCGCGGAAAGACATTTCGCATCACAATAGGCGAGCCTATTCCCTACACGCGGTTCGACCATTCGCGGTCGGCTGCAGAGTGGGCACAAATAATAGAAGAAGAAGTTTATCAACTTCCTAAAAACAAAATAATATAACCCGTTACGATTAGAGTATTTTTCATTATATGGAACAAGAGATTATCCAACCCGTCAGTAAAGCTCTGCTCCACTCGGAACTGACTCCCGAGCGTCTGCTCCGCCGAACCAACAAGAGTCAAAACGAAATATACGTGATCCTGGGCGATGAGTGCCCGAACGTGATGCGGGAGATTGGCCGACTGCGCGAGATTGCCTTCCGCACGGCAGGTGGCGGCACCGGAAAAGACTGCGACATTGACGAGTTTGACTTGGGAAAGAATGCCTACAAGCAGCTCATTGTCTGGAATCCGGAAGCCGAAGAAATCATTGGTGGCTACCGATACCTCTACGGTACCGACTGGCAGATGAACTCCGAGGGGCAACCCCACTTGGCCACAAGCCATATGTTCCACTTCTCAGAGAAATTCCTGAAGGAATATGCGCCCTATACCGTAGAGCTGGGCCGCTCATTCGTTTCGCTGCCCTACCAGAGCTCAAAGATGGGCGCCAAGAGTCTCTTCGCGCTCGATAATCTCTGGGACGGACTGGGAGCGCTCACCGTGCTCAATCCCCACGTGAAATACTTCTTCGGCAAGATGACGATGTATCCCTCGTACGTGAGAAAAGGCCGCGACATGATCCTGCATTTCCTGAAAACCTACTTTGAAGACCACGACCGGCTCATCATTCCCTATAAGCCGCTGAAGCTCGAAACCGACAAGGCCGAATTGGAGAAACTCTTTGTTGGCAACGACTTCAAGCAAGACTACAAGGTGCTCAACGGCGAAATACGCAAACTCGGCTACAACATTCCCCCGCTGGTGAATGCCTACATGAGCCTCTCGCCCACCATGAAATTCTTTGGCACAGCTGTGAACGAAGGTTTTGGCGAGGTAGAAGAAACAGGAATACTCATCACCGTTGACGAAATTCTGGAGCAAAAACGTGTGCGCCACATTGAGACTTTCCTGCGCGATTGCCCCAATCCGCTGCGACTGACCACTCCTCAAAACAGACAGCCCAACGAAATTTAATAACCCTTAAAATATTATACTATGGCAACTCCTCACATTTCAGCACCCGATGGTGCATTCGCAAAAACCGTTTTGATGCCCGGCGATCCGCTGCGTGCAAAACTTTTGGCCGAAACATTCTTCGACAATCCACAGTTGGTAACCTCTGTACGCAATGTGTTGGGTTACACCGGAACCTATAAAGGGAAATCCATCTCGGTGATGGCCAGTGGCATGGGCATGGCATCACTCGGCATCTACTGTCATGAACTCTACACCTACTACGGCGTGGAAAACATTATCCGCATCGGCTCGGCCGGAAGCTATGTGCCCCGCCTGGAAGTGAAAGATGTGGTACTGGCCGACTCTGCCGTGAGCGATTCATCATATGCACTGGTTCATAACGGCGAGACAGCAAAGGTGCTCTACCCCACTGCCCGCATCAACGAAGCTATAGAAAAGAAAGCCAAGGAACTCGGCATTGACCTGCACAAAGGTCGCGTACATTCATCCGACGTGTTCTACGGTGGTCCGAAAGCTCCCACATGGGAACAGATTCGCGACAACACACAGGCTGACTGCGTAGAAATGGAAAGCTTCGCCTTGTTCCACTTGGCCAACACAATGGGCAAAGGTGGTGCCTGCCTGCTGACCATCAGCGACTCGTTCGTGAGCAAAAAAGAACTCACCGCCGCCGAGCGTCAGGAATCGTTCAAAGAAATGATGCATCTGGCTGTTGAGGCAGCCGTAGAGCTCTAACGCGGAAGCAAGATATCTTTTCGCTTTCCGTCAGCAGTGAAGAAGGTGAAAAGGTATTTCTCCCCCTCAACAAAGGGATAATTTACAAAAGCACGAAAGGTGTTCACAGGCTGGTGATTGATGGCCACTACCACATCGCCACTGCGAACACCTTTTTTATATTGCTCGCTCTCTGGATTGACCAGTCCCACCATAGGCTTATTGTCCACAGGAATGAAAGCAATCTGCTTAATCTGATTGTTCGCCTCTACGGCCAGTCCGGCCCCGTAAGGCTGAAAGAGCAAAGTTTTCTTCTGCGGCAGTATCACCATTGAGCCATACCGCAACAGTTCTGCGCCCAATTTCGATGAGCCGCTACCGGTGCGGGCCTTCACACCGCGCAATTCAAACTTTCCCAAACGCAATCGGTCGAGGTTCATGAATGCCACCTCGGCGGTTTGCTCCACGCCCAGCAGAGAAATCATGGACTGCCCCTGAACCAGCGCCTCTACCTGAGCAGCCACTTGTTTGCTCTTATAAAGATGGCGGTCGAAACTCGTCTTGTTCATCATATACAAACCGGCGAATCCTGTGTCGAAACATGTCTCGTCGGCATGCCGCTTGAACGGGCTTATGATGGTGTAAGGCACATGCCATTTCAGTTTGTATTTCTGCCGGAACCCTTCCTCGCGAGCGAACACATCGGAACGGTCGGACAGGATGAGACGGCCATTGGCAGTATCGATTTTGCCCGAAAGTCCTTTGTTGAACAAGTCGAAACCTATGATCAAGTCATACTTCTCCTTGACCGGAAGCGGTTGATGCACCACTGCCACATAACCGTTGATTGCCAGACTGCCTATTTTTAGCTCTGGCAGTTGCACTACCCGTATCGTGTCCTTCCGTCCGTTGCCATCAATTACCACCACATGACCCAACTCCTTAGTGTCCCCGGGCAGACGATTGACAAATGTCACGCCCTGAGCAGCACCGGTATCCAAGAGTGCACGGCATCGTTTTCCGCCTAACTCCACATCGAGCAGCAGCTGATGATTGACATAATTCAGGGCAAGGGTGTCGCAGAAGTGCTGCTTCGAGACCGTGAATCCTGTCTCGTAGCGATACATCTGGGCATCAGTCTGAAGACAACACCCCAGCAGGGAGAAAAAGATGAAGAGCCTACGAAAGATCATCGTCCTCTTTCACGGGGTTATGCTCTCCTTTGAAACGCTTGGTCAGATGAGGCATTTCCAGACAAGCCAACACCAACACAGTGATGGCCACGGCAAACAAATACATACCGGCGCCTGCCACCATACCGAGCGAAGCCGTCACCCAAAGGCCAGCCGCCGTGGTCAATCCGCGCAGTTTGTCCTTGTGCAAGATGATGGCGCCACCACCGATAAAGCCTATGCCTGTAACGATTTGAGCCGCCACGCGCGACACATCCAGCCGGATGGCCATCGATTCGGGATTGTTGACCATTTCGTCAAAGCCGTACATGCTCAAAATCATGAACACGGCACTGCCCAGCGCTACAAGAGAATGGGTGCGGAAACCAGCCACCTTTGCGCGGATTTCGCGTTCCAGACCAATCATGCCGCCCAACAGTGCGGCAACAAAAATACGCAGAATGAGGTCTAAGTTAAAAGCTATTATTGGGTCCATAGTCATGAAAATTTAAGGTTTTGTTTCTCCTTCGATATATTGTTCCATATACAACTCCTCGCCGTCGAACACCGCATAAGTGAACTGCGAAATCCAATCGCCCAAAATCAAGATGCGCGAATGGTTGCCAATGGGCAAATCGAGCTGGATGTGGCGATGTCCGTAAATGAAGAAATCAATGTCAGGATGCGCTTCCAGATACTTTTTGGAATATACCACCAAGTGCTCGCGGTCTTCCCCGAGATACGCTGCCTCGCCCTTTTGCTTGTGCTTCTGTAGCGAATGTTTGGCCCATGAGAGTCCGAGCCACATTCCCCACCGCGGGTGGAGCATATTCAGCAGCCGCTGACAGGTGCGATTGTGGAACACCCACCGCAAGCACTTGAACACGGGATCGGGGTCGCCCAGACCGTCGCCGTGGGCCAGATAGAACACGCGGTCACCGATTTCCTGCGTCAGCGGTTGGCGATGCACAATGAGTCCGCACTCGCGTTCAAGATAGCCATAGGTCCACAGGTCGTGATTGCCTGTGAAGAAATGCACTTCCACGCCGCTATCGGTCAACTCGGAGAGTTTGCCCAAAAAGCGCGTGTAGCCCTTCGGCACCACCAGACGATATTCGTTCCAGAAGTCGAACATATCGCCCAACAGGTAAACTGCCGATGCGTGATTTTTGATGCTATCAAGAAACCGGACCAGCCGGCGTTCCTGTTGTCGCCGATGATCCATTGCCCACGACCCAAGGTGAGCATCGGAGAGGAAATAGACTTTCTTCAAGAGAATCGAGATTTGAGTATTTTTCTTTACATTCCGAGTTCCAGACGGGCTTCGTCGCTCATCATGGATTTATCCCATTCGGGCTCGAACACGAGATTGACTGTTGCGGATTTCACTCCTTCAATGGCTTCCAGTTTCTGCTGCACATCGGCAAAGATGAAATCGGCCATTGGACAGGCGGGAGAGGTGAACGTCATGTCCACCTCCACCGTTGCGTCATCGTTCACATCAATGCGATAGATCATGCCCAGGTCGTATATATTGACGGAGATTTCCGGATCATATACGGTTTTGAGCACATCGACTATGCGTGTTTGCAGTTGTAGCTTATCTGTTTCAGTCATCATTTCTTTGCTGCCGTTACGAGTTCCTGTGTATCGCGGGCAATCATCACTTCTTCGTCGGTCGGGATTACCCATACCTGCACTTTTGAATCATCGGCCGAGATGAGACGCTCCTCGCCGCGGCAGTTGTTGCGCTCGGCATCCATCTTCACCCCAAGGAATTCCAAGCCAGAGCAGGACTCGAGGCGTGTGCCAATCTGATTCTCGCCTACGCCGGCAGTCCAGACAATCGCATCTACGCCACCCATGGCGGCAGCATACGAACCGATATATTTCTTGATGCGATAGTTATACATTTTCAGAGCCAGTTGCGCGCGCTCGTTGCCATCCTTGGCGGCTTGTTCCACTTCGCGCATATCGCTCGAAATGCCTGTGATGCCGAGCACACCGCTCTTCTTGTTGAGGAAGTCGGCCATTTCTTGTGGCTCCATGCCAGTCTTCTGCATGAGGTAGGTCACGGCCGAGGGGTCGATATCGCCAGAGCGCGAGCCCATCATCACACCTGCCAGCGGGGTGAGTCCCATGCTGGTGTCGATCACTTTCCCACCCTTGATGGCTGCTACCGAGGCACCGTTACCAATGTGGCAGGTAATGATTTTCAGGTCTTTGATGTCCTTGCCCATCAGCTCGGCCACGCGCTGCGACACGTAGCGGTGGCTGGTTCCGTGGAAACCGTAGCGGCGCACGTGCCACTTCTCGTAGAACTCGTAGGGCACGGCATAGAGGAATGCGTGGGGAGGCATGGTTGAGTGGAAAGCATTGTCGAACACGCAAACCTGCGGCACGTTGGGCATGAGATTGTCCACAGCTCGCAATCCGCGCAAGTGGCCTGCATTGTGGACAGGAGCGAGGTCGCAGAGCTCTTCTATTCCGTCTTCAACGCTCTGGTCAACAATCACGCTTTGGCAGAATTTATCGCCGCCCTGCACGATGCGATGTCCCACGGCATCAATCTCGTCGAGCGATTTGATGGCGCCGTATTCGGGGCTGAGCAGCGTTTGGAACACGAAATTCACACCCTCTTTGTGGTCGGGCATATCGTGCATCAGAATTTTCTTCTCACCGTTGGGCAGGGTAAGTTTCAAGAAGGCTTCGTCCAGTCCGATGCGTTCCACACCTCCTTGTGCCAGTACACTTTCGTCCTGCATATCGTATAATTTGTACTTGATGGAAGAACTTCCACAGTTAAGAACTAAAATTTTCATTTTTCTTTAGTTAAAATTGAAGAGTGGAGAATGAAGAGTGAAGAATTTATGTGTCTTTGCCCTTCATTCATACTCTAGTTAAAATTGAAGAGTGGAGAGTGAAGAGTGAAGAATTTATGTGTCTTTGCTCTTCATTCATACTCTTTGGATTAAATTATAAGTTATTATTCTTTTTGGTTGTCTTAATAGAGGAAACCAACAGTGCGATTAATTCACTACAATCTTCAGCCATACTTTCAAATTCCTTTTCATTTAAAAAGCCTGTATCGTAAAGCAAATTAAGCCAATTCATGGTTTCATGCGCTTCTTTCAGTGCAATAGAGAGTTTAAAAGCGAAGTCGGATGGACTAACGCCAAATTCTGCTTCGTGTATATTTGCCGAAATAGAAGTGCCAGAGCGAAGGACCTGCTTATAAATAGAACGAAGCCGCCAGTCTCCATCTGTCAAATGCAGATACATATTAACGATTCTCACAGCAAAGGCATAGCTTTTCTTGTGCAGTGGAGCTTCTTCTCTTTTATAATGAATCATTTATAAAAAACTATCGGTGTTTCTATTAAATTCTTCACTCTTCTCTCTTCACTCTTCACTCTATCAGCGAGCTTGTGCCTGGCAGGCGGTGATGGCCACCATGTAGTAGATATCATCGACTGAGCAACCGCGGGAGAGGTCGTTGACGGGTCGGGCAATGCCTTGCAGAATGGGGCCGATGGCAATGGCGTCGCCGAGGCGCTGCACGAGTTTATAACCGATGTTTCCCACTTCGAGATTAGGAGCCACGAGCACGTTGGCATGACCGGCAATGGCGCTGCCAGGAGCTTTCTTTTCGCCTACTGACGGAACGAGAGCGGCGTCGGCCTGGAGTTCACCGTCGATTTTCACGGATGGGTCGAGTTCCCGGGCCAGTTTGGTGGCTGCAACAACCTTATCTACCACTTCGTGCTTGGCGCTGCCCTTGGTGGAGAACGAAAGCATGGCCACGCGCGGCTCTTCAAATCCGGCTACGCTCTTGGCGGTCTGCGCTGTGCAGACGGCTATCTGAGCCAGCTGATTTTCGTCGGGCATGGGGGTCACGGCCACATCGCCCATCACTACGATGCCGTTTTCGCCAAACTGTTTCTGCTTGGTGATGAGGAGCATGGCGCCGCTGACGCAGGTGATGCCCGGCGCGCATTTAATGATTTGCAGGGCGGGGCGCAGCGTGTCGCCGGTGGTGGAGAGGGCTCCGGAAATTTGACCGTCGGCACCCTCGGTTTTGATAATCATGCAACCCAGATAGAGCGGGTTCTTCACCAGCTCGCGGGCTTGCTCTATGGTCATGCCTTTTTTCTTGCGCAGTTCGCAGAGCAGCTCGGCATATTCTTCGCTTTTGGGATTGTTGAGCGGGTCGATGATGGTGGCTTTGCGGATATTGGTCAGGCCCCATTTCTTGGCCAAATCAATGAGTTCGTCGGGATTACCAATGAGGATAAGATCGGCCAGGTCGTCGGCCAGCACGCGATCGGCAGCACGCAGGGTGCGCTCTTCGGTAGCTTCGGGCAGCACGATGCGCTGTTTGTTGGCTTTCGCACGTGCTACAATTTGCTGTAATAAGTCCATTTTTTTGCGTTTATTTATGATTTAAATTTATGGTTTTAGCATCCGTTTTTCAAAAGCATAGCTTTCGCGTTGCAAAAGCATAGGTTTGAGCGTCTAAAAGCATAGCTTTTGCGGCCTAAAAGCATAGCTTTTGGAAGTGGTATTGTAAGTTGTTGATTTTCAAGTAAGTTCGCGAGTGAGGATTCCTTCCAAGTCTTCGGGCGAGAGTCGCAGGCGGAATTCACCGCGGATGGCCATGCTGATTCTGCCGGTTTCTTCCGAAACGACAATGGCGAGCGCATCGCTACTCTGCGAAATGCCCATGGCCGCGCGGTGGCGCAGACCGAGTTCCTTGGGTATGTCTATATCGTGCGACACGGGGAGCACGCAGCCAGCTGCCTTGATGCGTTTCTTGGCAATGAGCACGGCGCCGTCGTGCAGGGGCGAATTTTTGAAGAACAGGTTCTCCAGCAACCGCTGACTGATTTCTGCATCGATGCGCTCGCCTGTGTCGGCTATGTCTTCCAACTTGATGCCGCGCTCAATCACGATGAGGGCGCCCACCTTGCTGCGCGCCATGTTCATACAAGCCATCACGATAGGCATGATTTCCGCGCGATCAACCCGCTGCTGCTTGCCTCCGGCTGCAAACAGACGGGCCAGTCCCTGAAAGTGTTGATGGGCTCCGAGGTTATAGAGAAACTTGCGGATTTCATCATGGAAGAGCACCACGAGGCCAATCACTCCCACGCTGATCAGTTTGTCCATGATGCTGCCCAGCAGGCGCATCTCCAGCACTTGACTCACGAAGAGCCACGTCAGGATGAACATCATGATGCCGATAAAGATGTTGAGCGAGCGACTTTCTTTCATCAGCCGATAACTGTAGTAGAGTATCACGGCCACGAGAAAAATGTCGATAAAGTCTTTGATTCCGATGGTAAACGGCATGGTTATGATCTACGTTTTTTATAAGGTTTTACCGATTTTGTTTTTCACACTTTAATGCTGCGAACACCTTGACGGTTTCCACGGCTTGCGCCACATCGTGCACCCGCAGTATGTTGGCGCCTCGCTCCAAGGCTGCCATGTGCACAGCCGTGGTGGCGTTGAGCGTCTGCTCGGCAGGAGCATCGACCGTCTGCTGCAACATACGCTTGCGCGAAACACCCACGAGCACCGGCAGGTTGAAAGCGCTCAGGAGCGGCAGCTGTTCAAGCACCCGGAAATTCTCTTCTGTTGTTTTCCCGAATCCGAAACCCGGGTCGATAATGATGTCGCGCTGACCGCCGGCCTGCAGCTTTTCCACACGCTGCGACAGATCTGTCAGGATTTGCTCCATGGTGGCCGCGTGCGATGTGACCACCTGCGCCACGTTTGTGGGCAAGGCTGGGGTGAAATCCGTGGGCGCAACACTGTTGATCAACTGCACACCCCACTCTGCTATGCAGCGCCGGGCAACCCCTGCGCGGAAGGTATCTACCGACAGGAGCGCGTCGGGCCAGTGCTGCCGAACGGCGTTCAGCACACCCTCAAGGCGGTTCATCTCTACGGCTTCATCCACAGGCGTGGAACCTGGACGGGTGGAACAGGCCCCGATGTCTATAATGGTTCCTCCCTCGCGCAGAATCTGCTCCGCACGGCGCAGCGCAGCATCGACTGTCTGCTCGCGGCTCGCTGCATAAAACGAGTCGGGCGTGCAGTTTAAAATGCCCATCACAACGGGTTGGCACAACTCTAAGAGTTGTCCGCCAAGATTCAAACTCAAGGGATGACCGGTGCACATATCTTTGCAAAAATAGCAATATTCAATGAAATAAACCGCTGGAATTCCAAAAAACTGCGTAATTTTGCAACAAGAAACCAACATTCTATGGAAATTAAATCACTTTACGAGCTGTTTTTACAGCATCCGGTGGTCACCACCGATAGTCGCGACTGTCCTGAAGGCAGTTTGTTTTTTGCACTGAAAGGCGAGTCGTTCGACGGCAACCGCTTTGCCGCAGCTGCACTGGAAAAAGGCTGTGCCTATGCCGTAGTGGATGACGCTGCGGTAGTCATACCTCAGGACGAGAGATATATTCTGGTTGATAACGTGCTCACCACCCTGCAGTGTTTAGCACGCGAGCATCGGCGGGCGCTCGACCTGCCCATCATTGGCATCACCGGCACCAACGGGAAAACCACCACCAAGGAACTCATTGCCACGGTGCTCAGCAGAAAATACAACACCCTCTTCACCCAAGGCAACTTCAACAACGACATAGGAGTGCCCAAAACCCTGCTCCGGCTCACTCCCGACCACGAAATGGCCGTGGTAGAAATGGGCGCCAGTCACCCTGGCGACATCAAAACACTGGTGGAAATTGTAGAACCCAACTACGGCTTGATCACCAATGTGGGTATGGCGCATCTGCAGGGATTTGGCTCTTTCGAAGGCGTGAAGCGCACCAAGGGCGAGCTCTACGATTTTCTGAGAAAGAACGACGACAGCGTCGTCTTCCTCAATGCCGACAATGAACACCTCGTTGAAATGGCTCAGGGCCTCGATGTGGTGCCCTACTCGTCGAAAGGAAATTACGGAAATGTGGTCTGCGGCGAAGTGGTGGAATGTAATCCGCTGCTGAAAATGCGCTGGCGGCTGCCTGCATTGGTGGGCGAAGAAAACCCTTGGCACGAGGTGCAGACACAACTCATCGGAGCTTACAATATCGACAACGTCATGGCAGCAGTGACCGTTGGACTCTATTTCGGGGTTGACGAAGACGAAATCTCCGCAGCCTTGGAAGCCTATAAGCCCAGCAACAACCGCTCGCAACTGACTGTTACAGAAAGAAACAGACTCATAGTGGATGCTTACAACGCCAACCCCACCAGCATGCGGGCTGCCATCGAGAACTTCAGTCTGATTCCCGCCGAGAAAAAACTCCTCATTCTGGGCGATATGGGAGAACTGGGCGCAGAGTCGGCACAGGCGCATCAAGACATTGTCAGTCTGCTCGAAAAAGAAAAATTTACTGATGTGTGGCTCGTGGGACAGGAATTCGGCAAAATATCCTGCAACTACAGGAAGTTTACCGATGCAGAGGAAGTGAAGCAAACCATCGGCCGAGAACAACCTCAGGACTACCTCATCCTTATCAAAGGTAGCAATTTCATGCACCTGGCTCAGCTGCAAGAAAGCCTCTAATTCTTCTTTGTCAGTTCATTTTTCGTCATTTTATTGCTGCATTGTTTCATTTTTTATATCTTTGCAGCCGCTTTTCGGGATGTAGCGCAGTTGGTAGCGCACTACGTTCGGGACGTAGGGGTCGGGCGTTCGAGTCGCCTCATCCCGACAAGAAAAGACGAAAAGAAAAAACAGCAAGCTGCAAAGTTTGCTGTTTTTTTGTTGAAATACACGAAAAAAAAGGGACGCAGGGTTCTGAGCCAAAGGCCGCCTCATCCCGACAAGAAAAGACAAAAAGAAAGCGCTTGAGAGAAAAACTCAAGCGCTTTCTTTTTGTTTCGAGCGTGAACTTCTGGCATTACACTTTTGCAATGGCCAGCGTAAGGATGTTCAGTTCTTTGGCTCCGGCTGCAAGCAACTGTTCTCCACAAGCCCGTAAAGTGGCGCCAGTGGTAATAACATCGTCAATCAACAACACGCGTTTGCCACGCACCTGTTCGCCTTTTCGCAACACAAAAGCGCCGCTGGTGTTTTCCTGTCGCTCAACACGGCCCAGGCGTGTCTGACTTTGCTGAAAGTGCTGCCGCGCAATCGCATCCAAGATCAAGGGCTTCTGAATAATCTCAACAAACCCTCTGGCCAGGAGTTCACTCTGGTTATATCCTCGATTGCGGAAGCGTTTCTTGGTGAGCGGCACAGGAATCACTGCATCTATATCGGCAGCAAAATCGGTTGTCTTTAATGTTTGAGCCATCACCCGACCCAATTCCAGACAGTATTCGGGATGATCGTGGTATTTAAATTGCTCTACGATGCGCGATAATTTCCCGTGACTCTGATAGCGAAACATACTGTAACATTTCTCCACGGGCATCAACCCCCAGAACATCTGGGCGGTTTCGTTCTCAAAAAAATTGTTTTCAAACCGCGTGCGGGGCAAATCCAGCCAGCACTTCACACAGCAAACCGTCTCCTGTGTGGTCATTCGTTGCCCACATACAGGACAAGCCCTCGGGGCTACTAAATCTACAAGTCGCTGGAAGAAACCGATCATTCGCTGTCTGCCGCCTCAATTCCTAATTGTTCTATGCACCGCCGCGCTATATCATAACCAAAACCGCGACTCAAAGCAAACCGCATCAGTTTGCTGTAGCGCTCGTAGTCGCTCGCTGCTTTTACCGTCTTCAGCTTGCCACGCAACAAGGGCAGCAACTTTTCGGTATAGCTTGCTGCATCATATTCGTCGAGAATGGGACGCGATATAGCGCTATCTATGCGCTTGGCATAAAGTGCCTGTTCTATCTTTCGGCGGCCCCAACCGTTCATTTCAATCTTATCGCGAATAAACATTCGGGCATAACGCTCATCGTCAACGTATTGCGCCTCAACAAGCTTTGCAATGATTGCAGCTCGGTCCTGTTCGTCAATACCCCACTGAAGCAGTTTTTTGTTTAAATCGCCAGTGCAGTATTCACGCTTTGCGCAAAGCGATGCAAGCCGCTTTAAGGCTGCCGAGGGTGTCATCTCTTTCATGCGTGCTGACCTTTCACAAATCGGGGCTTATCAAACCCATCGTTTATTATGAATATATCGATGAAATGGGCCTTTTCTAACAATTCACAGACCTCTTGGGCATAGGCCTCGTTGATCTCAAACCAGATTTGTCCGCCAGCCTTCAGGTGCTGAGCAGCGTAGTTGCTGATGGCTCGGTAAAACCGCAGCGGATCGTCGTCTGGCACAAACAAGGCAAGCGCCGGCTCATGTTCAAGCACATGAGGCAACATATCCTGCTTCTCTCGCTCGCAAACATACGGCGGATTCGACACAATCAGATCCCACATCCGCTCATCGCTTTGCGTCGAAAGGATATCGCAGTGTTCAAAAGAAACCTTTGCCCCCAGACGCTCAGCATTTTCTTTGGCAAGCGAAAGAGCAGCAGCACTAACATCCCAGGCCGTTACTCGCGCCTCGACGAGTTCCAAGGCCAACGTGATGGCTATACATCCCGTACCGGTTCCTATATCTAACAGCGACAAAGGTAGCTGAGAACAACCTGCAAGCGGTTTGCTGGCGGCAGGCGGACAGTTGCAGGTCTGTATAATCCTGTTGCAGAGTTCTTCAGTTTCTGGCCGTGGAATCAGTGCCCGAGCGTCGGTTTTGAACAGCCGTCCGCAGAATTCTTCCTCGCCCAAGACGTATTGCACTGGCTCGCCTTTTTGTAGGCGGAGTATCATTTCTTCAAGAAAATCCTGTTCATGTTCCGACAATTCGCTAACTTTGCCACAGAGAATATCCGCCAGCGAAAGTCCGAACGCCCGCTGTAAAACGAGTCGCACGATGGCTTTCGCCTCACCATCAGTGTAAGGCGGAGTCAACTGATGCCAAAGTTGATTGTACGTCATACGTGCAAAAGTACGATAAACAATTCATAATTCACAATTCATAATTCATAATTTTTTGAGCACAATCGACGAAAAATATATGCAGCGCTGTTTGCAATTGGCTGCCCGAGGACGGCAAGAGAGTCGTCCCAATCCGATGGTTGGTGCCGTACTGGTGAAGGACGGCAGAATTATTGGCGAGGGGTATCACGTGCGTTGTGGCGAAGCCCATGCCGAGGTCAATGCCTTTGCCTCAGTCAATCAGTCGGCTCACGGCTCCTCTGATCTCTCGGACGCCACGCTCTACGTCAGCCTTGAGCCCTGTTCCCATTATGGAAAAACTCCTCCCTGCGCCGATTTGATCATCAGCAAGGGCGTGCGACGGGTTGTTGTGGGCTGCGTTGACTCGTTTTCGAAGGTGAGCGGACAAGGCATCGAGCGACTGCGCAATGCTGGCATCGATGTCACTGTCGGGGTGTTGGAGCAGGAATGCAGATGGCTCAATCGCCGATTCTTTACTTTTCACGAGCAACATCGGCCTTATATCATCCTGAAATGGGCACAGTCGGCCGATGGTTTCCTCGACCGCGACGGACATACCGAAGTTTTTTCTACGCCGCTGACTCAGATTCTTGTCCATAAACTGCGCAGCGAAGAAGATGCGATTCTTGTGGGACGGGTGACTGAAGAGCGCGAACACCCACGGCTCAACGTGCGACATTGGGCCGGGCGCTCACCTCAAAAACTCATTCTTTCCAGCTCAACCGCAGCTGCGGCGCTGCACTCTATAGACGAAGTGGTGGCCCATTGTATTGAGAATCAGTTGCAGTCGCTCATTGTTGAGGGTGGCCGGCAAACGCTCCAATCGTTCATCGACCGTGGACTCTATGATGAGATTCGCATAGAAACGGCTCCCGTCCACGTCGGACAGGGCACCCCTGCGCCTGCACTGCCAGCCAATCTTGTTCCCCAATCAACAAAAATGCTCGACGGCAACACCATCGAGCACTATCTCCGCAGGGAGTAAAGGTTAGTATTGGGGAAAGAATCAATCTTCGCTGAACGACTGGTTGTAGTCTGGCTGCATATTTTCTTCCTCATGCTCGCCCTCGATGCCTTCTTGCTTCTTTTTGTTGGAACCAAAGTTCCAGGTTAGTGTGAAACGGAAAGTGCGCGAGCGGCGCTTATCCAGCTGATGGCGCGAGAAGGTGTCGCTCTCGGTGAAGTTTTCCCAGCGGCGGGAGTTCAGCACATCGCGACAGTTCACTGCCAGTGTGAACTTTTTGTTGAAGAAATTCTTGCGCATACCGAAGTCGAGACCATAGGAAGGCTTGCGATAACCCTGCGTGATGGCCTGCCGCGAACGGAAGTTGCCGGTGAACTGCATGGAGATGTCGTAAGGCAACTTGAACGACCAGGTCTGTCGGGCGTTCCATGTGAAGGAGTGCCGCTCGTCGCCTGTAACAATCTGGCCTTCTATCGGGAAGGCGAAGCCATCAAGCCGATAGTAATAAGCATTCACATTGGTGGTGAGGTCGAGTATGCGGAAGAGCCGGTTCTTCAGTGTAAATTCTGCTCCGGAGCTCTGGCTCTTGGCTACATTCATCGTGGTGGAGTACATGATTCCATCCTGCGCGCTTTGCCATGAGATGCGCTGCATCACATCGGACGTTGGGCGGTAATAGACGGAGAAGAGCAGCGAGTGCTCGGTCCAGGTTTTCAGATAGTTGAGCGAGAAGGAGTTGGAGAATTCGGGGGTGAGCTGAGGGTTACCAAACGAGATGCGTGTGGCATCGCGGGTGTCGCGGAACGAGTTGAGCTGTCCGCCCCAGGGTCGGCGCAACCGACGGGTATAGTTCAGCTGTATCTGGTCGCTGGGAGTGATTTGGTACGACATGAATACCGAGGGGAAGAGCTCGAAATAGTCTTTCTTGAACGGAGCTACGCGCTGCGAGGGGTCGAGCTCTTGCGCATAGGTGTAGCTCTCGGTGTTTACCTTCCAGTATTCGCCGCGCAGTCCGGTCATGAGCGAGAACTTTCCAAAGTTGTAGTTCACAGTGGTGTAGAGCGCGTGGGTGTCCATTTTGTAGATGAAGCGGTTGAAGTAAAGCTGGTCTTCCACTTGGTTTTCACCAGTGAACGAGGTATCGTCAGTGAACATCTGCTGCGGAGTGTTTTCTTTTGAGAAGTTGGCTTGATAGCCAGCCTCGACCTTCAAGTGCTCGGTGATTTGATTTTCGTAGTCGAACTTCACTTCTGCACGGTTATTGCTGATGTTCATGGGGCGATACTGGTAGGCGTAGGTCGTATCGTCCTCAGGCAGAAAATACTCCGTGGAGTCTTGATAAATGTTATCGTTGCTCGACATCCAGCGGTTCATATTGAGCACGATGTCGAAGAAATGCTTCTCTGAAAAATTGTGGCGGTAGTTCAGTTCGCCGTAGAACATTTGCATATCGCCCTTGGAGCGCGTGCTGCGGCTCATGAGCATATAGTCTTTCTGCGTGTCGATGTAGCCGTAGTGGTATGGTGTGAAGCCCCAGTTTTTGTGTGCGCCGTTCATCATCATTCCGCTCAGCGAGAGGTCGTCCTTTTCGGTGGCGTGCCATGTGATGCCGGCACGGGTGAAGAGGTTGTTGCCCATAGACGATGAGCGGCCCCAATAGTTCTGGTACGTGGCCGTCTGGAAATACTGCTGCTGGCTTTCTGAGCGGCCTTCGTTGGCGCGGTGGCGATAGCCAATGTTGAAATATCCGTCAAACTTCGACGAGTTGTAGTTGAAGTTGAAACTGGTATTGGCGCCACGACGGGTATCGGTTCCCACTTGCACAGAGCCGAAATAGCCAGCCTTGCGGTCTTTTTTCAGAACGATATTGATGATACCGGCAGAACCTTCGGCCGAGAACTTGGCCGAGGGGTTGTCGATGATTTCAATCCGCTCAATGCTCTCGGCAGGCAGCTGCTGCAGAATCTGAGCGCGGTTGTCGGTGGTGAGACCGCTGGCTTTACCGTTGATCCACACCTCTACGCTCTCATTGCCGCGCAGCGAGATGTTGCCATCGTTGTCCACTTCCACCGAAGGGATGTTTTCCAGCAAGTCGGAAGCGGCATCGCCGGCATTGGTGATGAGTTGCGAAACATCGAACGACTTGCGGTCCACCTCCAGTTTCATGGCCGCTTTCTGGCCCGTGACCACCACCTCTTCGAGCGTGTGGGTGTCTTCAGAAATATAGATGGCGGCATAGCCGGCGCTCTGGTTGCGGTCGTTGATGGAGAACTGACGCCGCGCATTGCGATAGCCCACAGCAGTAACTTCCAGTAAATATGACCCGTTGGAAATATCTTCAACACGGAATTTTCCGTCTGCATCGGTAATCGAGCCCTTCACAAAAGTTTTCCCGTCGGACTTTTTTACGGCTATGTTGACAAACTCTACTGGCATATTGGTGGTTTTATCGAGCACGCGGCCGTGAACCACCCCCTGTGCCAGCGCCTCAGTAAAGCCGAAAAAGCACACGGAAAGAAGGAAAAAATAAGACAATAGTTTACGCATTGTTTTAATTAAAAAAATCTGGGCGCGAAGGTACGAAAAAACTATTAAATTCCAAAAGCATAGCTTTTACCTTTCAAAAGCATAGGTTTTGGAGCGCAAAAGCATAGCTATTGGAGGCCAAAAGCATAGCTTTTAGAAAACGACTGTTTTGAGGGGGAATCTCAACTGGGTAAAACTGCTGTTTGAAAAGCACTCAACCCGATGAGTTGCAACAGGTTAGGCAAAGCCGTTCACTCCCGGAAGTACCCCGACCGAGAATCGAACTCGGAACTAAGCTTTAGGAGAGCCTTGTTATATCCATTTAACTATCAGGGCAGATGCAGATGAACGGAAAACCCACCATACGGAGTTTTCCTGGGCAAAGGTACATTTTTTCGGGCAAATAAGCCACGACCAGATATTTTATTTACCTTTGTCGTTGAAAAAACAGAAAAAGAAAATGCGAATCTTCAGCAGTCTCCTCTTCGCTCTGCTGCTACTGGCGGGAATCTCTGTTGCCGGCACGAACTACCCAAAATCGGGCGGAACGGCCGACCCATGCTTCACCGCACAACCCATACCCGACAGTATCTGGCGGCTCATGCAGGGAAAAACATACACCGACAATCCGTACATCCAGCGCAGCGACCTCCGCTATCTGCGCGTTACCCACCACGACGGCAAAGGAAATGTGCGCACCGGAGAACTGGTATGCAACAAAGCCATTGCCGAAAAACTGCTTCGCATTTTTCGCGCGCTCTACGATGCCGGCTACCCCATTGAGCGGATACAACTGCCCGAAAAATACAATGCCGACGATGAGCAGCAAATGCGCAACAACAACACGTCGTGCTTCTGCTATCGGCCCGTGGCCGGCTCGGCCAAACTGTCCAAACACGCAATGGGACTGGCCATCGACATCAACCCGCTATACAATCCTTACTATAAAGACCGCCCCGACGGCACGCGCTTTGTACAGCCTGCTACCGCACGGAAATACTGCGACAGGACGAAAAACTTTCCCTATAAAATTACGAAAGGCGATCTCTGCTACCGACTCTTCACGGAAGCCGGATTCCAGTGGGGCGGCAACTGGCGCTCAGTCAAAGACTTTCAGCATTTCGAAATGCAATAAAAAAACGCGCATGTTCATCCCAATGGACCAACATGCGCGTTTGTGTGTTTCAGCAGATGCTTACTTTCCGTGATTCTCGTCAGAAACAGTCAGTTTCTTACGGCCTTTTGCCCGACGAGCGGACAGCACGTGACGACCATTCTTAGTGGCCATACGCTCACGGAAACCGTGCTTGTTCACTCTTCTGCGATTGTGGGGCTGAAATGTTCTTTTCATTGTATATTTCGATTTTTGTTGTTATTTCGCTCAATCAAAAAAGCGCAATTCGGGTTGCAAAAGTACATATATTTTTTTTATTCGCAAAGATTTCGCCTTTTTTTCGCGAAAAAATTCGATAGAAAAGTATATATCTTTAAATAATTACTACCTTTGCAGCCGAAAAATAGTAAAACGTACAAATCAATCAATACAAAACACTTATGATTAAATCACAAGACATCAAGAAGGGTACCTGCATCCGTATGGACGGGAAACTCTACTTCTGCATCGACTTCCTGCACGTTAAACCCGGAAAGGGCAACACCATCATGCGCACCACACTGAAAGACGTGGTAAGCGGCCGTGTACTGGAAAAACGCTTCAACATTGGCGAGTCGCTGGAAGACGTGCGCGTAGAACGCCGCCCCTACCAGTACCTCTATCTCGACGGAGCTGACTACATCTTCATGAACAACGAAACCTACGAGCAGATTCCCATTGCCAAGGATCTCATCACCGGCGTTGACTTCATGAAAGAAGGCGACTCTGTTGACGTGGTAAGCGACGCCGATACCAACACCATCCTCTACGCTGAAATGCCCGTGAAGACCGTGCTGCGCATCACACACTCAGAGCCCGGCATCAAAGGCGACACCGCCACCAATGCCACAAAGCCCGCCACACTCGAAACAGGTGTGGAAGTACGCGTACCGCTCTTCGTCAACGAAGGCGATCTCATTCAGGTGGACACACGCGACGGCAGCTACCTGCAGCGCATGAAAGAGTAAGCACAGACACTCAAACACTGAAAATAAAAAGGGAACGCACAACCGGAAAGTTTGCGTTCCCCTTTTTTATACATACAATTGGCGAACCACTTCGAGCGATTTCAACTCTGGAAACCCTGGCACATGCAACCGATAATAGAGCAACACATAATCGAGAATACGGTTGCGCTCGGCATGAGACAAACGGAAATGCCGATAATTCTCAACCGACATACGCAACAGCCGAATCAAATGCACCGCCTCGGCTGTCGGAACAAAATCGGCATGAGCCGGAACCGTAGGCGTAAACACCGCATCGCGCAAGTCAAACACCCAGCCTTCAGCATAATCCTCAACATTCGGAAACAAACCCAAACGCTTGGCCAGCTGCACCACAAACAACAAATGGAAATTGGCCACACCCTGCTCCGACTGGTCGAACCACCGCAGGTAGGTGGTTACAAAATCAAACAGCCCTTCATCGCGCGCTGTCGCGCGTGTACTATAATATAATAATTCAGCCAGGAACAAGCCGACCGAAAGTTTCTCCAGCTGAGACGTGAAAGAAAAATAAGGATAAGCTATCTGCGCATCGTCCAACCGCTGCACATCCTGTCGCGCCCGGTAGTCAGTCTGAATATCCAACTGCGTCAGCGGCTGTAAAAGATTACGCAGCTGCAAGCCCTTGCCGCGCTTCGACACCGTGCAAACAAAAGTGCAGCGCCCCCACTCACGTGTGAGCATATCGACCAACCAGCGCGTATCGCTATAGCGAACCACACGCAATACAATTGCTTCCGAACGCGTAATCATAATTAACAGAAAGTCTTACAAAAGTAAATAAAAATCAAGGCATAACGAAATTTTTTCGAAAAAGATTTGGCCATAAACAAGAAAACACTTACCTTTGCACCCGCAATTAAAGCAACATGGTCCCTTCGTCTATCGGTTAGGACGAGAGATTTTCATTCTCTAAAGAGGAGTTCGACTCTCCTAGGGACTACCAAGAAAAGCTAAATCTGCCATCTTCGCAGCGATGCGCTACCCGACCAGCCAAATCGGGAACAACGGTGGCCGAGGGCTCAGAGGAGTCAGCCCAGGGCAAAGACAACATAAGACCCATAAGCTTTAGCAAAAGGAAACAAACAATTAACACATTCATCAAAATGGCAAATCACAAATCATCAGAAAAGAGAATTCGTCAGACGAAGACCAAGACTCTGCACAACCGCTACTACGCAAAAACCATGCGCAACGCCGTTCGCAAGCTGCGTGCAACAACTGACAAGGAAGAAGCCCTGAAGCTTTATCCCTCTGTACAGAAGATGCTGGACAAACTCACAAAGACCAACATCATCCACAAGAACAAGGCAGCAAACATCAAGTCTTCGCTGGCAAAGCATATCAACGGCTTAGCATAATTGCTAACCGCTGAAAGTATAAGTCGCGAATCGAAAGGTTCGCGATTTGCGCTAACAGGCGCACCGATTGTCCAATGGTGTAATGGTAGCACAACAGGTTTTGGTTCTGTTTGTGGTGGTTCGAATCCGCCTTGGACAACAAGAAAGGAGCACTTCCCTCGGGAAATGCTCCTTTTTTTTGTGTGTTCTAAGATGCTAATTACTTAACAGCGTCTGCCAGTTCAGCACCAGCCTTGAACTTAACAACTTTCTTGGCAGCGATCTTAATCTTCTGCTTAGTCTGAGGATTAACACCCTGACGAGCAGGCTGCTTCTTCACTGCGAGAGTACCGAAGCCAACGAGCTGTACTTTACCACCCTTTGCGAGTTCTTTTTTCACTGCAACGAGAGTTGCGTCCAATGCTTTCTTTGCATCAACTTTGGTAAGATCTGCTGCTTCAGCAATCTTAGCGATCAATTCTGATTTGTTCATAATAACAATGTTTATAAAATGAATAAAAAAAAGAATGAATTTTCTTTTGCTGCAAGCAAATTTATAGGAAATAATTAAAAAACCAAATATTTTTCAAAAAAATGAATTAAAAATTGGCCAAAACACCGCTTTTTATGGTGAATCCGGCCCTTTTTCAGTCACATTTTAGTATTTTTGCCTGCAAATCATAACAACTCTGAAGAATATGTTTCGTAACATACCCATAGCCACGCGCAGCCTGCTCATAGTGAACATAGCGGCCTTTTTCATCTGCGTCACCTTAGGCGGAAATACCCAGCAAGGATTCTATCTCAACAATCTCTTGGGCTTACACTTTTTCATGGCGGCAGATTTCCATGTTTATCAACTTTTCACCTATATGTTCATGCATGGCGGGTGGTCACACCTTTTCTTCAATATGTTCGCCCTTTGGATGTTTGGAAGAATCGTTGAACAAATCTGGGGGCCGAAGAAATTTCTCGTCTTCTACTTAGTGTGCGGCCTCGGCGCCGGACTCATGCAAGAACTGGCACAATTCTGTTCCGTCTATACGCAGTTGTATCAGTCAGCACCCATCTCGATTGGGAAGGCCTTACAACTAATGCACCAGTATTCTGTTCAGCTCAACGGACTGACCACAGTGGGCGCTTCGGGAGCAGTTTACGGTATACTTTTAGGCTTCGGAATGCTTTTCCCTGAAGAGAGAATCTTTATTTTCCCCTTCCCCGTGCCCATCAAGGCGAAATGGTTTGTGATTTTTTACGCTGCGATTGAGCTCATTTCGGCCATCCTTTCCTCGGGCGACGGAGTGGCTCATGTAGCGCACCTCGGCGGTATGCTCTTCGGATATTTCCTGATTCGCTATTGGCAAAAACACCCCAACCGCTATTTTGACCAATTCAACCAAGACAACTTTTTTGTCAATATGCGCAACTGGCAACAGCGTTCCAGCCGCAAGACGCGAGAAACGCGCAGCCAGCAAGAAACGCAATGGCACTATACTGAGTCGAAGCCCGAAGAACCTCAAAGCGACACGCAACAGAAAATTGATGCCATTCTGGAAAAAATTCGCCGCAGCGGATACCAAAGTCTCACTTTTGAAGAGAAGCAAATGCTCTTCAATCACAAGAACTAATCAGCGCTGCAGCGTAATATCTCGATGGCTTTCGATATCAAGAAAACACTTGTCAGCCTCTTTATGGGTGCCAATGCGGTATCCATTGCAGTGATGTGCCTCGTGGCATATTCAGGTTTTTTGCCACCGATGGACTTCCCGCTATTGAGCAATCTGCAATTTGTTTTCCCGCTAATGCTGCTCATCAATCTCGGTTTCGTGCTATTTTGGGCTATTTTCCGATTGCGCAACATCTGGTTGCCAATAGTTGGATTTCTGCTTGTCATCATCCCGCTGCGGGCTTATTGCCCCATCAACGGTAAGCCACAATCTACCGAGGGCACTATGAAGGTAATTTCATATAATATCTGCGGGTTCCATTTTCAGGGAGAAGAACACCAGACTGCCATTCTTGATTTTCTCAAAAAAGAATCGGCCGATATTGTCTGCCTGCAGGAAATGACACAAAGCGTGGCTCAACAACAGGAAATCCGCCAGTCGCTCCGAGCTGAATATCCCTATTCCGAATTTGTGAAAATCAGCAGCAAAGGCGAGTGTGTGGGTGTTTTCAGCAAACTGCCCATCGACGGTTATGAAATCATACCCTATCAATCGGCGGGAAATCTCTCCGTGGCATACCGGCTATCGGCACCCGAGGGAACCATTTATCTCATCAACAATCATCTGGAGTCGGTAGGGCTTTCCATGAAAGACAAAGGCGATTTTGAATATCTCGTCAGCGGAGACGCCGACAGGACCTATGCCAAGACCGAAACGAAGTTGCTCATTCAGAAAATCATGACTGCCTCGGCGATTCGCGGCAAGCAAGCCCGCGCAGTGGCTAAATTCATCCACGACCATCAAGGCGAGCGCATCATCTGCTGCGGCGACTTCAACGATCCGCCCCTTTCCTACACCCGCCAGACCATCGGTCGCGAGCTCAACGATTGCTATATCGCTGCAGGCAATGGTCCTGGCTGGAGTTTCTCTGCCCATAAAATGCTCTTCCGAATCGACAATATACTCTGCTCCGACCACTGGGAAACAGCCCGTTGCGAGATAGATAACAGCCAGAAAAACTCCGACCACTACCCCATTATTTCATGGCTTTTACCCACACGAGAAGAGAAAAACGCGAAATAATGGAAAGAAATTTTCTGCATTATCAAAAATTTCCATTACCTTTGCAAGCCGTTATAACTTTGTTATAAAAGCAACATCGATAATAATAACAAAACAAAATAATTTAACACAATGCAAAACAAAGGATTAGTTATTCTTGTCGCCGTCTTGCTGACGCTGGCAAGTATTTTCTATCTGTCGTTCTCGGTTGCTACACGCTACTACGACGCCAAAGCTGCCGAGCTTACAGATTCAATCGCCCAGCAGGATTACAAAGATTCTGTGAAGTATCTGGGCATTTATTCTTACCAAAAGTGTTTGGAAACTCAAATCGGTTTGGGTCTGGACCTGAAGGGCGGTATGAACGTGCTGCTCGAAATCTCAGTGCCCGATGTAGTGGAAACACTGGCCGATCACAAGACCGATGCTGCTTTTGTCAAGTCGATGAAAGAAGCCCGCGCTGAGGAAGAAACCTCGCAGAGCGACTTCATCTCACTCTTCATCAAGCGCTATCAGCAGAATGCTCCAGGCCATCGTCTGGCAGAAATCTTCGCTACCCAGCAGCTCCAGGGCAAGGTTGGCCCGCAGAGCTCTGACAAAGAGGTAGAGAAAGTGCTGCGCGAAGAAGTGAACAACGCCATCGAGAACTCTTTCAATGTGGTGCGTACACGTATCGACAAGTTCGGTGTGGTTCAGCCCAACATTCAGAAGCTCGAAGGTCAGCAGGGCCGCATCATGGTAGAAATGCCAGGTGTTCGCGATTCCGAGCGTATGCGCAAGCTGCTGCAAGGTAGCGCAAACCTGCAGTTCTGGGAGACCTACAATTCCGATGAAATCATTCCTTACCTCAATCAGCTCGACGCTCGATTGCTGAGCAATGCCTCAGCTGATGCCGACAGCACAAAGGTGGAAGCCCAAGCCAAGGAAGACACTACAGCAGTGAAGGCTCAGCCTAAGTTCACTGCCAAGGACACCAACGTGAAAGCCAGTGCAGAGAAGAAACTGTCGCAGCAGGAGCAGATTGCCGAAATGAAGAAGCAACACCCGCTGCTGGCCATTCTTCAGCCCACAGGCGCAGGTCAGTTGAGCCTTGTGGCTTTCGCCAATCAGCGCGATACCGCCGAGGTTAACCGTATGCTGCAGTCGGAACTGGCCAAGCAAGTGCTTCCTTCCGATTTGAAACTCCTCTGGAGTGCCAAGCCTACCGACCTGCTGGCCACAAAGAATGTGTTTGAATTGCACGCCATCAAGGTGACCAATGCTAATGGTCGTGCTCCGCTGGAGGGCGACGTTGTAACCGATGCTGAAGACAAGTTCGACCAGCTTACCGGTTCTCCTGAAGTATCAATGTCGATGAACTCTGAAGGTGCTCGCCGTTGGGCAGCGCTGACCAAAGCCAATGTTGGCAAGGCCATTGCCATCGTACTCGATGGAGCAGTTTACTCTGCACCTCGCGTGAACGGAGAAATCAGTGGTGGTCAGTCATCTATCACAGGTAACTTCACCATTGAAGACACCAAAGACCTGGCCAATACGCTGAAATCCGGTCGTATGCCGGCTCCTGCCCGTATTGTTCAAGACCAGGTGGTTGGACCTTCGCTGGGTGCTCAGTCTATTCGCCAAGGCTTGATTTCGTTTGTGATTGCCTTCATCCTGCTGATGCTGTACATGGTGTTCATGTATGATCTGATTCCTGGTATGATGGCCAACTGCGCCTTGATAGTGAACCTCTTTTTCACTCTTGGTATCCTCACCTCGTTCCAAGCCGCTCTGACCATGTCGGGTATTGCCGGTCTGGTGCTCTCGCTCGGTACTGCCGTTGACGCCAACGTGCTTATTTACGAACGTATCCGCGAAGAACTCCGTTCGGGCAAGAACATCAAACAAGCCCTGTCGGCTGGTTATTCTAACGCCTTCTCGGCCATCTTCGACTCCAACCTGACCAGTATCATCACCGGTGTGATCCTCTTGCTGTTCGGTACAGGTCCTATCCGTGGTTTCGCCACTACTTGGATCATCGGTATCGTCTGCTCGTTCTTCACAGCCGTGTTCCTCACCCGCATCGTATTTGAGAGCCAGCTGAACAAGGACCGCTGGTTGGGTCAGAACTTCACCACCCGCTTCTCTCGCAACCTGATGCAGAATACAGCCTACAAATTCATGTCGGCATATAAGACCACTTTCACCATCGTGGCCGTTGCAGCAGTAGTGTTCTGCGGTTCATTCCTGACTCGCGGACTGAGCAAGAGCATCGACTTCACTGGTGGTCGCAACTATGTGGTGACACTGGCTAAGCAAGTTCCCGTTGAGGAAGTGCGCGAAGCATTGGCTGGCACCTTCGTGAACACCATGGGTGAGAACGAAGGCAAGGAAGCCACCACTACCGTTATCGCACTGGGCACTGATGGTGACCGCGTGCGTGTATCGACCAACTACAACATTGAGTCGAACGATCCTATGGAAGACGACCATGCTGAAACCATGCTTTTCAACGCACTGAAGAAAGCAAACCTCATCACTCAGGCTGACCTGAAATCGTTCAAAGATCCTGATGTGCGCGAGGGTGGTTCAATCATTTCTTCTGAAAAGGTTGGTCCTTCGGTGGCTAAAGATATCACCATGGGTGCCATCTACAGTGTGATTATTGCCCTGTTTGCCATCTTCCTCTACATCCTGCTGCGCTTCCGCAACTTCGCCTTCTCCCTTGGCGCCATCACTGCCCTGGGAATCGACACGCTGGTTGTGCTCGGACTGTACTCGCTCTGCTGGGGTTGGATGCCCTTCTCGCTCGAGGTTGACCAGACATTCATCGGTGCTATTCTGACTGTGATTGGTTACTCCATCAACGATAAGGTGGTTGTGTTCGACCGTATCCGCGAGAACCTGAAGCTGCATCCGAAACAGGAGATTGGCTCGCTGTTCAACGACTCTATCAACCAAACCCTGGCCCGTACCATCAACACCTCGTTCTCTACGCTGATCGTGTTGCTGTGTATCTTCTTCCTGGGTGGCGATAGCATCCGTTCGTTCGCATTTGCCATGATTCTTGGCGTTGTGTTCGGTACTCTCTCTTCTATCTTCATTGCATCGCCTGTGGCTTACCTCATTATCAACAAGCGCCAGAAGAAATAATTGGTGTAAATAAGAAAAGAAGATTTCGTATATACAAACTCCGCTTGGGGACACCCTCAAGCGGAGTTTTTTCATGCCAAGATTTTTGCTTATACCTTATATAATATAAAGGCTAAAAAACGGCCCCTATCCAACCGCTTTTCAAAAGCTATGCTTTCGGGCTCCAAAAGCATAGCTTTTAGCGTGCAAAAGGATAGCTATTGGAAGGCAAAAGCATAGCTTTTGGAAAATGGGCAGAAAGCAACCAGG
Organism: uncultured Prevotella sp.; assembly: GCA_905234815.1. Classification (GTDB taxonomy): domain Bacteria; phylum Bacteroidota; class Bacteroidia; order Bacteroidales; family Bacteroidaceae; genus Prevotella. The sequence continues at coordinate 15,095 of CAJOIX010000008.1, read as the reverse complement.
GAGAAGATTGTCAGGAAATCAGTATAAAGAACTGATTATCAGAAAGAAAGATAAGGCTGCAAGCGGGCAATTTCGTCGGCGGAAAACTCGCGCATCAGACGCAACTGACCGAGGCTATCTATCGGGCCGTGGAGCCGGCGATAATCGGTTATGGCCCGCGCTTGAAAGAAAGTGATATAGGGATGCCGGCGCAGCTGATCGAGTGTCAGCTCATTGACCGGCAGGCGCTTCACCCGGGCGGCATCCACCACTACGTAGTCCAAAGCCTCTTCGGGAAATCCGTCAATCTCCATGAGCTGCTCTTTCCGGGCAAATCCTCCCAGCCGCCGCCGATAAGACTGGATTTGCCGCGCAAAATAACTCCCCACCCCTGGTATTTTTTTCAATGCAGCGGTGTCGGCACTGTTGAGCGAAATGAGCTCGCCCTGCTGCAGTTTCAGCGGGAAGCGCAGCGTGTCGTGCTCTGTGCGCGGATAGGTTTCGGCAGCGGGTGTGAAGTCGTGCTGGATGCGAATGTAAGGGCGCAATTCCTCAAACTCGGTCGTGGTCAGCCCGTAAATCTGTGCAAAATCTTCTGGAGTTCGAAAATTACCCCCCCCACGACGATATTTGTAGATGTTGCGCACCATCCACGGGCGCAAGCCCAGGCGCAACAACTGGGTGGAATCGGCCGTGTTGGGATCGAAGAAAAACCGCTCTTTGCGCGGCAGGGCATACTGGCTGTAGTATTCTCGGTGCTGACGGGCAGTGCGCCAACCGCCCCTCCCTGCAGGCGATTGAGCGGCCAGACTGTCGGAAGATATGAGCGAGGTGACAGACGGGGAATGTAGCGCACCGGAGAAGAGACAAGCAGCCACAACAATGGCCACCACCAGGACAGTCAAGACGGAACGGTCGGATCGAGTGAAAACAAAAAACTCCCGCCAGCGCATAGGCTATATCCTCCTCCTTATATATAATAAATAATCAGATGACACCCAACTGATGAATAAACACCAACAGTATGCACACGGGGCAGACATAACGAATCATGAATATCACCACGTCTGTGGAGCGAGAAACAAGCGCTCCGCAGTTGGTCAGCTGACTGCGGATGATGGAACGCGGTATGCCCCATCCCACCAGCAGGCAGGTGAGCAAAGCACCCATAGGCAAAAGAACCTCGCCGGTAAGTTCATTGCAGAAATCCAACAGCGACAAGCCCATCACCTTTAGTCCACCCACGGCTCCGACAGAAAGCGAGCAGGCCACAGCCAGCATGGAGACCAGCGACGTCTGAACCAAAGCAGCCTTGCGCCGCGAGAGTTTCAACTCTTCACGAAAAAAAGCCGTGCCAATCTCGTGCATTGAGATGGTAGAAGTCAAGGCTGCCAACACCAGCAGGAAATAAAAGCCAATGCTCATGATAACCCCGACCAGCGGCACTGCCGGCATGACGCGTTGGAACACCTGGGGCAATGTAAGGAAAACCAGTGAAGGGCCACTGTTTGGACTGATGCCTACGGAAAAGGCAGCAGGGAAAATCACAAGGCCTGCCAACAGCGCAATCAATGTGTCGAGCAAGGCAATCTGCAAGGCCGAATTAACCAGTTTGGTATCGTCTTTAAAATATGAAGCATAGGTGCAGAGACAGGCCGTTCCCAGCGAAAGCGAGAAGAAAGCCTGGCCTAAGGCATCGAAAAACGTGGTGCTGTTAATGGCGGAGAAATCGGGCATCAGGAAGAAGCGTACGCCCTCCTCGGCCCCTGGCAGCGAGCAAGCCACCACAGTCAGCACTACGAGCAAGATAAAGAGCAAGGGCATCAGCAGTTTCGATGCGCGCTCAATGCCTTTACGAATACCATTGGTCACGATATAATGCGTCAGCAAAATTATCACCAACGCCCACAGAATCGGCTCAACAGGGTTGGTGGTGAGCGACTGGAAATAGGCATTTACATCAGCTGGTGAACCGCTCAGCGCGCCTGTGGCAGCGGCAAAGAGATACTGCAGGCACCAGCCGGCCACCACAGCGTAGAAGCCCAAGATAATGATCGACGTCAGCACGCCTAAAATTCCCACGGCAGCCCATGCCCGCTTGCCGCCTATACGCAAATAGGAACGAGCCGCATTGGCCTTGCCGTACCGGCCCACCGCAAACTCGGCAGCCATGGCCGGAATACCCAACAGGAAGATACTGATCAGATAAATCAACAAAAAAGCGGCACCACCATTCTCACCAGTGAGATACGGAAACCGCCATATATTACCTAAACCTACCGCAGACCCTGCTGTGGCCAAAATAATTCCTAATTTACTGCCGAAATTTACACGTTCTGACGACATAATACCTTTTGCGCTTGAAACGTTGCAAAAATAATAAATCTTTCCTACTTTTGTAAAAACATTTTATTGGAAATGCACAAAAATCTTCAGTTTGTAAGAAAATATCCTGCCAGTCTCTTGCTGGTCATCACCATCAGCGTACTGTCGCTCATACCCGTTGTTCAGAATCCAGTGCCCAGCTTGGAGATTACCGACAAATGGGCACACTGCCTGATGTACCTCACGCTCACGCTCTGCATCTGGACAGAATACCTCCTGCGCAACAAACATCCTCAGGCACGGCATCTGGCGCTGTGGGCCTGCGCCGCCCCCATCATCATGGGCGGTGTGCTGGAGATACTCCAAGCCACCTGCACAGGCGGTCACCGTTCGGGCGAATGGCTCGACTTTGTGGCCAACACCATTGGCGTGTTGACCGGCTGTGCTATCGGTATGCTTCTGGTAGCGATTCTGTCCAGAAGCAGAAAGGATGACTGATTAAGTGGGAATTGCGGAAACGCGGATCGCCCGTCACTTCTTCGCCGATGAAATCGGGCTTTTCAAAGGGCTCATCCGCTGCTCCCAATTCAACTTCTGCCACGCGTAACCCTTCGTTGCGACCATGAAATTCATCCACTTCAAACACATGGTTGCCCACGGGTACAAGCCACCGCTCCTTTTCAATGAACCCACCGCGACAGAGTTCCAGCAACTGCAGAGCATCGGCAACAGGTATCTGCTGTTCAAACTCATAGCGCGACAGTCCACCATCGATCGATCGGCTCTTGATGGTAAGAAACGCTTCATCATCGCGCAAACGGATACGCACCGTTGCCCCATCGGCAGGAATGTATCCCTGCTTGATGAGATAACGGTGCGTAGCGCGTGGATGGAAGTCAATGGCACTCTTCACCAGAAACTTCCTTTCAATTTCCATGCCGCTCATCTAACGCTTAAAAGAATGTTGCACAGATAATTACACCCAGCACTATCAATGCGCAGATAATGCCAATAATAATACGGTTAGCTTTCTTTTCCAGGTCTTGCTCACGCTTTTGCTTGCGAGCCTTGCTTTTCTGATTCATAATTTTTGATTTTTTAAGTTTTAATATATTAGGTTTTCATGATTATCCGCTGAAGGCCTTTCCTTACGCATTGGCATCGTCAACAACAGGAAATTCCATGAGATAAGCCTTGATGAATCCGTCGATTTTACCGTCCATGACACCATCCACATCGGTGGTCTGATAGTTGGTGCGGTGATCTTTCACGCGACGGTCGTCGAACACATAACTGCGAATCTGACTTCCCCACTCGATTTTCTTTTTGCCGGCTTCAATCTTGGCCTGCGCTTCCAGACGTTTCTTCATGGCACGGTCGTAGAGCTGACTCTTCAGCAGTCGCATAGCATTGTTTCGATTCTCCAATTGCTTGCGGCTCTCGGTGTTTTCGATGAGGATTTCCTCTTCCTCACCAGTATCGGGGTCGGTATATTGATAGCGCAGTCGCACGCCAGTTTCAACCTTGTTCACGTTCTGACCGCCTGCACCCGACGAGCGGAAAGTGTCCCAACTGATTTTTGAAGGGTCAACATAGACTTCAATAGTATCGTCAACCAATGGTGAAACAAAGACTGACGCGAAGGAGGTCATGCGTTTACCCTGCGCATTGAAGGGCGATACGCGCACCAGACGATGCACACCGCTCTCGCTTTTCAGATAGCCGTAGGCATATTCGCCACCTTCTATCTCCATGGTAACACTTTTAATGCCGGCCTCATCGCCCTCTTGAAGATTGGAAATGGTGACCTTGTGTCCATGGGCTTCTGCCCAGCGCTGATACATTCGCATGAGCATCGAGGCCCAGTCTTGGCTCTCTGTGCCGCCTGCGCCTGAATTGATCTTGAGCACGCAGTCCATCGGGTCTTCCTTTTGGCGCAGCATATTTTTAAGTTCAAGTGCTTCAATGGCATCGAGGGCTTTCCGATAGTCGGCGTCCACTTCTGCTTCGGTCACCATCTCGTCGTGGTAGAAATCGAAAGCCAATTGGAGTTCATCGGCCAACAGGCGCACTTCTTTGTAACCTTTAATCCATTTTTCGAGCCCCTTCACTTTCTTCATCTGCTCTTGTGCACGCTCTACATCTTCCCAGAAATCGGGAGCTTGCGTGCGGAGTTGTTCTTCCTCAAACTCCACCTGTTTAGCAGGGATATTGAGATAGTGGTAGAGTGCTTCGGTACGCTCAAGGATATCTTTGAGTTGTTCTTGAGTTATCATGGGTTATTCTCCGTACATTTTGTCAATCACCGCCTTGTAGTTCTGGTAAATCACGCGGCGTTTGAGTTTCAGCGTATTGGTGAGTTCGCCCGATTCCATGGTAAAAGGCTTTGGCAAGAGCGTCACGCGCTTGATTTGCTCATAGTGAGCCAACCCTTGCTGCAAGGTATCAATACGGTCCATAATCATCTTCATGATGTCAGGATGCTTGCAGAGTGCCTCGCGAGAATCGGCGTTAAGATGGTTCATTTGTGCGTAGTCTTCCAACAATTTGAAGTCGGGCACAATCAGTGCCGAAACAAATTTGCGCTTATCGGCTACAATCACCACTTGCTCCATATATTTATCCACAAGCAGCATTGACTCGATCATCTGCGGTGCAATGTATTTTCCGTTGCTCGTTTTGAAGAGGTCTTTGATGCGATCGGTGAGGAAGAGTTCGCCGTCTTTCATATATCCGGCATCGCCAGTATGGAAGAATCCATCGGCATCAAAGGCTTCCTTATTTGCTTGATCGCGCTTATAATATCCCTTTGTGATGGTGGGACCCTTCAAGAGTATCTCGTTCTCTTCGCCAATTTTCACCTCAATGCCCTCAACTGGTCGTCCAACGGAACCCACAGTAAAGCGTTTGCCCGGATGATCGCACGATACGGTGGCAAGACTTTCGGTCAGTCCGTAGCCAACCATCATCTGTAAACCGATGCTATGTACGAACTCCTCCACCTCGGGCGATACCGTTGCACCGGCAGTGGGGAAGATATTGGGCTTCAACAGTCCTATTTGCTTGCGTACAAGCGACAATATGGTGCGGTCGATGAGTTTGTATTCCAACGCGAGAGCAAGCGGCGGACGATGGCCATTGCCAATGTATTCCACATTGTGTTTATGCCCTACTTCCAGCGCATGGCGGAAGAGTCGCTGCTTCATGGGCGAAGAACTTTTTATCTTTTCAGTCACTGCAATGTAAACTTTCTCCCAGAATCGCGGTACCGACGACATACAGGTGGGGTGAGTCTCGCGCATGGACTGCTGTATTTCCTGCGGATAGGTGTTCACAATGAGCTCAGCGCCCTCGGTGAGACATAGATATGCCCAGCCGCGTTCGAAAATATGAGTGAGTGGAAGGAAGTTGATGACGCGGTCCTTTTCGCCAACAGGAACGCATTTGTCGTTGGCAACGAAGGCCGCATGATACTGTCCGTAGGTAAGCATCACTCCCTTGGATTCGCCGGTGGTGCCAGAGGTGTAGAGAATGTTGCAGATATCGTCCCAGGAACGCTCTTCCCAGAGTTTCTCTACTTCAGCCTGATGACTCAAATCTTCGCCCTGGCGGAGGAAGTCTTCAAAGTAGATGGCATTATGATCGCCATCGGCCAAGCGCACACTGCTGTCGAAGACGACCACGCGTTCAAGTGTCGGGCAGAGCGGGAACACACGATGTGCTTTGTCGTACTGGTCTTGCTCGCCAACGAAGAGCACACGCACTTGAGCATCGTTGATCATGTATTGTATCTGCTGCTCGCTACTGGTGGCGTAGAAAGGAATACTGGTCACGCGGATACCATAAGCACCAAAGTCAGTATAGAGATAGTGTATGCAGTTTTGAGCAAACACGGCAATGTTTTCTTTGGGTTTTATGCCAAAGTGGAGCATTGCATTGCTGACCTGTTTCACACGCAGAGAGAACTGATTCCAGTTCACTGTCTTCCATTTCAAACTGCCGAAACTCCTGAAAGTAAGTACGGGTTTCTGGCCGTATCGCTTTGCCTGCTCGTGAATGAGAATGGCTAAATGTTGATTGTTCTGCATACGCTTTTGGTTTATGTGTTGTTCAATTATTCTCTAAAATTTTGTCCCTTGCCAGAGGAGTTCTGAATGAATTATCTTCCAATCCATGCTTCGGGGTTCAGTTTGGTGGTTTCCCTGCGGAGCTGGAACTGAAGGATATTGTCTTGCCCCACTGTTCCGAGTGCCTGTCGGGCCGATACTTTCTGTCCGCGATGCACACTGACTGAACGCAGATTGCAATAAACGGAAATATAAGCACCATGGCGCACCATCACTACATTCGAACCGCCGAAACCAAAGACTGCACTCACCTCGCCGTCGTAGATGGCACGAGCCTGACAGCCTTGCTGACCGAGAATGTTGATTCCTTTATTATCAAGGGTAACGCCTTTAAGTCCTTCTACATTATATTGGCCGAAATGGCTCACTATGCGGTAACTTCCAGTGATAGGAACGGGCAGCCTGCCCTTGTTCGCTTCAAATCCTCCACTGAGTTTCCGGTCGTTTGCCGTTAGCCATTCAGTATCGCTCGCATTCTTTTTGGCCTCGGCCAGTTCTTTTTTGTTACGCTCTGCAGTAGCGCGATTCTTGCGTTCGATGGCTTCGCGTTCAGCGGTGGCACGATTGGCTTCCTGCCGTTTCGTGGCAGCATCACGTTTGTTGCCACTGGCTTCGGCGCGTTCTGCAGCGTTTCTCTTTTCTTCCTCAATCCGTCGCGCAGCCTCGAGTCGCTTGGCATTTTCGCGCTCAGCGGCTTCGGCGGCAGCCTTCTTTCGCGCCAGTTCTTCCTGCCGGCGCTTAGCTGCAGCGGCAGCCTCAGCCTTGCGCTTAGCCTCAGCCTTAGCACGAGCCACCTCCGCGGCAATCATTCGGTCAATCTGAGCATTCAGGGCAGCATCTTTTTTCTTTTGCTCAGAAATGATGCGCTGAATGGTTTTCTGCTGACTCTGGAGGTTTTTCACCATTTTTTCCTGCTCACCATGCTTTGTCTGAAGTTCATTGCGAGCCTGCTTATTCTTTGATAAGAGCGTATTCTTCTCGCTTCGAGCTGATTCAATCTGCTGTTTTTTCTCCTCGACCTGAGCTTGTTTCAGTTTCAATTGTTCGCCTTGAGCACGTTGGAACGAGGCGTATTGCTGAACAAAGCGCAAACGGCGGTACATCTGCGTGAAATTGTCTGCTGAAAAAATAAACATCAATCGGTCTTGAACTGAACGATGCCGGTGCATATAGCGCATCGATTTCACATATCGGTCTTTGCGTTCCTGCAATTGTTTTTCGAGCGTTTCCAATTGCGATTGGAGCAGATTGATCTGCTGGTCAAGTTGGTTGATTTCACCCTGTATGCCGTCAATGGTCTTTTGCTGCTGACGAATCTCGCTGTTGAGCGAGAGTAGATTCTTCAGTCGCTTGCTCACATCGGCCATATTAGCCTTCAGCGCACGCTCCTGTTGCTGTATCTTTTTTTGAATTTGCTCGCGTTCTTTCTTCAGTCCGCTGATGGTGGGCTGAGACGTTTTCTTTGAGCGCTTCTTAGATGAAACAGTTTGGGTGGTCTGCGACTTCTTTTTATGAGTCACTGACCTTCTCTGCGCATCGACATTCAATGTGCAGAGCATAAAAATTATGAGAAGTGTAACAAACCGTTTCATCTTAAAAATTCATGATTTTACCGAGAATATCTTCAGTTTCCACTCGCTTATATTTGCCCGATACAGCGGAGCGGCTCTCCCAATTGGCATCGGCCTGCGGAGTATCGAGCTCCAGTGTGATGCTACCCGTGTGCGTTCTATTGGTGGCAGCAGTGGTAAACGTGGCCACTTGGCGCGTGGGATATTGTTTCGAGCCAAACGGGCGGAACTGACTGTATTGCCAATCCAACGTTGTCCGGCCACTGGTCTGGCCTTGATACGATGCTTGCAACCGACTGATGTGGGCCGTACTCTTGTCTGCCTCCCAACAATAGGCAATCGCTCCGGCCGAAATCGTGATTTCCTGTTGACCGGTTTCGCTCAACTCCACGTTGAATTGCGACAAATCCGTTTCGCCCACTTGCTGCTTTCCAGGAATGAGCAGTTGATTCCAAAACAGCGCTTGAAGCGAATAGAACGTCAGATTGTTATCGCGCAAGAACCGCAACTGCGTATAGTCGGCCTGGATGTATTCTTTATGAATACGATCAATGACTAACACTTCAGTTGGTGTAAATTCTATTCTGCCCACTTCCGTACCTAAAAATGGCAGGAACAACTGCAGGCGTATCACTTCGTCCTTTCTCATATGGAGCGAGCCAGGCACAGAAATGTCTTTCCCGTCGGTAACGATGGTTGCCGTAAGCGATGCCACCAGATTCTTCTGATATAGGCGATTGTCGTTCACACGCTGCAGGAAACGCAGCTTCTCAGCAGCTACATCGGGTGTCTTCGATTCCGTAGAAGTTGCTGATTGAGTCGCCTTTCGCTGCGTTGCGCAGGCTGAAAAGCCCAGCAACACACTGAGCAACAATGTTATATTGAATATATATTTCATCTATCTTTTATTTTTTCGTGTCACTTTCAACGTATTTTTTGAGCCTAATCTTTTCAGGAAGCAGCGGATTTTCGCTTCCCATGTCATAGGCTTTCTGCCAGTATTCTAACGCTTTTTCAGCGTTGCCTACATGATAATAGATATCGCCTGCGTGTTCAAGCACATCGCTCGAGATGCGCTGCTGCTCGCTTATGGTATCGTTGCCGGCAATGGAATCTGTGTCAGTAGAGGGTATGTAGCCCCGCTCAAGGGTGAGATCAATGTATTTTCTTGCATCTTCATACTCGCCTTGCACAAAGCGAATCCACGCATAGGTGTCGAGATAGGTGGCATTGTTAGGTTCTTTTTCTATGGTGCGCCGGCTCATCCGTTCTGCTTTCTCCAAATCTTCCCGTTCTATCGATAGGAAATAAGCATAGTTGTTCAGCGCTCCCACATTGTCGGGCGTTAGTTGCAGACACTCGTCGTAGGCTGCAAATGCCTTTTGAATATGCCCCTGTTCGTGGTAGATATCGCCCAAAAGTTGGTAAAACTCGCCCATAATTTCCTTATTGTCTGCATCGGCGCATTTTTCCACGGCAGTTTCCAGTGTTTGCTGCGCGAGCAAAGTGTCTTTGGAAATAAAAGCGGTGATGCCTTTGAAATAATAGAAAAGGGGCTCGGTGGGGTGATAATCAATGCCTGCTTGGGCTGTACGCATCACGGCTTCATGTTCTTCCTTCTTCGAAAGACTTAACAACAACCGATAGCGAGCAGGTATATTGTCGGGAGCTACGGAAAGGATGTGGCGGTTTATGGCATCAATACTGTCGGCCGACATTCCCTTCATTTCAAGATAACTCTCTTTTAATTCGGCCACGGCCACGTTGGTAGTGTCGGCGGCGAGCACACGGTTGAGCAATGAGAGCATACGAGTTGTATCGTTGCCCTCCACTTCATACTGCCGGTAAGCAATCATGAGCAGCTGCACGCGCTGGTCGTTGTCGGTTGAAGGATGGAACAGGAGTTGCCGCATCAGTTCATCGGTGCGTTGCTGATTGCCTTCAGCCCGATAATAGTCGTAGAGCGATGCCAGGGCGTCAAGGTTTTCAGGCTCAGTCTTGAGCACCTGGGTCAAAAGGGTGAACGCTTCTTTTTTCCGGTTTTTCTGCATTAACCAGTTGGCCGTCATCACCTTGTATTTCATGTCGTAAGGGTGTGCCTTCGACAAGTGTTGCAATACATTGAGCGCCTTCTGCGGCTGATTCATTTGCTCATAGACATAAATTTTATTGAGCGCGATGTCTTCATCGGCGCCGTCAATGAGTTCCTGACGATTCAATGCATCGAGCAGGAGAGGATAATCCTGCAGGTGCTGATAAATGCGTATCAGCATTTCTATGGTCTCGCTCTTGTTGCTGCCAGTCTGGTAGAGGCGTTCGTACTGATTGGCAGCTTCGCGGATACGGTTCTGACGAATGTACTGATTGGCCAGAAATTCTACATAGACAGGGTTTGCGGCGTCCTTCTGCAATGCTTTCTCAACCAATTCGGTGGCCAAGGTGTCGTGTCCCAGCGTCAGTTGATAACGGGCCAACTGGTAGTAGGGCACAGAAGCATTGGTGTCGATTTCCTGACAATGGCGGTACAAATCGAATGCTGCTGCAAATTTCCCTTGATTTTGCTGACGCACTGCTTCCAGAAAGAAATAATCGAAACGGCGCTTGTCGTTATAACTCAGTGGTGTACTGTTGTTTTCAACGGCAACGGCTTTCGTTTTTTTCTGTTTCTTTCGGGCAAAAGAGGGCAGCACGATACTCAGGGAGAGCATCGTCAGGAAAAGGTAGAAAACAATTCGTCGCTGCATCATTCGTTTAAATCTCTTCTTACGTTCCGCCCACGCAGTCATTTCACCCCCGTATGTCCGAATCCTCCTTCGCCGCGTTCGCTTTCGTCAAGCTGTTCCACGGGAAGAAACTCGGCCTGTTCGTGGCGGGCAATTACCATCTGTGCTATACGCTCACCGTCGTTAATGGTGAATGGCGTTTGCGAAAGATTGACAAGCAGCACGCCTACTTCGCCCCGATAATCGGCATCGATAGTTCCTGGCGAATTTAACACCGTGATGCCGTGCTTGAAAGCCAATCCGCTGCGAGGGCGCACCTGCGCTTCATAGCCTGCTGGCAGAGCAATGTGCAGACCCGTGGGAACGAGACAGTGCTCCAAGGGTTGCAACACAATGGGCGCATCGAGGTTGGCTCGCAAATCAAGACCGGCACTTTCGGCCGTAGCATATTGGGGAAGGGGCTGATGACCCTTATTCACAACTTTAATTGTCAACATGGCTGATCGTTTATATCATGCAAAAATACATATTTTAGTTTGTTTTCCGCAAAAATGAGCTCAAAAAAGCCAGCAATCTGCAAAATTCCTGTATTTTTGCATCTATGAAATGGCAACAACTTATATCCAACAAGCGACTCGGACAGGAACATCGCCATGCCGAGCGCCACGATGACCGGTCGGAATTTAAGCGCGACTACGACCGACTTATTTTCTCTGCACCGTTTCGCAGACTGCAAAACAAGACCCAAGTGTTCCCGCTACCAGGCAGCATCTTTGTCCACAACCGGCTGACCCACTCGCTGGAAGTGGCATCCGTAGGGCGTTCGCTGGGCGATGATGTAGCTACACGCCTGAAGACCCTGCACCCAGAACTGACCGGCACACTCTTCGAAGAAATCGGCACAATTGTGAGCGCCGCATGCCTGGCTCACGACATGGGCAACCCGCCTTTTGGACACAGCGGAGAGAGCGCCATCAGCACCTTCTTCAGCGAGGGAAAAGGGAATTATCTACAAGGTCAGTTAAGCAAGTCCTTTTGGTCAGACATTACGCATTTTGATGGTAACGCCAATGCCTTCCGACTGCTGACGCACAAGTTTAAGGGGCGCCGCACGGGAGGATTTGCCATGACCTACTCCATGCTGGCATCCATCGTGAAATATCCTTATCCCTCAACAGCTGCCCACAAGAATAAATTTGGATTTTTTGCCGAGGAATTTCCCTATTACCGCCAAATAGCCGAAGAACTCGGCATAGCATGCCTCTCTGCGGCCGACGGACAGGAAAAATGGGCGCGGCATCCACTGGTCTATCTCGTAGAGGCAGCGGACGATATCTGCTACGAAATCATGGACATTGAAGATGCGCACAAACTGAAGCTTATCTCCTATGAAGAAGCCCGTGAACTTCTACTCGGTTTTCTCGATGAAACCAGCAAAAATCGCGTCCTTGCAAGAATCGAAGAAGAGCAGATAGACGACATCAACGAACAGGTGAATTATTTCCGCTCCTGCGTGATTGGACTCTTGGAAAAAGAATGTGTTGACGCCTTCGTCAACCACGAGCAAGAAATACTCGCCGGCCAATTCGGCAAGAGCCTGATTGACTGCATCAACTCTCCCGCTTTGGAAGCCTATCAGCGTTGCAAGAAAATTTCCAAGCAACGAATCTATGCCTCGAAAGTGGTGCTTGATGTGGAACTGAGCGGTTATAAAATCATGGCCACACTGATGGAGACCTTCATCGAGGCTGCCGTCAACCCCAACCGGTTCTATTCCAGGCAACTGCTCCAGCGCGTCAGCAGCCAGTACGACATTGACGCCCCCGACCTCGAGACGCGACTCATGGCAGTGATCGATTACATTACCGGCATGACCGACATCTATGCACTGGATGTGTATCAGAAAATCAACGGCTTCGCACTCCCCATAGTCTAAGAAAATTCTCATAAGAAAATAAGCGCTGTTTCTCGATGAAATGGCGCTTTTTTGTGCCTTTTCACACAAACTGAAAGCAAGGGAAATATACCTGTTTTTCAAAAGCTATGCTTTCGCTCTCCAAAAACATAGCTTTGAGGCGGCAAAAGCTATTCTTTTGGAGGCCAAAAGCATAGCTTTTAAAAATCATGAAAAATAGTCATGTTTTTTAATCTTTTTTTACTTGTTTTTCTTCGCCCTTTAAAACTAAAAAACAAACTATTGAGCCTGACGCACCCATTTTTGATAACTTTTTGGGCCGATATGCAACTTTTTTAAGCCTTTACAGAACTTTTTGTGGAGAATTGTGGGGAATTGTGGAGAAAAATAATTATTTTTGTCGCAAAAATAAACACTATATATAGGTACGCATGCGATTTATAGGTAACATTGAAGCCAAAGTTGACGCTAAAGGGCGTGTATTTCTGCCTGCATCGTTCCGCAAAGCACTCAATCAGGAAGAATCCGCAGAACTGGTACTCCGCAAGGATGTTTTCCAGCCCTGCCTGGTCATCTATCCTCGTGCAGCATGGGATGAGCAGACGAATCAGGTACGCAACCGCCTGTCGCGCTGGAACAAGGAAGAGCAAATGATATACCGCCAATTTGTGAGCGATGTGGAAGAGTTGGAACTCGACGCCAACGGCCGTTTCTTGCTTCCCAAGCGCTACTTGAAACTGGCAGGCATCCTGCAAGCAGTAAAATTCATCGGCATGGGCGACAGCATTGAAATCTGGAGCAACGACGAACCGCAAAAGCCTTTCATTGAGCCAGAGCAATTCGGAAAAGCGCTGGAGCAGTTGATGTCGAATCCCACCGTTTCAACTGAAGAATAACCCACACCACCATGACAGTCAAGACCGCAAACACCTATCATGTTCCCGTACTCCTGACGGAGAGCGTTGACGGACTGCAAGTTCGTCAGGGAGGGGTGTATGCCGATATGACCTTTGGCGGTGGCGGTCACTCAAAAGAAATCCTCAAGCGACTGAACGGCTCCGGACATCTCTACAGTTTCGACCAGGATGCCGATGCCGAACAGAACATTAAGCTCGACAGCGACAGCCCATTCCAGACAGGCAATTTCACCTTTGTGCGCTCTAACTTCCGCTATCTGCGCAACTGGATGCGCTACTATCAGGAAGACGGAATCGATGGACTGCTGGCCGATCTCGGCGTCAGTTCGCACCATTTCGACGACGAGCAGCGCGGATTCTCGTTCCGCTACAACGCACCGCTCGATATGCGCATGAACAAGCGGGCAGGAATGACAGCAGCACAACTGCTCAACACCTACACCGAAGAGCAACTGGCCCAGGTATTCTACCTCTATGGCGAATTGAGACAATCCCGCCAGCTGGCACGAGCCATCGCGATTTTCCGTGGCAACCATCCCATGGAATCCACTCAAGATCTGCTCAACGCCACGGAAAACTACATACACAAACAACAAGAAAAGAAAGAATTGGCCCAGCTGTTTCAGGCTCTGCGCATCGAAGTGAACCACGAAATGGATGCGCTCACCGAGATGCTCCAAGCAGCCATCCACTGTCTAAAGCCTGGCGGACGGCTTTCCGTCATCACCTACCACTCGCTCGAAGACCGACTGGTGAAGAATTTCATCCGCTCAGGCAATGCCACGGGCACCATCGAACAAGACTTTTTCGGCAAACGCAACACCCCACTGAAAGCCGTACAATCGAAGCCCATCATCCCATCGGCTGAAGAACAACAAACAAACCCTCGCTCCAGAAGCGCAAAACTCAGAATAGCAGAAAAATTATGAATCCCGCAGAAGACATCATACTCAATCCCACTCCTGAGGAAGAACCCGCCCAAGAGCCCCTGCAGCCCATCATAGAAACTGGACCGGAAGAACTGCCGCCAGACGATGAGCCACCCTCGCTGAAAGAAGTGATTCAGGAACGGGCCACGGAAGACGAAGCACCGCAATCGGCCACTTTCTCACTACGGCGCATTCTGCTGGGCGACGTGCTCAACACCACCTTCATGCGGCGGCAGATATGGCTCATTCTGCTCATCACCATCTTCCTCTTCATCTATATCTCCAACCGATACAGCTGCCAACAGAGCCTCATCAAGATAGACCGACTCAAGCAAGAACTGAAAGATGCAAAATTCAGAGCTCTTTCCTCCAGCAGCCAACTGACAGAAAAATGCAGAGAAACCAATGTGCTTGAACTCCTGAAAAGTTCACACGACAGCATACTTCAACATCCAGATCAGCCACCATACATCATCAGTATTCCCAAGAAATGAGTAAATTCAATCAGAAGAAAACACTGCCCCGTTATATGTTCATCGCCATTCTCATGACGATGTTGGCTTGTGCTGTGGTGGCCAAGGCGCTCTACATCATGACCGCCCAGCGCGA
>CAJOIX010000007.1:37112-79567 GCA_905234815.1 uncultured Prevotella sp. | reverse complement strand
AATACTATTTATTGCTTTCCTGGTGCTCATTTGCACCACTTCAGCTAAGGCCCAGAAAAAGTTTTCGGCCTATGGAATCGGTTTCTACAACCTTGAGAACTTGTTCGACACTTGCCACGACGAGGGCAAGAACGACTTTGAGTATCTGCCTAACGGCGGTAACCACTGGAATGGTTTGAAATATACGCACAAACTGGCCAATATGTCGCGCGCCCTGGCTGACATGGGCACCGAGCTGCTGCCAGGTGTGGGCTGCGCCGTGATTGGCGTGTGCGAGGTGGAAAATGCCAAAGCGCTGACCGACCTCTGTGCGCAGGAGCCTTTGAAGGCACGCAACATGCAGTTTGTACATATTGAGGGTCCCGACAAGCGTGGTGTTGACTGCGCCTTGCTCTACAATCCTTCGCTCTTCACCGTGCGCGACACCAAACTGATTCAATACAAGCAGGTGCTGGAGAAGGACAGCAACTACAAGACCCGCGGCTTCTTCACCGTGAGCGGCACACTGGCCAACGAGCACATTGCCATCATCGTGAACCACCTGCCCTCGCGCTTCGCCACATCGTTCTATCGCGAACAGGGCGGCCTGCAGATCAAGGCTGTGAAGGATTCGCTGCTGAAAGACGACCCCAACGTGAAAGTATTCGTCATGGGCGACATGAACGACGACCCCATGGACAAGTCTATTGCCAAATGTCTGGGCGGAAAAGCCGAGATTGACGAGGTGGGCGAAGGCGATATGTATAACCCCTGGTACAACATGCTGGCCAAGAAAGGTCAGGGCACACTGATGTATAACGGCTCGTGGAATCTCTTCGACCAGATTCTGCTCACACCGAACGCGCTCAACCAGAACGGCGCCACCGATTTCTCAACGCTGAAATTCTTCCGCGCCAACATCCAGCGCCGCCCCTATCTCATACAGCAGGAAGGCAAATATAAGGGCGGTCCGAAGCGCACACACGCCGGCGGCGTTTGGCTCGACGGCTATAGCGACCACCTGCCCGTGGTTGTCTTCATGTTGAAAGAACAGAAATAATCATCCCTCATAAAAGAAGGGAGTGAAAGCCCACCGCTCTCACTCCCTTTTTTCAAATCTGAAACGCTCCGCTCCATGCCACCAATAGAAGTCCACCCGCTGCAACCCTTCCTTCCGCCCGCTGCCCGCGTGCTGATGCTGGGGTCGTTTCCGCCGCCACGACAGCGGTGGAGCATGGATTTCTTCTACCCCAACTTCGCCAACGATATGTGGCGCGTGATGGGGCAGGTGTTCTTTGCCGACAAGGAATATTTCGTGGACCGCGCACACAAGACTTTCCGGCTGGAAGCGCTGCGACAGTTTCTCACCGAGAAGGGCATCGCCCTCTACGACACGGCTTCGGCCGTGCGCCGCACCGAAGGCTCAGCGGCCGACAGCAATCTGGAGATTGTCGAGCCGACCGACATTGCCGCCCTGCTGCGCCAGTTGCCGCGCTGCCAGGCCATCATCACCACGGGCGATCTGGCCACACGATTGCTGGCCCAGTCGCTGGCGCTTCCTGCGCTGCCCCGCATCGGAGCGCCGGTGGAGACAAGCATTGGCGGGAACAGCATCTGCTGCCACCGACTGCCGAGCACATCGCGCCGACTGCCTGGGCCCATCGAGCAGAAAGCAGCGGCCTATGCCGAAATACTGAAGTTTCTGAACCAGTAAGCGCCTACTTATCCGTAAATTTTCACATCCTAAAATTATATCTCTCATGGCTGACAAAGTAACTATCATTGGAATAGCCGGTGGCACCGGATCGGGCAAGACCACCGTTGTGAAGAAAATTGTTGAAGCGCTGCCGCCTCACTATGTAGCAGTGGTGCCGCTCGACTCCTACTACAACGACACGTCGCACCTGACCGAGGAGGAGCGCCACGCCATCAACTTCGACCACCCCGACGCCTTCGACTGGAAACTGCTGAACCGCCAGTTGCGCGACCTGCGCGAAGGACGCGCCATAGAGCAGCCCACCTACTCCTACATTCTCTGCAACCGACTGCCCGAAACCATACACGTGGAGCCGAAACCGGTGATTATCATCGAGGGCATCATGACGCTCATCGACAAGAAACTGCGCGACATGATGGACCTGAAAATCTTTGTCGATACCGACCCCGACGAACGGCTGATTCGCAACATTCAGCGCGACACCATCGACCGCGGACGCACCGTTTCGATGGTGGTTGACCGTTACCTCGAAGTGCTGAAGCCCATGCACGAACAGTTCATCGAGCCCACCAAGCGCTATGCCGACCTGATCATTCCGCAGGGCGGAGAAAACAAGCGCGGAATAGCCATTCTGTGCCGATATATCGAGGCTCTGATTCCGAAAGGAAAATAGGGCTTTTCCAAAAGCTATGCTTTTACACGCTAAAAGCTATGCTTTTGCAGCCCGAAAGCTATGCTTTTGGAAGGTAAAAGCATAGCTTTTGAAAAACGAAAGAAAAACTCCCCGCTGCCAAGTGCCTCTTGGCGGCGGGGAGTTTTTTGATATTCAACGAGTTAGGAGTTCAACTACGGCTCGACATCAGAACCACGATTTCTTGATGGTTTCTGCGGGCACTGCCTCTATCTGGTTTTCGGTATGGTCGGGCAGGTTGCAGAAGAAATCCAAGCCTGTGAGCCGCTCCAGTTCGTCGATACTCACAACGGAGGATCGCAGATCGGTTTCGGCGTTCGACTTATGCTCGAGCCAGAAGCCAATGGCCTTGTAGCCCTGCTTGTTTTTGCAGAGCACGGCCTTCCAGTAGTATTTCGCCACGGGGATGCGGCTGCCCTTCGAGGCATTGCCGATATAGCCCAGCACATACTCGGGCTTCTGGTAGGAGCCGCCCGTGACAACGTAGAGCGTATCGCGGAAGCGGTCTTGATTCCACGTATCGTTTATTTTATTTTCGAGCGTTGCCCAAATCTTCGCATTAAAGCCATTGACCTGCGGCATCATGTTGCTCAAAAGGAAAGTCTGCTTGTTGGCCGCAGTGGACGAGAGGCGATGGGCCGAGGGAATCATGTGGCCGTGGTCGTAGCCCGTATTCCAAAAGGGATCGTTGCTATTTTTCAGTCTGTAATCGGCGGGAATGTCAGTATCTTCGGGATATTCATATTCACCATCGGGAGCTGTCGTGCGCTTGACGTTCGCCACTTTATTGTCCTTATACATCTTATAACACACATAGCGCGGGAGCTTGTAGTTGTCGTCGTAACCGATGGAATAACTGATTCCGTCTTTGAACAGGGCCAGGTCGGAATCGCTGACGCGCTTCACCAGCACGCGCTCATCCGTGACGCGCGGAAATTCCAGACCGCCCACGGCAGCAATGTTGCTGGAATTGTTGCGATTGTTGTTCACCGTGAATACCTCGCCGCCTGTGGGGCTTTGCGCACCATCGTCGCCACCGCCGCAGCTCGCCAGCAGAAAGAGCATGAGCGCCGCTACCAGCGGGAGACTTCTTTGAAAAATTGGGGAGTTCATAGTTGTCAGGTGTTTGGAAAAAAAACAAAAAGTGCGTTTGGGACGCATATGCAACTACGTCACAAACGCACTCATGTGTGTCTATTGATAAAAAGTATCCTTACTTCTTAATCTTACCATAGCGGCTCATGAAGCGATCTACACGGCCGGCGGTGTCAACCAACGTGCTCTTACCCGTATAGAAAGGGTGAGAGGTGTTAGAGATTTCTACTTTTACCAATGGGTAAGTTTCACCTTCAAATTCCACAGTCTCAGTTGTTTTGCAAGTGGACTTTGTAAGGAACATATCGCCGTTGGACATGTCCTTGAACACGACGGGGCGATAGTTTTCTGGATGGATACCTTGTTTCATTTCTTTAATTTATTAATATGAATAATTGTTATATTTTCAAACACTTAGGGGCTGCAAAGGTAAAAACATTTTCGCGACTGCCAAAATTATTCTCCTCTTTTTTCAAAAAATTTGCATCGCGCTTTGTTATTCGCGCAGTTATCAGTACCTTTGCGCCTAAATTAAGCGCTTGTGGCGGAATTGGCAGACGCGCCAGACTTAGGATCTGGTGTCGCAAGACGTGAAGGTTCGAGTCCTTTCAGGCGCACTATGAGAAATAAAATCCGACTGACTACAATCTCTGCACACAGGGTGCACTGCGTTTGGGCCAGCCGGATTTCGCTTTTTTAGAATCAATCGCTCATCCCTCAACCCTCAACTCCATGCTTCAGATTCGCTGCAAAAACACCAACACCACCAAGAGTTTTCCCGAAGGCGCCTCGCTACTGGATGTCTATAAAGACTTTGCCGAAGAGATTGCACTGCCCTACCCCGTGGTGGCTGCCAAAGTGAACAACACGCCGCAAGGCCTGAAATTCCGCCTGTATCAGAACCGCGATGTGGAATTTCTCGATGCCCGCGCCGGTTCGGGCCACCGCGCCTATGTACGTTCGCTCTGCTTCATACTCTACAAAGCCACGCAAGACGTGTTTCCCGGATCGAAACTTTTCATCGAGCACACCATCTCGCGCGGGTACTACTGCAACTTCAAAAAGAAAGGCAACGAGCCCTTGACACCGGAAGATGTGGACGCCATCAGCCAGCGCATACAGGAAATCATTGACCTCGATATGCCCTTCCGGCGCTTCGAGGCCACCAACGAAGAGGCCGTGCGCGTGTTTGCCGAGCGCGGACTCACCGACAAAGTGAAACTGCTGGAAACCTCCGGACAAATTTACAGCGACTATTATACCCTGGGCGACACGGCCGACTACTACTACGGACCGCTCGTGCCCTCGGCCGGATACATCACCGTGTGGGCGCTTGAACCCTATCACGACGGTATGCTGCTGCGCGTGCCCGATTGGCACAACCCGATGAAAGTGGCAGAAAAAGTAGATATGCCCAAGACCTACAGTATGTTTGCCGAGAAAACACGGTGGGACATCATCATGCGACTGAGCAATGCCGGCGACGTGAACAAAGCCATTCTACGCGGTCGGGCATCAGACCTGATCAAGGTGAGCGAAGCGTTGCAGGAAAAGAAAATCGTACAGATAGCCGAAGAAATAGACCGCCGCTACCATCAGGAAGAAAATCCTACCCGACTGGTGCTCATCACAGGCCCCTCGTCGTCGGGTAAAACCACCTTCTGCAAGCGACTCTCCGTGCAACTGCTGGCCTGCGGACTGCGCCCCCTGTCGTTCTCTACCGACGATTACTTCGTCAATCGACTCGACACACCCAAACTGCCCAACGGCGATTACGACTTCGACAACATCTCAGCCGTTGACTATAAGCTGCTCGAGGAGCACCTCATGCGGCTCATGAACGGCGAGCGCGTAGAGATTCCGGAATACAATTTCTCTACCGGAAAGCGCGAATGGAACGGGAAGAAACTCAAACTCGGAAACGACACCGTGCTCATCATTGAGGGAATACACGCGCTGAACCCCTTGCTCACAAAGCAAATAGACGACTCGCTGAAGTTTAAAATCTATATCTCGGCGCTCACTTCCATCTCGCTCGACGACCATAACTGGATTCCTGTGCGCGACAACCGACTGCTGCGCCGCATCATTCGCGACTACAACAAGCGTGCCTTTACTGCCCGCGAAACCATCAGCAACTGGCCCAACGTCTGCGACGCAGAAGACAAATGGATATTCCCTTACCAGGAAACAGCCGACGTGATGTTCAATTCGGCACTCAACATTGAGTTCGCCGTGCTCCGTGCCCATGCCGAAGTGATACTGGCCAGCGTGCCTAAAAACTGCCCCGAATATGCCGAGGCACACCGACTGCTGAAATTCCTGCACTACTTCCTGCCTATCGACGACCACGAAATTCCGCCTACTTCCATTATGCGAGAATTCCTTGGAGGCTCCAGTTTCAAATACTGACACACCATTTACAAGCACATACAAACAAAAAGAAGAGAAGGAATCGCGTTTTCCTTCTCTTCTTTCTTTTTTATCTGTAGCGATGATTTCGCTCTCACAGCGCGGCTAATTGGCCATTTCGGAGAGGAATTTGATGCGCACGAGTTGCAAATCTTCTTCGGAATATTCTCCGTCAAACTCGTTGATGGCATCCTCAATATCGCCTGTTTCGCTCTCGCAGAAGAAGTCGAAGATATCATCTATCTGATCGTCGTCGAGCCGCTGCACAATGGCATAGTCGATATTCAGGCGCGTTCCGCTGTTGACAATGGTGTAGATTTCATCCAGCAGCTCGCCGTAGGTGATGCCGAGCAGCTTTGCCACTTCTTCCAAATCGAGCTGTTTGTCTATAGCTTGTATGATTTTTACCTTGGAAATCGACTTTTTCGCCACAGTTTTGAAATTGAGATTTTCTTGTGGCTGGATGTCATTTTCCTGGCAGTAGTCTTTTATCACTTTGATAAATTCCTTGCCATAGCGCTTGGCCTTTCCTTCGCCCACGCCCTGAATCTGCTGCAACTGTTCGAGCGTTGTGGGATACATGGTGGCCATTTGTTCGAGCGAAACATCCTGGAAAATGACGTATGACGGCAGATTTTGCTTGCGTGCCACATCGAGCCGCAGGCTTTTCAGGATGGCAAAGAGTTCAGGATCGAGTGCGGAGCTACCTCCGGAAAGCGATTCATCGTCGTAATCGTCGTTGTATTCCACATCTTCCACAATAGTGAAGGGCTGCGGGCTCTTGATGTATTTTCGCCCTGCGGCTGTAAGTTTCAGTGTTCCGTACGATTCAATGTCCTTGCTGAGATAGCCAGCGATGAGAGCCTGTCGTATGATAGGATTCCAGAGTGATTCCTTTTCGTCGGCTCCAGCACCAAATTCTTCAAGTTGGTCGTAGCCGTGAGAGGTGATATCGTCGGTGGGACGGCCTTTGACAAAGTCTTCTATGTAGGACTGCCGATATTCTTCTTTCAGTGCAGCAACGGCACGGAGCACGATGAGCAGTCCGCGCTGCGCATCAATCTTTTCGTGAGGATGTAGGCAGTTGTCGCAGTTGTGGCAGTTGTCCTCGGTATATTCCTCGCCGAAATAGTGGAGCAGAAGCCGCCGACGGCATACCGATGATTCTGCATAGGCGGCAGTTTCCTGCAGCAATTGCTTGCCAATATCTTGCTCTGCCACAGGCTTTCCCTCCATGAATTTCTCCAGTTTCTGTATGTCTTTTTGCGAATAGAACACGATGCAGCGGCCCTCGCCGCCGTCGCGACCGGCGCGACCGGTTTCCTGATAGTATCCTTCGAGCGACTTAGGAATATCGTAATGTATCACGAAGCGCACATCGGGCTTGTCTATGCCCATGCCGAAAGCGATAGTGGCCACAATCACATCGACGCGTTCCATGAGGAAATCGTCTTGCGTTTCGGATCTGGTCACAGGGTCGAGGCCAGCATGATAGGGTGCGGCTTTGATATCGTTAGCCCGCAGCACCTCGGCCAGCTCTTCCACTTTTTTGCGCGAGAGGCAATAAATGATGCCGCTCTTGCCCGCGTTCTGCTTGATGTACATGATGATTTGCTTCTCCACATCCTTGGTTTTGGGGCGCACTTCGTAGTAGAGATTAGGGCGGTTGAACGAGCTTTTAAACTCTTTGGCCTCGAGTATGCCGAGACTTTTCTTGATGTCGGTGCGCACCTTATCGGTGGCAGTGGCAGTCAGCGCAATAACGGGGGCATTGCCTATGCGGTTGATGGTGGGGCGGATGTTACGGTATTCCGGACGGAAATCGTGGCCCCATTCGGATATACAGTGGGCCTCGTCGATGGCGTAGAACGAGATTTTCACTTTCTTGAGCAGTTCTACGTTTTCGTCCTTGTTGAGCGATTCGGGAGCCACATAGAGCAGTTTGGTTTTTCCCGACAGCACATCGTTCATCACTTCACCAATGGCCTGTTTGGTGAGCGACGAGTTGAGATAATGGGCTATACCGTCGTGTCGGCTCATTCCGTTGACCACATCCACCTGATTTTTCATCAGTGCGATGAGCGGCGATATGACCACGGCAGTGCCTTCCATGATGAGCGCAGGCAACTGATAGCAGAGGCTTTTGCCTCCACCGGTGGGCATAAGCACAAAGGTGTTGTTGCCGTCCAGCAGGTTGCGGATGATGGCCTCTTGGTCGCCTTTGAAATGGTCGAAACCGAAATGTTTTTTTAACGGGGTGTAGATATCTATGAGGGGCATGGGGTGAGAATGGGGTAAATGATAGGTGAGCAACTGCAGTGGCGGCGCGACATTTTCGGCCGCCGGCAGTTAATTATAGGTTTTCGTGTGTTTCTTTTAGATTGTGGTCTTGGCAAGTTGCTGCTTCACGTAATCGAGCGTGACGGTGTAGGTATCGGTCTTTTTCGAGGGGGCGTCGAACATGGCATCCATCATGATTGATTCAACAATGGAGCGCAGTCCGCGCGCACCGAGCTTGTATTCTACTGCGGTATCGACAATGTGTTCAAGCGCCTCGGGGGTGAATTCCAGCTTGATGCCGTCCATACGGAAGATTTTCTGATACTGCTTGATGATGGAGTTCTTCGGCTCTACCAGAATCCGGCTGAGCGCCTCTTTGTCTAAGGGGTTGAGATAGGTCAGCACGGGCAGTCGGCCGATGAGTTCGGGTATGAGTCCGAAAGCCTTGAGGTCTTGCGGCACGATGTATTTCATCAGGTCGCGCTTGTCTATCTTGCGCTGGTTCTGCACGGAGTTGAATCCTACCACGTGGGTGTTCAGTCGCTGGGCTATCTTCCGTTCTATGCCGTCGAAAGCTCCGCCGCAGATGAAGAGGATGTTGTTCGTATCCACCTTCACGTATTCCTGGTCGGGATGCTTGCGTCCGCCCTGCGGGGGCACATTGACCACGGTACCCTCGAGCAGCTTGAGCAGTCCTTGCTGCACGCCTTCGCCGCTCACATCGCGTGTGATGCTGGGGTTGTCGCTCTTGCGGGCTATCTTGTCTATTTCGTCGATGAAGACGATTCCACGCTCGGCGGCTTCTACATCGTAGTTGGTCACTTGGAGCAGTCGCGAGAGGATGCTTTCCACATCTTCGCCCACGTATCCGGCCTCGGTGAATACGGTTGCATCGACAATGGTGAAGGGCACATCCAGCAGTTTGGCAATGGTGCGGGCCAGGAGGGTTTTACCCGTGCCGGTGGAACCGACCATGATGATGTTGCTCTTTTCTATTTCCACTCCATCTTGGTCGTCGGGCTGCTGCAGGCGCTTGTAGTGGTTATACACGGCCACGGAGAGAAAGCGCTTGGCTTGGTCCTGTCCTATCACGTACTGGTCCAGATGGGCTTTGATCTCCTGCGGTGTGGGCACACGCTTGGGCTGGAAAGCAGGCTTGCCGGCTTTGTTTTTCTTATAGACACCGGCCTCCTGCGCAATGATATAGGCTTGCTGGGCGCAATCTTCGCAGATGAAGGCATCGACGCCGCTAATCATTAGTTTCACCTCGCGTTCAGACCGGCCACAAAAGCTGCAGTGATTATCCTTCTTTGTCATCGGCTTTGCGTGTGAGTATTTGGTCGATCATGCCATATTCTTTCGCCTCGGCGGCGGTCATCCAGTAGTTGCGGTCGCTGTCGGCCCACACTTTGTCGAAGGGAGTGTGCGAGTGGTCGGCAATGATTTGGTAGAGTTCCTTCTTGTATTTCTGAATCTCGCGGGCCTCGATTTCAATGTCGGATGCCTGACCCTGCACACCGCCGAGCGGCTGGTGAATCATCACACGGCTGTGGGGCAGCGCAGCGCGCTTGCCCTCCTGCCCGGCCACGAGGAGCACGGCGGCCATCGATGCGGCCATGCCAGTGCAGACGGTCGATACATCGGAGGAGATGAACTGCATGGTGTCGTAGATGCCCAGTCCGGCAGTCACGCTGCCGCCAGGCGAGTTCAGATAGATGGTAATGTCTTTGCCCGCATCAGCAGAGTCGAGATAGAGCAACTGGGCCGTGATGGTGTTGGCCGTATAGTCGTCGATGGCCGTGCCGAGGAAGATGATACGATCCATCATCAAGCGCGAGAACACGTCCATCTGAGTGACGTTCAGCTGGCGTTCCTCCAGAATATAGGGGTTGAGATACTGTGCCTGCGCACTCATCACCTCGTCGAGCACCAGTCCGTTAATACCCAACTTGCTGGTAGCGTATTTTCTAAAATCGGATGTCATGGGTTCTTATACCTTATTTATATATATAGGCCTCAAAGGGAGGGCCTTTCTTAACACAAAATTAAAAAAATATTTTATATTCCCAAAATCCTGCTCTTTTTTTTTACGACCGTTCAACCCTTAAAATGAGCGAAACGCCTCAGCTGTCGGGGAGCGGGGAAACGGCGGCGGAGAAATCGTCCGTTTTCAGCAGTTGGAGCGGGATTCGCGCATGATTACCTCCAAAAAAATATCTCGGATTTTTTCAGTGGCTGAAAGGCCGTTTTTCAAAAGCATAGCTTTTACCTTCTAAAAGCATAGCTTTTGGAGCGCAAAAGCATAGCTATTGGAGGCCAAAAGCATAGCTTTTAGAAACGGGCTTGTATATTCTTCATTTTCAATAAAATAAAAAGGGCATCCGAATCGTTTATTAATCATGCAATGGACCGACAAAATACGCCAGATGAAGATACTGCTCGTGGTGGCCGCAGTAGTGATTGCTGCGGGCTCGCTCGTGGTGTCGCACCTGCTCACCCGCGACCTTGAGCGCGAGGAAGAGCGCAAGATGGAAATCTGGGCCGAGGCCATGCGCTCGCTCAACAAGGCCGACGAGAACACCGACCTGGGACTCGTGCTGAAAGTGATTGACGAGAACACCACCATACCCATTGTCGTGCTCAACGAGCGGGGAGAGGCCACCGCCTCGCGCAACCTGCGCATACCGCAGTCGGAACTGCCCGACTCGCTGCCCTGCCTCACCCGCTACGGACAGCGTCTGCGCGCACAGGGCAACAGCATCCGCATCGCGCTCGACGACGACAATCCGGCCGAATACATCGATGTGTGCTTTGCCGACTCGCTCATGCTCCGCCGGCTCGCAGCCTGGCCCTATGTGCAGCTGGGCATCGTGCTCATCTTTGTGGTCATTGCCATCTTCGCGCTGCTCACCTCCAAGCGGGCTGAGCAGAACAAAGTGTGGGTGGGACTCTCCAAAGAAACCGCCCACCAGCTCGGCACGCCTATCTCTTCGCTCATGGCGTGGACCGAGATACTGAAAGAACAATACCCCGACGACCAGCTGCTGCCCGAACTCGACAACGACGTGAAGCGGCTGCAGCTCATAGCCGACCGATTCTCCAAAATCGGTTCGCTGCCCGAACCCGTCGATACCTCGCTCAACGAGCTCCTGCAGCACGTGGTCGATTACATGAACCGCCGCACATCGCACCGCGTCAACATCGTCACCACCCTGCCCGACCACGATGTGCGCCTGCTGCTGAACGGCTCGCTCTTCGAGTGGGTCATCGAAAACCTGGCCAAAAATGCAGTCGATGCCATGGGCGAAAACGGCGGGCAAATCACCATCAACGTGGAAGAACAGCCCGGACGCGTAATCATCGACGTCAGCGACACAGGAAAGGGCATCCGCAAGAAAGACCTCGCCAACGTGTTCCGACCCGGATTCACCACCAAGAAACGCGGCTGGGGACTCGGACTCTCGCTCGCCAAGCGCATCGTGGAAGAATACCACCACGGACGCATCTACGTGCTCCGCAGCGAGATAGACCGCGGCACGACCTTCCGCATAGAACTGGCAAAATAAAAGGCAACGTCCACAAAAACAACGGTTTTTCTGCAAAAATCCCGAACGGGACGAAACTTTTCGTATGCACACAACTTTTTACATAATAAATTTTTACATTCTTAAATTTTATATTATCTTTGCAGCGTTCAGAGGAATGAGAGGCCTAAACAGAGGTCTCTCATTCGCGTTTTAATAAACCAACATTTATGATAGACAACAACAAAGTAAAAGAACTGGTCAACGAGTGGCTCGACGGGAAAGAATACTTCCTCGTTGATGTAGAAATCAGCAGCGACAACCGCATTGTAGTAGAAATCGACCACGCCGACGGCGTATGGATCGAAGACTGTGTAGAACTCAGCCGCTATATAGAAGAGCGCCTCGACCGCGATATAGAAGACTACGAACTCGAAGTAGGCTCTGCCGGACTCGGACAGCCCTTCAAGGTTCCACAGCAATACAAAAACCACATCGGCCGCAACGTGGAAGTGCTCGCAGCCGACGGTAAGAAATACCAAGGCATTCTGCGCAGCGTGGACGGCAACGACTTCACCGTGGGCGTAGAAGAAAAAGTACAGGTGGAAGGCAAAAAGCGCCCCGTCAAGCAGGAAGTGGCCCACAACTTCAACATGGACGAAGTGAAATACACCAAATACCTCATCAACTTTAAATAAAAACAAGACAAAAATATATACAATGGCAACGAAAAGCAAAACAGAAACGGTCAGCATGATTGACACGTTCAAAGAATTTAAAGAAACCAAAAACATCGACCGCCCCACCCTCATGAGCGTGCTCGAGGAAAGTTTCCGCAACGTACTGTCGAAAATCTACGGCAGCGACGAGAACTTCGACATCATTGTCAATCCCGACAAAGGCGACTTTGAAATCTATCGCAACCGCATCGTTGTGCCCGACGGAGAAGTAAAAGACCCCAACAAGGAAATCGAACTCTCCGAAGCACAGAAAATCGAAGCCGACTACGAAGTAGGTGAAGAAGTGTCAGAACGCATCGACTTCGCCAAGTTCGGCCGCCGCGCCATCCTCACACTGCGCCAGACACTCGCCTCGAAAGTGCTCGAGCTGGAGCACGACTCGCTCTACCAAAAATACAAAGAGCGCGAAGGCGAAATCATCTCGGCCGAAATCTACCAGGTATGGAAGCGCGAAGTGCTCTGCCTCGACGAAGAAGGCCATGAGCTCATCCTGCAAAAACAGGAACAGATTCCCGCCGACCAATACCGCAAAGGCGAATCGCTCCGTGCACTCATCCTGCGCGTTGACAACACCAACGGCAACCCCAAAATCTATCTCAGCCGCACCAGCAACCTCTTCCTGCAGCGTATGTTGGAACAGGAAGTTCCCGAAATTGCCGACGGACTCATTGCCATCAAGAAAATTGCACGTATGCCTGGCGAACGAGCCAAGATTGCCGTGGAAAGCTACGACGACCGTATCGACCCCGTAGGAGCCTGCGTCGGCGTGAAGGGAAGCCGCGTGCGCGGTATCGTTCACGAGCTCTGCAACGAGAATATCGACGTGGTAAACTACACCACCAATGCCCGTCTGTTCATCCAGCGTGCACTCGCACCGGCCACCGTCAGCAGTATCGCACTCGATGAAGAGAACAAAAAAGCCGATGTATATCTGCGCCCCGAGGAAGTGAGCAAAGCCATCGGCCGCAACGGACTCAACATCAAACTCGCATCTATGCTCACAGAATACACCATTGATGTATATCGCGACATTGCCGAAGAAGCAGAAGACGACGTCAACCTCGACGAATTCGCCGACGAAGTGGATCAGTGGATCATCGATGCAGTTAAAGCCATCGGCTTCGACACCGCACGCCAAGTGCTCAACGCACCAAAAGAACTGCTCATCGAGAAAGCCGACCTCGAGGAAGAAACCGTGGATAACCTCCTGTCCATCCTCGCTGCGGAATTCGAAGACGAAGAATAAACACACAGACATTCTTCACATCAACCAACATCCCACATCTTTCATCTTCCATCCAAAATAAAATTACATGAGCATAAGACTAAGAAAAGCCCTCGGAGAACTCAATATCGGCTACGATACAGCCATTGAATTTTTTGAAAAGAACAAATCGCTCGGCGAAGTAACAGGCGACAACCCCAAGCTCACCGATGAACAATATGCTGCACTTGAAGCGCAGTTCAGTCAAGACAAGAAAGCCCGTTCGGAAGCTGAGGCCATGCTCGTTTCTGTGAAGAAGAGCAAGGAAACACGCAAACCGGAAAAAGGAGAAGCCGTAAAAAAAGAGCCCGCTGCGCCCGTGAAGGAAGAAACCAAGCCCGAACCTGCAGCCAAGCCTGAACCAGTTGCCGCTCCCGAACCAGCGAAAGAACCAACGCCTGCAGAAGAAGAGCCCAAGAAAACCATCAATGTACTTGGAAAAATCGACCTCGACGCCATCGGGAAAAAGCCTGCCAAGAAAGCCAAGGCTGAAGCACCAGCTGCCGAACCGAAAGCTGAGCCCGCTGCCCCTGCTGAAGAGAAACCAGTAGAAGCGCCCGTGGAAGAGGCACCTGCCGAGGAAACAATCGCCGAATCTAAGCCAGAACAACCGGCCGAACCTGAGATTTACAAGCTACCCAACGACCGAAAGGCACAGCAGACACCGCAGGTAAACGTGCTCGGCAAAATTGACTTGGACTCTATCGATATGCGCACCCGTCCCAAGAAAAAGACCAAAGAGGAGCGCCGACAGGAAGCACAAGCCGCCAAGGCCAACAGCGAGGGCGAGAAGAAAAAACGCGCCCGCATCAAGTCTGGCCGCATTGACATCAACGATGCAGCCAACCAGCAGCCGCAAGCCCATCAGCAAGCTTCCCAGCAGAGCAAGAATGGAGGAAAGAAAAAGAACAAAAAGCACAACCAGAAGCCACTGGAGGTGAACGAAGAAGACGTGGCACGGCAGGTAAAGGAAACGCTGGCACGCCTCACCAATAAGCAAAACCAAAACAAGAAAGGCGCCAAGTACCGCAAAGAGAAGCGCGACGCCGTGCAAGAGCGACTCTTCGAAGAGGCCCAGGCCGAACAGAAAGAAAGCAAAACGCTGAAACTTACGGAATTTGTAACCGTGAGCGAACTGGCTACTATGATGGGTGTTGGTGTGAACCAAGTAATTGGCACACTCATGAGCGTAGGCATCATGGTATCTATCAACCAGCGTCTGGATGCCGAGAGCATCAACCTCGTGGCCGACGAGTTTGGCTTTAAGACCGAATACGTCAGCGCTGAGGTACAGGAAGCTGTGATTGAAGAGGCCGACAACGAAGAAGACCTGCAGAGTCGCGCCCCAATCGTGACCGTGATGGGCCACGTGGACCACGGTAAGACTTCGCTGCTCGACTATATCCGCAAGACCAACGTCATAGCAGGCGAGGCTGGCGGTATCACCCAGCACATCGGTGCCTATAACGTAAAACTCGAAGATGGACGCCGCATCACCTTCCTCGATACCCCTGGTCACGAAGCCTTCACCGCCATGCGTGCCCGTGGTGCTCAGGTTACGGATATCGCCATCATCATCATTGCTGCCGACGACAGCGTGATGCCCACCACCAAGGAGGCCATCGCCCATGCCCAAGCAGCCAATGTGCCCATGGTGTTTGCCATCAATAAGATTGACAAACCCGGCGCTAACCCCGACAAGATACGCGAAGACTTGGCCAACATGAACCTCCTCGTGGAAGAATGGGGCGGCAAGTATCAGTGTCAGGAAATCTCGGCCAAGAAAGGTCTGGGCGTAAACGAACTGCTCGAGAAAGTGCTTCTCGAAGCAGAAATGCTCGACCTGAAGGCCAACCCCAACCGCAAGGCCACAGGTTCAGTCATCGAATCGACACTCGACAAG
Organism: uncultured Prevotella sp.; assembly: GCA_905234815.1. GTDB lineage: Bacteria > Bacteroidota > Bacteroidia > Bacteroidales > Bacteroidaceae > Prevotella. The sequence goes on along the minus strand of CAJOIX010000007.1, from coordinate 63,962 downwards.
GGCCGCGGCTACGTCAGCACCGTGCTGGTGAGCAACGGAACACTCCACCAGGGTGACATTATGATTGCCGGAACGAGCTGGGGTAAGATTAAAGCCATGTTCAACGAGCGCAATCAGCGCATACAGGAAGCCGGTCCCGCCGAAGCTGCCATCGTTCTTGGTCTGAACGGTGCACCAACGGCTGGCGACGCATTCCATATTCTCGACACCGAACAAGAGGCGCGCGAAATAGCCAACAAACGTCTGCAACTGCAACGCGAGCAAGGCTTGCGCACCCAGAAGAAGTTCACGCTCGACGATATTTCCCACCGCATTGCCTTGGGCGAGTTCCACGAGTTGAACATCATCGTCAAGGGTGACACCGACGGTTCGATAGAAGCCCTTTCCGATTCGTTCATCAAACTTTCGACCGAGAAGGTTCAGGTGAATGTCATCAGCAAGGCCGTTGGCCAGATTTCAGAAAACGATGTGATGCTCGCCTCTGCCTCAAATGCCATCATCGTGGGCTTCCAGGTACGCCCGTCGGCCGATGCCCGCAAGGCAGCCGATCGCGAAGGCATTGACATCAACACCTACAGCATCATCTACGACGCCATTGACGACATCCGCGCTACTATGGTCGGTATGCTCGACAAGGTGAAGAAGGAAGTGGTGACAGGCCAGGTTGAAGTGAAACAAGTATTCAAGATATCGAAGGTGGGCACTGTGGCCGGCGGTTTGGTAACCGAAGGCAAGGTTCACAACAAGGACAAAGGCCGCGTGGTGCGCGATGGTATTGTGGTGCACACTGCTCCCATCGACGCGCTGAAGCGTTACAAGGACGACGTGAAGGAAGTGGCTACCGGACTTGAGTGCGGTATCTCGCTGGTCAATTTCAACGACATCCGCGAGGGCGATATCATTGAAACCTTCATGGAAATCGAAGTAGAACAAAAGCTTTAACAATATCTAACCTAACAAGACATTCATTATTATGGACGCTCAAGAAAATGTTCTTCAGGAAGAACAAACCCAAGAAGCTGCTGCCTCTGTTGCGCCTCAGGAAACTGAGGTAACGCTGCCGGCCGACAATGAGACGCCGGCACAGGAACAGAAGAAAGTGTACGAATCCAAAGAAGCTGTGCTGGAACGCTTGAAAGAGATTGCCCAGAACGAAGAAGCACCAGCTAAGGACGAAATCGATTTGCTCAAAACAGTCTTCTACCGCTTCCTCCACGCCGACAAGGAGGCCAAGCAGCAGGCTTATCTGGCTGCTGGCGGCGACCCCGAGAAGTTTGAACCCGAGGCCGAACCTGCCGAAGAAGAGTTTAAGGCACAGATGGGAATCGTCAAAGAGAAACGTCAGAAACTCTTCCAGCAGCAAGAAAAAGAAAAGCAGGAAAATCTGAAGAAGAAACTCGATATCATTGAGAAAATCAAGGAGATGGCCACTTCGCCCGAAGAGGCCAACAAGTCATACCAAGCCTTCAAGGCACTGCAACAGGAATGGCGCGAGCTGAAAGCCGTGCCAGCAGAAGCAGCACGCGATCTGTGGCGTCAGTATCAGCACCAGGTGGAACAATTCTACGACCTGCTTAAGCTGAACAGCGAAGCCCGCGAATACGACTTCAAGAAAAACCTTGAAATCAAAACCAAGCTCTGCGAGCAAAGCGAACGCTTGGCCGAAGAGCCAGACGTGATCAGCGCCTTCCATCAGCTGCAGGAACTACACCAACAGTTCCGCGAGACAGGCCCCGTGGCCAAAGAGCTGCGCGAGGAAATCTGGAACCGCTTCAAGGCTGCATCCACCATCGTGAACAAGCGCTACCAACAGCATTTTGAAGACCTGCGTGCACAGGAAGAGGAAAATCTGCAAAAGAAAACCGCTCTCTGTGAAAAAGCCGAAGCCATCAACCAGGAGGAAATCAAGACTGCGGCCGACTGGGACCGACTGACCAAAGCGCTCATCGAGCTGCAAGCCGAATGGAAGACCATCGGATTCGCACCGCAGAAGATGAACGTGAAAATCTTTGAACGCTTCCGCGCCGCGTCCGACGAGTTCTTCGCTAAGAAAGGCGAGCACTTCCGCCAGCAGAAATCGCAATACGCCGAGAATGCTGAAAAGAAGCGTAAACTCGTAGAAGAGGCCCAATCGCTGCAAGACAGCACCGACTGGAAAGCCACGGCCGACCGACTGGTAGAGCTGCAGAAACAATGGAAGACCATCGGCATGGTGCCCCGCAAACTTGGCGATCAGCTCTGGAATGATTTCCTGGCTGCCTGCAACCACTTCTTCGAGGCAAGAAACCAAGCCGTGCCCAACCCACGTGCTGAAGAAAGACAGAACCTCGAAAAGAAGCGTGCCATCATCGACGAGCTCAAGGCTCTGCTCGAAAGCACTGCCGATGAAGCCATGGAAAAAGCACAGGAACTACTCCAACAGTACAACGAGATTGGTCATGTGCCCTTCAAAGAGAAAGACAACATCTACAACGCCTTCCACGAAGTGCGCGACGCCATCTACGAAAAGTTCGACCTCTCGCCTGCGCGCCGTCGTCTCGATTCGTTCAAGAGCAATCTGAAGAGCATTGCCCAGCGAGGCGATAACGCCCTCGACAGCGAACGTACACGACTCATGCGCCGCTACGAGCAGATGAAACAGGAAATCCAGACCTACGAAAACAATCTCGGATTCCTCAATGCTGCGTCGAAGAAGGGTAATTCGCTGGTGGACGAGATCAACCGCAAAGTTGAAAAACTCAAAGACGAAGTGAAACTCCTGCGCGAGAAAATCAAAGCCATCGACGCTTCCGAAGAAGAATAAGACGACGCTCCTGCCCTTCCCCATCGAGAGGGCTGAGAAGACAAAAAGCGCCACCGTTTCCACACGGTGGCGCTTTTTTTGTTTGCCGTCGGCCGGCTAATGCCGTGCGCAGAAGTCTTGCCGGCATCAGAAGTGCAAGGCTTTTGAGATTTTGAGGGGATTTCTATTTCACTCTTCACAGACTTTTTGCACAAAAACTGCATCATTTTATTGAATTATAAATAGATTTGTGTATTTTTGTAGATGCAATATGAATGACATAAACATCGGAAGTGTTGCGAATTTTTGAGGGATATTAACTGACAGCATTAGCAGTTATTCGGTGAATATAGAAACCTGAGAACTTTCTGACAATAGTCATCACCAAAGAATAAATTGTTGATGTCTGCGCATATAGGCGTGGACATAACTCATTTGGTGATGACGGGCTTTCTCAGGGCCTCTATATTCAAATGGGCGTTCACGCTTCTTTTGAATATAGAGCCTTAAGAAGAATCCCGTCAAAACACACCTTATAAGTGCTTTTGCCATGATTTGAAGATATATGGCAAATTATTGGACACAATTAAGCATTGAGTATGCTAATCAAAGGGATTATTTAGACCAATTATACAGGGTCTATCCAATAATCTCTGGAGGGCAACGTGACATTGATCAATCTGTATTTCAGACGGTTGAACAAGAATTTTACAATCAGGATAATGTACGTCTTATCCAAGCCCTCTTGCAATTAAAGCTCTTCCCCATAAAAGATAGCTTTGTTGCATATCTAAGGAAAGATCCATCAGCTTTAGAAAGGAATCCCCAGACAGTGAACCGAATATGCGGTCGTCTATATGAATTGGGCTTAAAAAAAATTTATGAGAACTGCTCACAACCCAAAGAAACAAACAGACAGATTGGCCCCATGTTTCGAAATTGGTTACACACTAAGGCCATAGGGTTAGCCCCAGTAAATGAAAAGGAGTTCTTGAGTGGTTCGGGTAATGCTATTCTTGATGGTTCTGATAAAGAATTGAAGGATTTTGCAGCCAAGATGCTTGGTTTCAAGCGTAAAAAGGGTTTAGATTTTGTAGGGCGATTTAATGGGAAATATGTAATCGGTGAAGCCAAATTTATATCTGATGACGGTGGACATCAAAACGCACAATTCAATGATGCTATGGACACACTGAAAGAGCCTGTGGCAGATGGAGTGGTAAAAATAGCAGTTATAGATGGGGTTCCGTACATTAAAAGCAAAAACAAAATACATAAAGAACTATTAGAATCTGATAAGCCGATTTTAAGCGCACTGTTATTAAGAGATTTTCTTTATCAAATCTGACATGAAAAACTTACTGATAAAAGGAGATAATCTGGCCGCTTTGAAGATGCTCCGCGACGAGTTACAACTACGAAATAAAATAGATTTAGTTTACATTGATCCTCCCTTTGCCACCGGCGGTTCTTTTTCCATCGACTCCTCAGGCAGAACAGCCACAATAAGTAAAGCAGGAGAAGGGACAATAGCGTATACCGACACGCTAAAAGGAGCGGAGTTCATTAACTTCTTAAAACAACGAATAGAAGTAATTTACGACCTGCTTTCTGAGCAGGGTTCTCTCTACTTACATATCGATTACAAGATTGGGCACTATGTAAAGGTAATGCTTGATGACATTTTTGGCAATGATATGTTTAGAAATGACATTACAAGAATCAAATGCAACCCTAAAAATTTTTCTCGCGTAGGATATGGTAATATCAAAGATATGATATTATTCTACACTAAAACACGTACTCCAATATGGCACGAACCCCGCATACCGATGAAACAAGAGGAAATAGAACGGCTATATCCCAAAATAGATAAGTATGGAAGGAGATACACCACAGTACCGATTCATGCTCCTGGCGAAACTCAAAAAGGAGAATCTGCTCTTCCCTTCAAGGGTATTTATCCTCCTCAAGGGCGACATTGGCGATGCAGTGTTGAGGAATTAGAACGCTTGGACAAGGCTGGGCTAATTGAATGGTCGGCCACAGGCAATCCAAGGAAGATAAATTATGCTGATGAGCATGCAACTAAGAAAATGCAGGATATCTGGGATTTTAAAGATCCGGCATACCCGACATATCCTACAGAGAAGAATAAAGAAATGTTGAAGACAATCATTGAGGCTTCTTCTGATGAATCATCTATCGTTTTAGACTGTTTTGCTGGATCAGGCGGAACATTAGTTACCGCAGCACAGATGGGAAGAAGATGGATTGGAGTAGATGTTTCAGATGCTGCAATAAGAATAATACAGAAAAATTTTGATATCGCTGGAGGTATTTTTCCCGATGAAAAGGAATATGATTTTATAGATATAACAAGATAAATTTATATCAAAAAAAATCGTCATTCCATTTCTTAAAAAAACAACCTAAAAACTATAGGTTTTCAAAAGCATAGGTTTTGCGCTTCAAAAGCTATGCTTTTGGAGGCCAAAAGCATAGCTTTTAGGACACGATTACTAAGTGTCTGATTTTCAATAAGAAAGAAATTTACGTTTTTCGTCAGAAAGAAAGCAACGAGAACAACAGATAAAACTGCAAAATCGGCAATCTTGACAAGTGCCCTCAGGACTGTCTGCTGCTATCTGACAATTGTCGGATAAATTGGAATTTACTTGGTTGCTATATATCCTAAACCTACTGCCGCCAAACCTAACACCACGCTCCCTAATACATATAACGTGAAGAGCAGATAGTTATCGGCTTGTAGCAGACTCAATCCTTCTTTAGAGAATGTTGAGAATGTAGTGAATCCACCACAAAAGCCGACCATAAGGAACAAAGAGAAAGATGGAGATAAGTTATGGGCGCGGCTCGTGACTCCCCACAATAAACCAATGAGAAGACAACCTGCAACATTAACTACAAATGTCCCCCATGGGAATCCACTTCGTACTTGACTCATCAAAAGTGATATCAGGTAGCGGCAGATTCCTCCAAGGCCACTACCTATTCCAACTAAGACGATATCTTTAATCATGTTCATAAATTCCGATTTATATTCCTGCGGTATTAAACTTTGGTACAAAAATACTTATTTCGGAGCATTACATGCAAATAATTCTTATCTTTGTGCCAGAGCGGAATATGCTCCACCCGTCTTATACGGGGTATTGTTGCATGTTGGAAATCAATAAAAACGATATGAATATGAAGAAAAAAATCCTCATTTTCGTCTTCTGCGCAGTAGGCATATCAGCCATGGGGCAGACCTTGGAGGAATGTTGGCGGGCTGCTGAGCAGAATTATCCGCTGATACGGCAGTATGGTCTCATAGAAAAGACCACAGAACTGACGATAGCCAATATTCAGAAAGGCTGGCTGCCACAGGTGTCGGCGCAGGCACAGGCTACATACCAGAGCGACGTAATGGCATGGCCTGACCAAATGAAGAACATGATGGCGGGCACTGGCATGAATATGAAAGGACTGAAGAAAGATCAGTACCGCGTGGGCATCGACGTGCAGCAGACTATCTTCGACGGCGGCGCCATCAGCAGCAGGAAAGCTATAGCCCGCGAACAGGGCAACGTGGAGAGGGCACAGACAGAAGTGAATCTATATGCCGTGCGTTGCCGCGTAAACGAGATGTACTTCTCGCTGCTCATGCTTGAAGCACAGATACAGCTGAACAAGGACCTGCAAGAACTGCTGACCAGCAACGAGCAGAAGCTGCAGGCAATGCTGAAAAGCGGCACCGCTGCCGAGAGCGACTGGCAGTCGGTGAAGGCTGAGCGGCTGAATGTAGTGCAGCAATCCACCTATCTGGAATCGCAAAAAAGAATGTTGCTGACCATGCTGTCAACATTCTGCGGCATTGAGGTGAAGAGCGTGCAGAAGCCTGCGGAGACTACAGTGGCCGCGCAGCCTATAAGCCAAAGGCCGGAGATGCGATTCTTTGATGCACAACTCCGACTGGCCGACGCACAGAAGAAAGGGCTCAATGCAGCACTGATGCCTAAGCTCGGAGTGTTCGTACAGGGCTATTATGGCTACCCGGGCTACAATATGTTTGACGACATGATGGCGCATAAATGGAGCTTGAACGGCATGGTAGGCGCCCGTCTGACATGGAACATCGGAGGGCTCTATACGCGCAAGAACGACAAAGCGAAACTCCATTTGCAGCAAGAGTTAGCCGAGTCAAACCGCGAGGTGTTCCTCTTCAACAATCGTCTGGAGCAAATACAGCAGCAAGAAGAAATAGACCGCTACAGGAAGATGATGGCCGACGACGAGCAGATTATCGTGTTGCGGTCGGCTGTCAGAAAGGCTGCTGAGTCGAAACTCGCTCACGGCATCATAGACGTGAACGACCTGATGCGCGACATAAATCAAGAGAACTCGGCCCGCCTGCAGTTGCTGATACACCAGATAGAAATGCTGAAGGCCATCTACGATAATAAATTTACTACAAACAATTAAAATAAAAGATCATGATGAGAAAGATCCTGGCACTGGCAGGCGCAGCCCTGATGATGGTTGCCTGCGGAGAAAACGAGAAAGCATACGATGCCACCGGCACCTTTGAGGCCACGGAGACAACTGTGTTTGCAGAACAAAGCGGGGCCCTGCTGTCGTTCAACATCACCGAAGGCAACGAGGTGGGCCAAGACAGCGAGGTGGGCGTCATCGACACTACGCAGACTTGGTTGAAGATACAGCAACTGGAAGTGACGAAAGAGGTGTATCAGAGTCAGAAGCCCGACATGGAGCGGCAGATTGCGGCCACCCGTCAGCAGTTGGCCAAGGCGCGCCACGAAGAGCAACGATACAAGGACCTGGTGGCCGATGGCGCAGCACCCAGCAAGATGCTCGACGACGCCACGAGCCAAGTGCAGGTACTGCAGCGCCAACTCGACGCGCAAATCTCTTCGCTCTCAACCAACTCGCGTGCGCTCGACAAGCAGACCGCTGCTGCTGAGGTTCAGGTGAACCAACTGAAAGAAATGCTCCGCAAGTGTCACATTGTGACACCCACCAAGGGCACGGTATTGGAGAAATATGTGGAGCGCGGCGAATTTGTAACCGTGGGCAAACCGCTGTTCAAGATAGCTGACACGGAAACTGTTTTTCTGCGAGCCTACGTCACTTCCGCCCAACTGAAAAGTATCAAGTTAGGACAGAAAGTAAAAGTGTTTGCCGACTATGGCAACCAACAGAAGAAGGAATACGAGGGCACCATTGCGTGGATTTCCTCACGCTCAGAGTTCACGCCCAAGACCATCCTTACCGACGATGAGCGAGCTGACTTGGTCTATGCCGTGAAGATAGCTGTAAAGAACGACGGCTACATTAAAATAGGAATGTACGGCGAAGTTTCTTTTTGAGTGAACAGAAAAAAACATAGCGAATTATCTACTGTCGCCATGAATGCAATAGAAGTGAATCATGTAAGTAAGAGCTACGGCAGGACGAAGGCCCTCGACGATGTTTCGTTCTCCGTTGCGAAAGGCGAGGTGTTCGGGCTCATTGGTCCTGACGGGGCTGGCAAGACTTCAATGTTTCGCATTCTCTGTTCGCTGCTACTGCCTGAAGCGGGACAGGCATCGGTTGACGGCTTCGATGTTGTCAGACAGATGCGGGAGGTGCGCTGCCGAGTGGGCTATATGCCAGGCAAGTTCTCGCTATACCAGGACCTGACTGTCGAAGAGAATCTGAAGTTCTTTGCCACGCTCTTCGGAACAACCGTCGATGAAGGCTACGACTCGATCAAAGCCATCTACTCGCAAATAGAACGATTCCGCAATCGCAAGGCCGGAGCTTTGTCGGGCGGAATGAAACAGAAACTGGCATTGAGCTGCGCCTTGGTGCATAGTCCGAGTGTGCTCCTCCTCGACGAACCAACCACGGGTGTTGACCCTGTGAGCCGCAAAGAATTATGGGAAATGCTTGGCACACTGAAGGAGCGGGACATCACCATCGTGACCTCAACGCCTTATCTCGACGAAGTGCGCTGCTGCGAGCATGTGGCTTTTCTCGACCACGGCCAGATAAAGGGTATCGATACACCAGAGAACATTCTTGAACGCTTTAAGGATATCTTCAATCCGCCAGGGCTCAACAAAAGTGAAGACCCCAAAGCAACGAACAGAGAGAGCGAAAATATTATCTCCGTCTCACACTTGGTGAAAGCCTTCGGCACATTTCATGCCGTTGACGATATTTCATTCACCGTAAAGAAAGGCGAGATTTTCGGATTCCTCGGTGCCAATGGAGCCGGCAAGACCACAGCCATGCACATGTTGACTGGTCTGAATCAACCGACAAGCGGCACTGGGAGCGTCTGCGGATTTGACATTCGTACAGAGCATGAGCAAATCAAGAAGCACATCGGCTATATGTCGCAGCGATTCTCGCTCTACGAAGACCTGACCGTAAGCGAGAACATCCGCCTCTTTGCCGGTATCTACGGCATGAAAGAAGAAGAGATAAGCAAGAAGTGCGACGAATTGCTGCGCAGACTGAAATTCACGGAACACAAAGACACACTGGTCAATAGTCTGCCGTTAGGGTGGAAACAGAAGCTGGCCTTCTCCGTCAGCATCTTCCACGAACCAGGCGTGGTATTCCTCGATGAGCCGACAGGCGGTGTTGACCCTGCCACGCGCCGCCAGTTCTGGGAACTCATCTACGATGCAGCCCAACGCGGCATCACCGTATTCGTCACCACCCACTATATGGACGAAGCAGAATACTGCGACCGAATCTCCATCATGGTTGACGGAAAAATCAGCGCCCTCGGAACGCCCGACGAACTGAAGCAGCAATTCCATCAGCCCGACATGGATCATGTGTTCACCTATCTGGCACGACAAGGCAAGAGAAGTGGAACGTGAGAAAAATGAATTATTTGCTATCGCTTGAATTATACAATAATGAAGCAATTTATCAGTTTTGTCATCAAAGAATCCAAGCATATCTTGCGCGACAAGCGCACGATGCTCATTCTCTTCGGCATGCCGGTGGTGATGATGCTTCTCTTCGGCTTTGCCATCACGACCGACGTGAAGAATGTGCGCACGGTGGTGGTAACCTCACAGATGGATAACCAAACGCAAGAGGCCGTAGAGCGACTGGCTCAGTCGGAATATTTCACCATCACCGCCTCCGTTAGCACACCACAGAAAGCCGAACGGCTCATACGCCGTCAGAAAGCAGACATGGCCGTGGTGTTTGCAAAAGATTTTGCCAGCAAGAAGAGCGGCGTACAGCTGATTGTGGACGGCTCTGACCCCAATATGGCCCAGCAGTGGATTAACTATGCACAGCAGACCATTAGCTCATCTCATGTCGCGCAGCACTCACCTGTTTTTACCAAACTGCTCTACAATCCACAGATGAGATCGGCCTACAACTTCGTACCAGCCATCATGGGTATGTTGCTGATGCTCATCTGCGCCATGATGACTTCGATCTCCATAGTCCGCGAAAAGGAACGCGGCACGATGGAGGTGCTGCTTGTATCGCCGGTGAAGCCCCTGATGGTGATTATAGCCAAGGCTGTGCCCTATTTGGTACTTGCCTTTGCCATTCTCCTCATCATCTTGTTGATGGCACGCAATGTGCTCGGCGTTCCGCTCGCGGGTTCCCTGTTTTTGATCATCGTGGTGAGTACCATCTATATCCTGCTGGCTCTCTCACTTGGAATGCTCATTTCCAACATAGCCCAGACACAGCTCGTGGCCCTGCTGCTCTCGGCCATGGTGCTACTGATGCCTGTGGTGATGCTCTCGGGCATGATGTTCCCGATAGAATCGATGCCACAAGTTCTGCAGTGGATAGCCGCATTCATACCACCCCGCTACTACATTGATGCCATGCGCAAACTGATGATTATGGGTGTAGGTATCGGCGAGATAATGAAGGAAGTCGGCATACTTGTAGCCATGACCGCGCTGCTACTGACAGTCGCCCTCAAGACGTTCAAAACACACTTGGAGTAACAAATCAAAAAAATCGGGACTTCGCAAATGATTAAGTATCTCATACAAAAAGAGTTTCTGCAGATTCGGCGCAATTCATTTCTGCCACGGCTCATCATCGTTTTCCCCATCATGGTTATGTGCGTCATGCCGTGGGTGATGAATATGGAGGTGAAGAACATTGTAGTAGATATTGTCGATATCGACCATACCATCGAATCGCAACGACTGGTGCAACGAATAACAGCCAGCAACTACTTCATCTTTGGCGAACTAAAAGACACCTACGCCGAGGCCATGAAAGACATCGAGAAAGGACGCGCTGACATCATTCTTGAGATTCGCGATGGACAATATCTCCTTGCTGCCAACGCCGTCAACGGCACGAAGGGTGCGATGGGCAGTGCTTATCTCTCGCAGATAGTAAATGAAGAGTTAATAATGAAGAATGATAAACTTGCCACCGTCATACCCACCGCGGGCAATTCTCCACACTCTACGTTTCACACTTCACTTCTCTACAACCCCCACCAGAACTACCAGCTCTACATGATTCCTGCCCTGCTGGCTATTGTAATGATGCTGATGACAGGGTTTCTGCCTACACTGAATATCGTCGGCGAAAAAGAGAGCGGCACCATCGAGCAAATTAACGTCACACCCGTGTCGAAATGGGCCTTCATCCTCTCCAAACTCATCCCTTACTGGCTCATTGCCTTTTTCGTGGTTACAATCTGTCTCCTGCTGGCTTGGCTAATCTATGGGCTCACACCCACAGGACCGCTTTGGCTGGTTTATGTACTTGCCATGCTGCTGGCATTGTTCTTCTCATCGTTCGGCCTCATCATCTCCAATTACAGCGATACCATGCAACAGGCCATGTTCGTCATGTGGTTCTTCATTGTGTGTATCATGCTGCTCAGCGGCCTCTTTACCCCATCGCGTTCCATGCCCGACTGGGCTTATCTTACCACCTATATCAACCCGATGCACTACTTCATCGATGCCATCCGCACCGTATTCATCCGTGGCGGCTCATTCGGCGATGTAGCACATCAGCTACTGGCCCTTCTTGCCATCGGTCTGTTCATGGCTACTTGGGCCGTCCAAAGCTATAAGAAAAATAACTGATGCTACTCGCCTGGTTGCTGCCTATTGTGGGATTTCCCTGGCACATTCAGTTAAATAGTAGTTCGACGAATAAAATAAAAGGAGAGAGCGGCATCAAAACTGATGTCGCTCTCTCCTTTTTGGTGTAGAAGAAGTCACAGTTGCTTTCTACTCGAATATTTTGGGGAATCAGAACATCTGCTGCACGCGACGAATGGCGGCACAGAGTATGTCTATCTCTTCGCGAGTATTGTAAAAAGAAAGCGATGCACGGACGGTTCCGCTGATACCCAGTCGCTGCATGAGCGGTTGTGCACAGTGGTGGCCCGTACGTACGGCAACGCCCATCTGGTCGAGCAGCGTGCCCATGTCTAAATGGTGAATATCGCCCACGAGGAAACTCATCACAGCATCTTTACCTGCAGCTGTGCCAAACATCTGCAGCCCGTCTATGGCTTGCAGTTGCTCCATGGCATAAGTCATCAACTCGTGCTCCATCTGTTCGATACGCTCCATGCCGATGCTTTCAAGATAGTGAATGGCTGTAGCCAATCCGTGGGTTGCCACATAGTCTGGCGTTCCTGCCTCAAAGCGCAACGGCGGCTGCTCATAGGTCACAGTGTCGAACGATACATGATCAATCATCTCGCCGCCACCCTGATAGGGCGGCAGCTGTTCCAGCCACGACTGCTTGCCGTAGAGCACCCCAATGCCTGTAGGACCATACATTTTATGACCGCTGAAAGCCAAGAAGTCGCAGTCCATAGCCTGCACATCAATCTTGCGATGCGGTACGCTCTGCGCGGCATCTACCAGCACAGGCACACCTTTTTCGTGGGCCACACGAATGATTTCTTCTATCGGATTGACCGTACCCAACACATTGCTCACATGGCAGACGCTCACTAAACGAGTGCGTGGAGAAAAGAGTTGCTCATACTGTTGCAGGTCCAACTCGCCGCGCTCGTTGATATCCAGTACTTTCAGCACAATGTCTTTACGCTGGCGGAGCAAATGCCAAGGAACGATATTAGAGTGATGCTCCATCACGGTGAGAATCACTTCATCGCCAGCTTGCATGAAAGCCTCACCATAGCTGCTGGCCACGAGGTTGATGGCTTCTGTGGTGCCGCGGGTGAATACAATCTCCGAACTACTGCCGGCATTGATAAATTGGCGCACAGTTTCGCGGGCCGCTTCGTGTAGCTCGGTAGCTTTCAACGAGAGATAGTGCACCCCGCGATGAACATTACTATTCACATTGAGGTATTCCTCACGCATGGCATCGAGCACGCAGAGTGGTTTCTGCGTGGTTGCAGCATTGTCGAGATAGACCAATGGCTTGCCATGCACTTCGCGTTGCAGTATTGGGAAATCGGCTCTATATTTATTCATATTTCAATGTAGCATGAACGCTTTCTTTTCGCAGTCTATTTACTTGCATAACTTGCAGCCTTCGCAGTGGTTCAGCTGCCCTCGGAAGCGTTGATCCACCAAATACCGCAATCGGTCGCGCAGCGGTGCGAGCGGCACTTGGTCAATCACTTCGCCAATGAAAGCAGTCTGCAACAGCAGTTTGGCCTCCGCAAGACTGATGCCACGCTGCTGCATATAGAAAAGTGCAGCCTCGTTGAGTTGCCCCACGGTCGATCCGTGCGAGCACTTCACATCGTCAGCATAGATTTCAAGCATCGGTTGCGTGTACATTCTGGCTTCGGGCGTCATGCAAAGGTTCTGATTGGTCTCCTGCGAAACAGTTTTCTGAGCATCCTTTTCCACCAGCACACGACCGGCAAAAGCTCCTGTCGATTGTTCGTTGAGCACATACTTATAGAGTTCGTGGCTTTCGCAATGAGGCACTCGATGAGTGATCAGTGTATTGTTGTCCACACGCTGCTGCTTATCGGCAATCACACCGCCACCCAACCAACATTCGGCCCCTGCTCCATTGAGCAGCACTTCAAAGGTGTTACGCGTCTGACCATTGTGCAACGTGATGCTTTGATGGTTCAACCTACTGCTCTGCTGCTGCTCCACATAGGTATTTGACACACGGATATTCTTCTGATGAGTTTCTTCCAGCGAGTAAATTTCAAGCGACGCATTCTCACCTACGTAGGCTTCCATCACTTCGGAGGTAAGGAACTGTACGTCTTCAAGGGCGTGATCACAAAAGAGTATCTTCGCTTCGGCCTGCTCTTCCACTATAATCAGGACGCGGCGGCACACCATCAGCGGCACATTCGCCTTGAGCAAGTTCACCACCTGTATGGTCTTTTCCAGACGAACACCACGAGGTATATAGACCACCAGCCCGTCTTGGGCCAGCATCGTATTCAGCGCTACAAGCGAATCGGTAGCCACTGGGGCCAACCGTCCGTAATGTTTACGAAGAATTTCAGGCTGCTCCGCGGCAAATTGTTTCATTGACCCGATGAATACACCCTGAGGTAAAGAGGAAGGGATTGAGGAGAGAGGCGAGAGTGTATCGTTCACTACATAAAAAAGCAACGTAGAAAGGTTTGGCACTTCGCAGTGGAAGAGTTCTTCTGGCTGGAACGGAACATCAAGCCGCTGCAGGTTAAGACCGTAGTCAGGCGCGAAGAGAGCCTGAATGTCAGTATATTTGTATCGTTCTTCCTTACGCGAGGGGAAACCTTGCTTACAGAAAGCAGAAAAAGCCTCGCCGCGACGGTCATTCATTACCGGCACAGAGTGCGCAGCGAGCACTTCGGCGAATTGCTCGTAGAGTTCAATATACTGCTGATGACTTTGCTTGTTCATTGTAAAGGTTAGGCTTCTGCTTTCTGCTTAATCTGTTCGTAGCCGTGATTTTGAATCTCAACAGCCAATTCGGGGCCACCTGTCCGCACTATTTGACCGTTGTAAAGCACATGAACAAAGTCGGGGCGAATCATCTCCAAAAGCCGGTCGTAGTGCGTTATGACAATATATGAGGTCTTTTCCGTGCGCAGTTTATTCACGCCTTCAGCCACGATTCTCATCGCATCAACGTCCAGACCAGAGTCGGTCTCGTCGAGAATGGCCAGCGTCGGCTCGAGCATAGCCATCTGGAAGATTTCGTTGCGTTTCTTTTCTCCACCCGAAAATCCCTCGTTCACGGAACGGTGGAAGAACTTCTGGTCAAGATCCACAATCATTCGGCGCTCCCGCATCAACTTCATAAAATCACTCATGTTGAGTGGTTCTTCTCCGCGATACTTGCGCTGCTCGTTCACTGCGGCCCGCATGAAATTGGTCATCGACACCCCAGGTATCTCTACAGGATACTGAAAGGATAGAAACAGACCTTCATGAGCTCGATCTTCGGGTTTCATTTCCAGAAGATTTTTACCGTTAAAAATGGCCTCTCCCGCTGTTACTTCATATTGAGGGTTGCCTGTAAGAACTGCCGACAGCGTCGATTTTCCAGCTCCGTTAGGTCCCATGATGGCATGAATCTCACCATCGGCGATGGTCAGATTGATTCCCTTGAGTATTTCTTTGCCGTCGATTGCGGCATGTAGGTTGCGTATTTCAAGCATATATTGGATGGGTGATGGGTAAGATATTATGTATGTGGGCAATCATCCCACAGTGTTTTCAAGCGTCAGTGCCAAAAGTTTGTTGGCCTCGGCAGCAAATTCCATGGGCAATTTGTTGAGAACATCCTTGGCATAGCCATTCACAATCAGCCCAACGGCTTGTTCCATGGGAATGCCGCGTTGCTGACAGTAGAATAGTTGGTCTTCCGATATTTTTGAAGTCGTGGCCTCGTGCTCAAAGATTGCCGTGGGATTCTGCACATCCATGTATGGGAAAGTGTGAGCACCGCATTGCGAACCAAGCAACAGGGAGTCGCACGATGAGTAGTTGCGGGCATTTTCGGCCGATTTTGTGGCCTTCACCAGTCCGCGATAAGAATTCTGTGAGTGACCGGCTGATATGCCTTTCGATATGATGGTCGATTTCGTATTGCGACCAATGTGAATCATCTTTGTGCCCGTGTCAGCCTCTTGGAAATTGTTGGTCACCGCCACGGAATAGAATTCGGCCTGCGAATTGTCGCCACGCAGTATGCACGAGGGGTATTTCCATGTGATAGCCGATCCTGTTTCCACTTGCGTCCATGAGAGTTTTGAACCTTCGCCGCGCAGGTCGCCGCGCTTGGTCACGAGGTTCAAGATGCCTCCCTTTCCTTCGGCATCGCCTGGATACCAGTTCTGCACCGTAGAGTATTTCACTTCAGCGCGGTCTTTTACAATAATCTCCACTATTGCGGCGTGCAGCTGATGTTCGTCGCGCATCGGTGCGGTGCAACCTTCGAGATACGACACATAAGCATCATCTTCGGCCACGATGAGTGTTCTTTCAAACTGACCTGTGCCACGGGCGTTGATGCGAAAGTAGCTGCTGAGCTCCATCGGGCAGCGCACGCCACGAGGTATATAGACGAACGAGCCGTCGGAGAAGACGGCAGAGTTAAGGGCAGCATAGAAATTATCGGCATAGGGAACCACGGTGCCCAAGTATTCGCGCACCAAGTCTGGATATTGTTGTACGGCTTCGCCTATGGAACAAAAGATAATTCCCTTCTCCGAAAGTTTCTCCTTGAAGGTGGTTTTCACCGATACGGAGTCCATGATAGCATCAACGGCCATACCCGATAGCGCCAGTCGCTCTTCAAGGGGTATGCCCAAACGGTCGAAGGTGCGTTCCAGTTCGGGGTCAATCTCTTGTTTCTTGTTTCCCGAATCTTGCTGCTTGGCCGTGGGGTCGGCATAATAAGAAATGGCTTGATAGTCTATTACCGGCAGGTGAAGATGCCCCCAAGAGGGTTGCTCCAATGTGAGCCAGTGGCGAAAGGCTTTCAACCGGAACTCCAGCAGCCATTCTGGCTCATGCTTCTTCTGCGAGATGAGCCGCACCACATCCTCGGTCAGCCCCACTGGGATGACTTCAGTCTGCACATTGGTGGTGAAACCAAATTCGTATTTTTGTTCGGCAATTTTTCTAACTGCCGCATTTGTTTCTTCCATGAATCGGTTTTGATAATTACACGAGTCGCTTCATTCGCAGGATGGCCCATGTACACCCAGACACAACGACCGAGATGACCAGCGCTATGAGGAATCCCCAGCGCGAGGTTTCCATGCCGTTCACCAGGTTCATGCCAAAGAGCGAGGCGATGAGCGTGGGGAACATCATGATAATCGACACAGAGGTGAGCGTACGCATCACGGTGTTCATGTTGTTGTTGATGATGGAGGAGTAGGTATCCATGGTCGATTCCAGAATGTTGGAATAGATGGAAGTGGTCTCCTTGGCCTGTGTCATCTCGATGTTTACGTCTTCAATGAGGTCGGCGTCCAGCTCATCGACCTGCAGTTTGAACTTCAGTTTCGAGAGCAGATTTTCGTTTCCGCGAATGGATGTATTGAAATAGGTGAGCGAATCCTGCAGTCGCGACAGTCCGATAAGGCTCTCGTTGTTCACGCCGTGGTCGAGATTGTGCTTGGCTTTATCAATGAGCGTGCTGATTTGCTTCAGCCGCTTCAGATACCACACAGCCGACGAAAGGAACAGACGGAAAATCATATCGACATAGTCGGTGAATCCCGTGGCGCGTTTCTGCTGATAGGTGACAAAGTCTATCATCATGTTTGTCTCGTAGTAGCACACGGTGATGGTCACATCGCGCTTGTGAATGATACCGAGGGGCACGGTGGTATAGGGAGTGCGCGAACGTACTTCCTTCACAAAGGGTATGCGCAGAATGATGAGCATCCACCCGTCGTCGTATTCATAGCGGGCACGCTCGTCGGTATCGCTGATGTCGGAAAGGAAATAGTCGGGTATGTCGAAGCGCTTTTCCAGTTCTTCAATTTCTTCTTCTGTGGGGCAGGTCACTTGCACCCAGCAGCCTGGCTGCCACTCATTGATGGCGCGCAGGGTATCAGTGGTGTTCCAGTACGTTTTCATTTGCTAAGCCTCCAAGGGTTAACGGGCCTGAGGATTAGCAAACTGTTTGCAAAATCCTCACGCTCCAGGGTTAAAAGTTTCCGCGTGATAATCGTCCATTTTTGGTATAAATAATTGGTTTTGCGCCGCGAAGGTACTACAAAAAAATAAAAAAATGAAATATTTACCCTGTAAAAAACTTTTGCCTCGGCGCTTTTTACAATCCATGCAAGGCTGGAACCGCACGAACTGTTTTTCGGCAGCGCACAAAAACGAGAATGACACAAGCAAAAGTGTGTCATTCTCGTCCAAGCATTTCTTCAAAAAATTAGTCTTCCTTGGTGTCAATCGCTTTCCAGATGAGCGAAGCGAAGACAGCACCCACAAACGGGCCAACGATGAAGATCCACAACTGCTTCATGGCCAGTCCGCCTGCAAACAGTGCAGGACCAATGGAGCGTGCGGGATTCACCGATGTGCCTGTGTAGCGGATACAAGCCAGATGAACGAGCACGAGCGACAAGCCTATGGCAAGGCCTGCAAAATTGTTTGTAGCGCCATTAGTTTTTGCCGTGGCACCGAGCACCACCAATACGAACACGCAGGTGAATACCATCTCTGCCAGCAGTCCGGCTGTCAGGCTTACACCCTGCTGCAGTCCGTTGGCTCCAAGGCCTTCCAGACCATCAACACCGCCTGTGAGAAACCAAAGAATGGCTGCACCTACGATAGCGCCAACCACTTGTGCCACCATATAGCAACAAGCCTCCTTTCCCTTCATGCGGCCAGACAGCCAAACGCCCAGCGTGATGGCAGGATTGATATGGCATCCGGAGATACCACCAATGGTGTAGGCCATGGCCACAACAGCCAAACCAAACGCTAAAGAGGTGCCAATCACAGTGGTGGCAATCAGTGCATCGCACTGCAAACTAACGGCTACACCGCAACCCATTAACACGAGTACCATTGTACCCACGAGTTCTGCAAAATACTTTTTCATGATAGAATTAATTTAAATGAAACCTTTTTACAAAAGTAGAAACTTTCCGATTGTTTCGTCATATTTTTTCCAAAAAAACGTCCTGTTCAAGAGAATTTCCTTATTTTTGCCCTATAAACCATTTGCTTATGAAAAACCAACACTTTCACTTTTTGCTGCTGCTTGCCGGCAGTTTGCTGCTCGCCAGCTGCAAGCCGGCTTATCAAGTAGCCTCTATCGACCGCTCACGCATTCTCGTTGACCAGCGCTACGATACCCAGCCCGACGCTACAGCCGCGCAGTTCATTGCTCCCTACAAGCACGTGGTCGATTCCATCATGAGTCCTGTGGTGGGCCGTACTGCACAATTTCTCGACAAGGACCGTCCCGAGAGCCTGCTCTCCAATGTGCTGACCGACATTCTGGTGTGGGGCAGCGCCCGCTTTGGCGAGCATCCCGACTTTGCTGTCTATAACATGGGCGGTATGCGTGCAGCCTTTGCCAAGGGCGAAACCACCTACGGCGATGTGGTTGAAGTGGCACCATTTGAAAATAAGATTTGCTTCCTGACGCTCAGTGGCGAGCAGACGCTTGAGCTCTTCCGCCAGATTGCCCACCGCGGCGGCGAAGGCCTCAGCCACAGTGTTCGAATGGTCATCACCCGCGACGGCCAACTGCTGTCTGTGTCTGTGGGCGGTGAACCTGTAACGCCCGATCGCACCTACCGTGTGGTCACCCTCGACTATTTGGCACAGGGCAACGATGGGCTGACAGCTTTCAAAACCGGTACCGATGTGGTGTCGCCACAAGCCGAAGAGAACAACGTGCGCTACATCATCATGGACTATTTCCGCGCCGAGGCAGCCGCTGGACGCGCTGTCGATGCACAGTTGGAAGGCCGCTGCGTGGTGAAATAAAAGCGCTCACCACCTACAGAATCTAAAACCGAAAACTACAATTGACCAATTGAATAGTATGACAAACATAACACGTCTCCTTAACGCCTCCTTCCGCTGGAAGGGGCTGGTGGTAGGTATCGTCCTGCTCGCTTCGGGCCTCTCAGCATCTGCTCAGAAGCAACTGACCATTCTCCATACCAACGACACCCACAGCACCGTCATGCCGCTCAACGTGAACCTGGCCGATACGATGCTGGCCGGCCGTGGCGGATTCTTGCGCCGCATAGCCATGCTCAAAGAAGAGCGACAGAAAGATCCCGACCTGCTCTACTTCGACAGCGGCGACTTCTCGCAAGGATCACCTTATTATAATTTATATAAGGGCGATGTGGAGATTGGCCTGATGAACCAAATGGGCATTGCCGCCTCCACCATTGGCAACCATGAGTTCGACTTCGGACTCGACAACATGGCCCGCATCTTCCGTATGGCCAACTTCCCCATACTCTGCTCCAACTATGACTTCACAGGTACCGTGTGCGAAGGATTGGTGAAACCCTATATCATCATCAAGCGCAAGGGCGTGAAGATTGGCGTATTCGCCTTAGATCCTGCCCTCGAAGGTCTTGTTTCAGCCAAGAACTGCCCAGGTGTGAAATACCTCGACCCGATAGCAAAAGCTCAGGAAATGGTGGCACTGCTGAAGGGCAAAAAGAAATGCGACATTGTGATTCTGATATCGCACATGGGCTGGAACACTGACACAACGAGCGACGGCGACATCATCCGTGCCACGCGCGGCATCGACCTCGTGCTCGGCGGCCACAGCCACACCTATATGGAACAACTGCAATACGTCAATAACATCGACGGACGGCCCGTGCCTGTAGATCAGAACGGCAAGCACGCCATCTACGTAGGCAAGGTGACGCTGACGCTGAAGCGCTAAAGCTGTTTCACCACGCGACAGGGATTGCCAACGGCCACCGTGTTCGACGGAATATCGTTCACCACCACCGAGCCGGCACCAATCGTCACATTGTCACCAATGGTCACCCCGGGCAAAATCGTGACCGACCCGCCAATCCACACATTCCGCCCGATGCTCACAGGCTCAGCCCACTCCTGGCGCGTGTTTCGCTCAGCGGGATTGGTTGAGTGGCAAGCAGTATAAATGCTCACGTTGGGACCAACGAAACAGTCGTCGCCAATGGTCACGAGCGCCTCGTCGAGCACCGTGAAATTAAAATTGGCAAAGAATCGGCAGCCCACGCGGATATGCTTGCCATAGTCGCAATAGAAGGGCTGATTGATAAACGCACGCCCGTCGGCCACATGACCCAGCAACTGGTTGAGCATCTCGCGCCGCGCTTCCAAGTCAGACGGGCGCAGGTTGTTATACTCCTGCAGGCGGTCCTTCACGGCGTTCAGCTCTCTAAGCAAGTCAGGGTCAACGGCACTATAGACCTCACCCGACAGCATTTTCTCTTTTTCTGTCTTCATGGCAGCAAAGGTACAAATAATTTTCTGACGTCAACATTTATAATAATGTAATAAGAAACATGGCACCACACCATCAGCATCATCACCACCACGCCCCAGCCACTTTCGCATACGGCAATCAGTCGAACCAAATCCGGCTCTACATCTTCTGCATCCTTTTGAACCTGCTCTTCGTGGGCGTTGAAGCCGGCGTAGGCTTCTGGCAAGACTCGCTGTCGCTCCTGTCCGATGCGGGCCACAACCTGAGCGACGTGTTCTCGCTCGTGCTCGTGCTTATCGCCTTCCAGCTGGCGCGCGTGCATCCTCACGGCCACTACACCTACGGACTGAAGAAATCAACCATTCTCATCTCGCTGCTCAATGCCATCCTGCTGCTCGTAGCCGTGGGCGGCATCGTTGTGGAGAGCATCCATAAGTTCAATACCCCCGTAGAGGTGAATGGCACCGCCATTTCGTGGACGGCCGGCATCGGCATCCTCATCAACGGGCTCACCGCACTGCTCCTGCTGCGCGGCAGCCAGGCCGACCTCAACCAGAAAGGCGCCTACCTGCACATGGTGGCCGACACGCTCGT
The DNA here is from genome assembly GCA_905234815.1 of uncultured Prevotella sp. Lineage (GTDB taxonomy): Bacteria > Bacteroidota > Bacteroidia > Bacteroidales > Bacteroidaceae > Prevotella. Next base: position 42,163 of record CAJOIX010000007.1, on the reverse strand, counting down.
CAGCGTTGGCGTGGTCTTCTCGGGCATACTCATCAATCTGACTGGCTGGAACATTGTCGATCCCATTGTGAGCCTCATCATCGCCGTTGTCATTCTCGGTTCCACCTGGAGCCTGCTCACCGACTCGCTGCGGCTCATCATCGACGGCACTCCCGAAGGCGTAGAGCCTGAGGCCATAGAAAAGATCATGACCGCAACCGACGGCGTCTGCAGCGTACACCACCTGCACATTTGGGCCATCTCCACCACCGACAATGCCCTCACGGCCCATGTCGTGGTGAACGAACTCGAGCGCATGGAGCAAATCAAAGACCTGCTGAAGCAGCAACTCCACGCTGCGGGCATTGCCCACGCCACGCTCGAATTTGAAACCGCCGGCAGCCACTGCCACGACCACGAATGTCAAAACGAAACCTGCTGATTTTCAAGCAGATAGAAAACCGATTTCAAAAGCTATCCTTTTGCCCGCCAAAAGGATAGCTTTTGCGTTGTAAAAGCATAGCTATTGGAAGGCAAAAGCATAGCTTTTAGAAAACAAGTAAAAAAAGCCCTCCAAATCAACTCTAACCAACACCACAAATAAAGGAGACCTCCCTATGCAGGAAGTCCCCTTTTTTTATTTCTTTATGTTGATAAGTGTGCCTTGTTTTAAAGCGTAATCACCTCCTTAATCTATTCTTGTCTGATTAAACTTCTTGGATGCTTACTCTTCGTTCTGGCGGAGCTTCTGAACATAGATAGCACGCTCCATCTTCAGGCGCTTCAGTACAGAAGGCTTGTCAAACTGCTGACGGCGACGCAATTCCTTGGTCACACCAGTCTTGTCAAACTTTCTCTTGAACTTCTTCAACGCTCTTTCGATGTTTTCACCATCTTTTACAGGTACAATAATCATTTTTCTTCTTTTTTACTTAAATAAATTAAACTTCAATTTGCCCACGCGGGCATTAAAACGTGGCTGCAAAAGTAAGCATTTATTTCAAACCACGAAAATTTCATCACAAAAAAAATCGTTTTCCTATGTTTTTGACCTTCCAAGAGTTACCATGTATCTGCCGCGGGCTTTGAGGAGGCTGCGCCTGCGGGCCGCCGCCAGAAAATCAGCCGCCGACGGCAAGACTTGACGCAATGTGCATGTTTTTTTGGGAGTTGAAAAAGTTTTTTTTAATTTTGCACGATAGAAAAGAACAATGTAAACAATAATATCAAATTCAAACCTAAAATTATTTAAACATTATGGCATTCTTAACCGACGAGAAACTGCTCATTGTTGGTGCCGGCGGCATGATTGGCTCCAACATGGTACAGAGTGTGCTGATGCTCGGTCTGACTCCTAACATCTGCTTGTACGACATCTATGAACCCGGTGTGCACGGCGTTTACGACGAAATGTGCCACTGCGCCTTCCCCGAGGCAAACATCTCCTACACTGTCAATGCTGAAGAGGCATTCACTGGTGCAAAGTACATTATCTCCAGCGGCGGTGCTCCCCGCAAAGAGGGCATGACCCGCGAAGACCTGCTCAAAGGCAACTGCCAGATCGCAGCCGACTTTGGCGAAAACATAAAGAAATACTGCCCCGACGTGAAGCACGTGGTGGTAATCTTCAATCCTGCCGACGTGACCGCGCTCACCGCGCTGATCCACTCTGGCCTGAAACCCAACCAGCTCACTTCGCTGGCTGCGCTCGACTCTACCCGTCTGCAGCAGCAACTGGCTCAGGAGTTTGGCGTGCAGCAGTGCAAAGTGACAAACGCCTACACCTATGGTGGCCACGGCGAACAGATGGCTGTATTTGCCAGCAAAGCACTGATCGACGGCAAGCCTCTGGCCGAACTGCCTCTCTCTGCAGAGCGTTGGGCTGAAATCAAGCACATGACCACACAGGGCGGCAGCAACATTATCAAGCTGCGCGGCCGTTCATCGTTCCAGAGCCCTGCATATCAGGCTGTAAAGATGATTGAGGGTGCCATGGGTGGCGAACCCTTCAAGTGGCCTGCCGGATGCTACGTGAACGACTTTGGCTTCAAGAATGTAATGATGGCCATGCCTACCACCATCGACAAGACTGGCGTGCACTACACCAAGCCCGAAGGCACTGCCGAAGAAATGGCAGAGCTGCAGGCTTCTTACGAGCACTTGCAGAAGATGCGCGACGAGATTATCGAACTCGGCATCGTGCCCGAACTCGCACAGTGGACAGCCATGAACCCGAACCTGTAAGCATTGGCCTCGGTCAATCGACAATAAAAAACGCGCTGGGCAATCACCCAGCGCATTTTTTTATGCTTTATCGTTTCGCGTCAAGTTTAAAGGCCTTCGGCCACAACGGCGGTACCGCTGATGCTGACCATCATCATGGCGTTGCCCTCGCCCAATGTTTCGTAGTCGTAGTCGATACCGATTACGGCATTGGCGCCGAGTTTCTTGGCCGTATCAATGAGCTCAGCCTCGGCCTCGTTGCGGGCATTGACAAAAGCCTCTTCGTAGGCTCCGCTGCGACCACCGAAAAAGTTGGTGAGCGATGCTTTGAGGTCTTTCCACGCATTGGCACCGATAACGGTTTCGCCCAGCACGATGCCTTTATATTCAAGGATCTTGTGTCCTTCGATGTTGGGAGTGGTGGTGAGCAACATAAGCCTTACTCTCCTTTCTTCTCTTCTTTGCACTCGTGGGCCTCTTGCTCGGTCACGGTCTCGCCCTCTTTCAGCTGACGAGCCTCATAGCCCCAAAGTTTGAAAGCCTTGAGCAGTGTTTCTTCGTTCACTACCTTATCGTTGAAAGTAATCTGGATGGTCTGTTCCAAAGAGTTGGCTTCTACTTTCTTCACGCCTTTGAGAAGATTGACCATGTCGGTCATGCGCTGTTCGCACTTGCGGCAGTGCATCTGTGGTTTGGTGGTAAACACGGCGGTACGTGTCTTTGCCTGGCCTGCCGATACTGTGAGCAGCATGGCCATAAGGAATAAGATTTTTTTCATTTTCTGATACTTGTTTTTATTGATATTCTTGCGTTTCTTTGCTTGCTAAACCGTAATCTCGGCCGAGCCGAAGCAGCGGTGATGCTCCTCGTCGTAGATGACGCAGAACTGTCCAGGGGCTACACCATGAATACGCTCTTCGCTCTGCACCTCGTAACGCCCGTTGTCGAGCGGGATAAGTTGCGCACGATAATGCTCCGGCGTGTGGCGAATTTTAAAGGTAATGGTGGGCGAGTCAATTGGCGCGGTGAGCAGATGCAGGTCGTGGATGATGAAGCGGTCTGTATAAGCCGTGGCCGGGTCGTAGCCGTTGGACACATAGAGAATGTTCTGCGCGGTGTCTTTCTTCACCACAAACCACGGTCCGCCGCCAAAGCCAAGCCCTTTGCGCTGGCCAATGGTGTGGAACCAGTGGCCACGATGCTCGCCTATTTTCCGTCCAGTCTCGAGTTCTATCACGTTGCCCACCTGCTCGCCAAGGTAGCGGCGCAGATAGTCGTTGTAGTTAATCTTGCCGAGGAAGCAGATGCCCTGTGAATCCTTGCGGTTGGCATTGACCAGATGTTCGCGCTCGGCTATGGCGCGCACTTCCTCTTTCGGAAGATGACCAATGGGAAAGATAGCCTTCTGCAGCTGCCAATCATAGATTTGCGCCAGAAAATCGGTCTGGTCTTTCACGGGGTCGGGGCTTGTGGTAAGCCATTTTTTTCCGTCAATCCATTCGGTCTGGGCATAATGGCCTGTGGCAATGAGGTCGTAGTTGTGACCGCATTTCTCGTGGAAGGCGCCAAACTTGATGAGTCGATTGCACATCACATCGGGATTGGGGGTGAAGCCAGCACGAACTTTCTCCATCGTATAGCGGGTCACCTGATCCCAATACTCTCTATGGCAATCAATCACTTTCAGTTGGCATCCATATTTTCGCGCCACAGCGGTGGCCATCTCCAGATCTTCCTCCGATGAGCAGTCCCATTCCGAAGCCTCCTCAGGACCGATTTTAATATAATAGCAATCGGGCTGTAGGCCCATTTGTGAGAGTTGATACACAACCACAGCAGAGTCCACACCGCCCGAAAGCAGCACGCAGACGCGTTTGTTTAGAAGTTCTTCCTTCCGAATCATGCGGCAAAGGTACGATAAAAATTGAGAACTGGAAATTGAAAATCTACTATGCCCACCTCTTTTAGTCTATTTCTTCGTCGGCTGGATAACCACCCATCTCGCGTATGGCATTTTTCAGCATGGTGTATTGCTGATAAAGGTGGTTGACGGGCTGTTCGCCTTGCGTATAATCGTGCATCGGACTCTTGAGATAGAAGCTCAGGAAGCGCTGTATGCCATAGCGTCCGGCACGCGCAGCAAGGTCGGTCAAAAGGCAGAGGTCCAGACAGAGCGGTGCTGCGAGGATGGAATCGCGACAGAGGAAGTTAATCTTGATTTGCATGGGATAGCCCATCCAGCCAAAGATATCAATGTTGTCCCAGCCCTCTTTGTTGTCGTTGCGCGGTGGATAATAATTGATGCGCACCTTATGGAAATAGTCTTTATATAAATCGGGCTGCTTGTCGGCTTCGAGAATGGTCTCGAGCGTAGAGAGTTTCGACACTTCCTTGGTGCGGAAATTGTCCGGTTCGTCGAGCACGAGTCCGTCGCGATTGCCCAGGATGTTGGTGGAGAACCAGCCAGAGAGTCCCAAACAGCGTGTGCCGATGATAGGCGCAAATCCTGATTTCACAAGTGTCTGGCCTGTCTTGAAGTCCTTGCCGGCGATGGGCATACGTGTCTGTTCGGCCAGTTGCCACATGGCGGGAATATCAACGGTGGTGTTGGGGGCTCCCATGATGAAGGGACAACCTTCGGAGAGCGCAGCGTAGGCGTAACACATAGAGGGTGCAATGCGTTGGCGGTCATCGTCGTGCATGGCTTTTTCAAGTGCTTGTAGGGTGCCATGAACTTCCATATCGACAGGCACATAGATTTCTGTCGATGCTGCCCAGAGCACAACCACGCGGGCACAGTTGTTTTCCTGCTTGAACTGTCGGATGTCGGCACGCAGCTGTTCCACCAT
>CAJOIX010000007.1:0-37084 GCA_905234815.1 uncultured Prevotella sp. | reverse complement strand
TCGCTTGGCATAATTGCGGTCGAAGGCGGCCTTGAGTGGCTGTATCTTTTCCAACTCATCGCGCACCGGTTCGATGTCTTCGCGTTTGAGCACTTCGGCATAGACAGCAGCCTGGTAGGCGTTCAGCGGATAGACATCCCACGTGCCGAACACGATTTGGTCTAACGAGGCCAGCGGAACTATTTCTTCATATTTCAAGTATTTCTTCTCCTGACCACGCCCTACGCGGATGCGGTCGTATTGGGTCATGGAACCAACGGGCTTTGCCAGTCCACGGCGAGCCATGAGTACACCGGTCATGAAGGTTGTAGATACGGCTCCGCAACCGACTATCATGATGCCAAGTTTTCCTTCTGCGGGTTTAATCATATCTTTTTGAATTTATTAGTTTTATAGAAATTATGGGAATATCTGATGGAGTTGTTTGAGAATGGCTTGATATTGCGGCGACTGGAGCCATCCTGTGTTTCGTTTCAACACAGACGAAATGGTTTCTGTGGAGTGATTGTAGGACTTGAGTTCGTTGTGTCGCTGCTGGGCATGAAGGCTTTTGCGGGAGATGTCTTGCTGCCGCTGGTTGACCAAGAAATCGCAGATGCGCTTGAGCATGGGGACTACAACTTTTTCCTGAAGGTGATGCCCTTGTATGTAAAGGTAGGTATTGTCGGGGGTAACACCCAGTTGTGCGAGTTCTTCTTTCAGGGATTGTACGCCGGCAATGCCGTAGCTGTAGTCTTGCTGAAGTTCTTTCACCTTTCGATCCACTTTCCGCTGCAGGTTTTGGAGCGATTGTTCGGCAGCCCCGAGTTTGAAGTTGCCGAGCTCGATGGTGCGGAGAAAGTCGGTCATGGTGAATCGGTTGTAGCAATTCTCCCGATAGCACCAGATATTCCAGACAAAGAGCGGATAGATGATTCTTGAGAATTGCTGCAGATAAGCCTCACTGTCGAACACGCGGCTATCGTTGAGCGTTACTGCCACACACACATTGTGGAGCGAGGGCGCGTAGCAGAGCATATTGTCGATGGCATAGGCCTGTGTATGTATGATGTAGGGATTGCTGAGAAGCTGGCTGGATGTGGTTCCATGACCTGCGCGGAGAACATCGTAATCGGCATCGACACAGGCTATCATTGCTTTTCCCAAACGGTTGGAGAGCACATGCATGAGCACGGCTTTCTTGCCCCGTTCCAGGCGGCCCATCTTGTCGGGGAGCATGACTTCAAAATAGCGCTTGGGCGTTTCCAACTGCTGCAGCACTGTTCGCCAGAAGAACACATCGTCATAGCTCTCAACGTAGGCAACAATGCGCTGTCGGGCTGAGCGCGAGTTCAGTCGGTTGGCTGCCAGAAAGTAGCGACTTTGTAGGTGTTCTACGAGACGTGTCATGCGGTGTTTTGACAATCTTGCTATTTAAAAATCTGACGAGAGCGAAACGGGCCCATGCTACAGTGTGTGAACCTTAGTCTGAAATGTCTGTGACCTCCTGTACTTTATCCACCCAACCGTCCATGATAACTGCTGGCGAATGGGTGGTGAGTATGATTTGGATATTGGGGTTGAGCTGCAGGATAAGGTCTATGAGGCGCTGCTGCCAGTCGATGTGCAAGCTCACTTCGGGTTCATCCATGAAGAGAACGGTGGGCTGGAGATCCTCCACCAGCACGGTGAGCAGGATGACGAGCATTTGTTTCTCGCCGCTGGAAAGCTGATAGGGAAGCAGGGTTTCTTGATATTGAAGGAAGCGGATCTCGTTTTCGGTACGAAGAATTTTTTTGCCTGTTGATGCAAACAGTTCGTCAATGAGATCTTGGAACAGTTTTTTCTGATTGCTCAGTCGGGCAGCCTGTTCGGCAGCATCGGGGGCTCCGCTTTGCAGCACTTCAATGATTCGGTTGCCCACATTGACCTGATAGTCGAGGTATTTGCGCTGCAACTGGAACAACTGCCAATCGAGCTCGGTGGCCAACGAAAGGTCCAGTTTGGCAACGGCGTCGAAATTGATCAGCGGCCGGTCAAAAGAACGGATAATGTCGAAGCGAATCCATTTGGCATCGGACGGTACAACATCGATGTGAACACCTTTGAGCAGGTGGCTGTTGAATTCTCCTGTGGCGCTGATACTTTTCACCACTTTGTTCAGAATGGTGCTTTTGCCTACGCCGTTGACACCACTGAGGATGTTCACGCGCCGATCTAAGTGCCACACAATGTGGTGCTTGCCACTCCAAAGGGAGTCGATCTCAATCTTCTCAATATAATCTGCGTACTTCATAGGAATAAACCCTTTCCGGCTTACCCAACTCTGGGCGGGGAGAACAAGGGGCGATATTAAATGTGGGTGATGAATTGTCAGAGTATTTGCTGTACTTCTTGGAGACCTTCTATTTGTTTGAGCCTGTCGATGATTATTTTCATATCGGACCGATCGTAAACCTTCAATTCGAGATTGCCACGGAAAATGCCTTCGTGGGCACTGATCGTGATCTGATGTATGTTGACATTGAGCTGATCGGAGAGCACTTCGGCCACTTTGAGGAGCATACCTTTCCGGTCGATACCTGTCAGAGTGATAGTTGCATCGAAGAGTATTTGTCGGTGCATATTCCATTTGGCATCGAGGATACGGTTACCATAACTGGTTTTGAGGATATCGGCCCTGTGGCATTTGCGCTGATGTATCTCGATGGTGCCGTCGTCGAGAATGAATCCCAATATATCGTCGCCAGGGATGGCATGGCAGCAATCGGGGAAGCGCAACTGATGAATAGACATCTCGTCGATGATGACTGGCACTTTCTTGTTGAACTTCGGACCGACGTGGAAGAGTCCGTCAATGACTTCTCCGGTTATTTCTCGCGTAGGATCGTTGTTTTCTGGGTCGTTGCCATGCACTGGCTCCGGATCCATTTTCTTTGCTGCTTGCTTTTTATTGCCGCCAATGAAAGGAATATGGGAAAGAAGTTTCTGCCGGCGTGAGCGCTTGGCGTTGACCACCTGATTGAAGAGCGCATCGTTGAGCGTGATGATGTTTTGCCCGATGGCAAAATAGAGGTCGGCAGGTTTCTGCTTATCGCAGATTTTGAGCAGTCGCTCAATGATATTGGATGTAGGTTGCTGGCCGTGGGCGGTGAGCCATTGGTTGAAGAGTTCTTCACCTTTCTTGCGCGTTTCACGGTTGTTGCGGCGCAAGATGGCGCGTATCTTGTTTTTGGCCTTGGCCGTTGTGACGAAGTTGAGCCACGAGGGATCAACGTGTTGTGCAGAAGATGAAAGGATTTCCACTTGGTCGCCACTGTGCAGGGTGTGGCTCAGGGTGACGAGTCGATGATTTACTTTTGCTCCGATACAATGTGATCCGAGAAAAGTGTGTATCTGGAAGGCGAAATCGAGTACGGAACAGCCGTGCGGCATTTTGATGATTTCACCTTTGGGGGTGAAGAGTGCTATTTCGGACGAGAAGAGATTGAGCTTGATGGAGTCGAGGAAATCCATGGCATCGGGTTGCGGATCGTCGAGAATTTCCTTGATTGTGCCAAGCCATGAGCCGAGTTCGGTGTCTTCGTAGCTCTCCGCATTGTTGTCCTTGTACTTCCAATGTGCGGCAAATCCCTGTTCGGCAATCTCGTCCATCCGGTCGGAGCGGATTTGTACTTCTATCCATTGGCCGCGCTTGGACATGAGAGTGATGTGCAGTGCCTGATATCCATTACTTTTGGGCGAGCTCACCCAGTCACGGGTTCGGGTGGGATGAAGTTCATAAAGAGCACTGAGGGCCACATAGATATTGAAACATTCCTTTTTCTCTTCTTGCCGATTCTTGGGTGTAAACACGATGCGCACCGCCAGAATGTCGTAAACATCGTCGAAGGTGATGTTTTTCCGCTGCATCTTCGCCCAGATGGAATAGGGTGTCTTGACGCGTGCTTTCAGGTCGTATTGGATTCCTTCGCGGTCGAGTGCTTCACGAATGGGGGTGGTGAATTCGTCGAAGAGTTGCTGACGATGGGCTGCTGTGCTTTCCAGTTTGCTAATGATGTCGGCATATTCTTCAGGATGCTCAAACCGGAAACAGAGGTTTTCAAGCTGGTTTTTTATTTTGTGCAGTCCGAGTCGGCCGGCCAATGGCGCATAGATATAGAGTGTCTCTCCTGCTATTTTGTATTGTTTGTTGGCTGGCTGCGACTCCAGGGTACGCATATTGTGAAGCCGGTCGCAGATTTTTATGAGGATGACGCGTATGTCATCGTTCATGGTGAGCAGCAGTTTTTTGAAGTTTTCTGCTTGTGCCGATGCTTTTTCGCCAAAGATGCCGCCGCTAATTTTGGTGAGTCCGTCAACGATTTGCGCTATCTTCGAGCCGAACATATTCTCAATGTCTTCCACCGAATAGTCTGTATCTTCCACCACATCGTGGAGCAGTGCCGAGCAGATACTGGTTGAACCGAGCCCCATTTCCTCTGCCGCTATTTGCGCCACGGCTATGGGGTGCATGATATAGGGTTCGCCCGAAAGACGTTTCACGCCTTTGTGTGCTTGTCGGGCAAAGTTGAAAGCACGGGTAATGATATCTGTCTTCTTTCTGTGGGGCGATTGGAGATAGGTATCGAGCAGGTGCTGGAATGCTTGCTCAATCATTTGGTCATCGCTTTGTGGGCTTGGCTTAGGGAGATTGTCGTCGGTCATGGAGCGTTTCGTTCTACAGGTCACAGAGCATATAGGTGCTCTATTTTATCTATTTATACTTATATTAGAGTAGGTTTTATCTGACACGTAGTTTTTTTCCGGCGCGGATGTTGCTTCCCTTTATTCCGTTGAGTCGGCGGAGTTTGGCCACGGTAGTATGGTTGCGAGCAGCAATCTGCGAGAGTGTTTGCCCGGAGCGTACAGTGACGGTGCGCCGGCCGCGGCCCCTGCTGCGTCCACGCTTATGGGATTTTGAGGAGTATTGCGGCACATCGTTGGGGATGACCACTGTGGATCGCTTGGTGAGAAGTTCGTCAGCACGATAAGCATAGATGTCGGCTTCGTGGTCGATAAAATTGTTCACCTGATTTACGGGGAGCTTGAGCACCGAGGGTTTCGTGGCGCCGTTGATAATGTCGCGCCGATATTGGGGATTCAGCTCGCGTATTTGGCGGATATCCATGCCCAGCACCTGTGCAATCTGTTCAAAGTGCACATCGCGCGAGAGCATGATGGTATCAGTCTGTGCGGGCAGATTGGTCTGCATGGGGCAGATGTTGTGCTCGCAGTAATAATTCATAATGTAGTTCGCCGCGATGAATGCAGGCACATAGCCACGGGTTTCGCGGGGCAGATAGGAGTAGATTTCCCAATAGTCGGTCTTGCCTCCTGCGCGGTGAATGGCTTTGTTTATATTGTTCGGTCCGCAGTTGTAGGCAGCAATCACGAGGTTCCAATCGCCAAAAATGCGATAGAGGTCGCGCAGGTATCGTGCTGCGGCATGCGATGCCTTAATGGGGTCGCGGCGCTCATCGACGAGCGAATTGACTTCGAGCCCATACTGGCGGCCTGTGGTGAGCATGAATTGCCAGAGACCTGTGGCACCGACACGCGATACGGCATTGGGATTCAAGGCCGATTCAATCACAGGCAGGTATTTCAGTTCGAGGGGAAGTCCATAGCTTTCGAGGGCTTCTTCGAAGATGGGCATATAGAAATTCTGTGCACCGAGCATGATGCTGACCGTTCGGCGCAACCGATTGGCGTAGCGATCAATGAACTGCTGCACCACGGCGTTGTGGCTCATCTCCATGACAGTGGGCAGCTGCTGCAAACGGTTCACATAGGTCAGGGTGTCGTAGGAGGGGTTGACATCGGGGAAGTTGCAGTCGCTGGGCATCTCCAGATTGTTCTGCACATGATAGAGATTGAGCAGCGAGTCAACACTTTCCGTAAGACCTTCGGGCAGGTCAATGCCCACGGAGTCGGTCGGAGCGGTGGTTTCTTCTTCGTCGTAAACGATTTCCTGTTCATCGGTATCTTCCTCCTCGTCAACAATATCCTGTGCGAAGGTGGAGAGATGAAACGTGAACAGGAATGAAAGTATCAGCAGATATGTTTTTTTCATACGTTGTCTTTTTTAGAAATTGAGCGCACACTGCAAGCCCAAGGCCGATCGGTGTACGTTGGTCTGTGCGTTAGTATTGTTTATGATGGTGGGTTCAACATGGAGCGAGAGGTCGTCGGAGATGTCGAACTCTGAGAGCGAGGCATCAACATAGGCATCAATCACTTGCAGGATATACACTCCAATGGTTGCGAATATGCTCAGGTCGCGCCAGCGGCGATAGCGGTCGCGGCGCTGCTTGAATACGTTTTGGAAGTGGGCGGCGTTCTGATCGTTCACTTCAACGGCCAGATGCAGCAGATTGTTGTACGAAGTGGTCTCGGGGTCGCCGTCGGCGAGGTCGTGATAAGCCAGCTTGTAATCTTTATACATCATATTGTTGAAGCGATAGGCATAGGCACACCCCACGAATCCGCCATAGACAATGGGCAGTTTCCAGAACTTGCGGTTGTAGATTTGTCCTGCCCCTGGGAGGAAGATGGCCAGCCACGTGGCCGTTTTAGGTTTCGGTTGCCAGTGAGCCCAGTCGCGCTTGTGTTTTTTCTGCACCAGCGTATCGGCCAGCGAAGCCGCTATCTGAGCGGTGTCCGAGGCAGTCAGCTGGGGGGCAGCAATCGTATCGGGTTCCAAAAGGATAGCTTTTGACGCGTCAAAGCTATGCTCTTGGGCGCTAATAGCTATGCTATTGGAGAGCAAAAGCATAGCTATCAGAATCCGGTTTATTTTAAGGTGTTTTTTCAAAATTACTAAATTTAAAAAGTTCAAGTCAGAAATACCATCTGCGCTGTCTGTTCAAGGGTTCTTATTTCATCTTGTCAAAGACGCGCATGATGTGTTCCAATTCTTCTTCAGTGGCGAAGGGGATGTTGATTTTTCCCTTGCCGGGCGAAGAGAAGGTCATTTGCACCTTTGTATTGAAGAGCGAGGAGAGTTGGTTTTTCAACACTCCATATTCCTCGGGCAAATGCTTCTTGGTGTTGATCTGGCGTTTGCCCATGGTGACGTTTTCACCGTTTTTCAGTGCCTTGACCACCTCTTCCACGCGGCGCACGCTGTAGTCGTTGCGCTGAATTTCACGGAACACTTTGATTTGCAGCGATGGAGAGTCGAGCGCCAAGAGTGCACGGGCATGGCCCATGTCTATTTCTTTCTTCTGCAGTGCCATCTGCACTTGGGCCGGCAGACGGAGCAGACGGAGATAATTCGTGATGGCGGTGCGGCTTTTGCCTACGCGCTCGCTCACTTTTTCCTGTGTCATGCCTTTGCCTTCGAGCATATGTTCGTAGGCCAGCGCTATTTCGATGGCGTTGAGATCCTCACGCTGTATGTTTTCCACGAGGGCCATCTCCATCACGTTTTCATCCTTGATGGTGCGGATATAGGCCGGCACAGACGAGAGACCTGCCAGCTGCGATGCACGCCAACGGCGCTCGCCGGCTATGATCTGATAGTGCTGCGGACCCACTTCGCGCAATGTGATGGGCTGCACAATACCTATTTCATGAATACTTTGTGCCAATTCCTTCAGCGCCTCTTGGTCAAACTCTCGGCGGGGCTGATTGGGATTTGGCTCTATCTGCACTATAGGAATTTCGTTGATGGCTGATGTGCCGTGGGTATAAACGCCACTCGTATCAATCAAAGCATCGAGCCCGCGGCCGGCATCTATATCGTCAAGACCACGTCCGAGCGCATTACGGTGAAATTTCTTCTTTACTGCCATTTTTTGTTCTTCTTAATAATTTCGTTGGCTAACTCAAGGTAGTTTTTCGAGCCTTGTGAGTCGGCATCGTAGAGGATGACGGGCAGCCCATGACTGGGTGCCTCGCTCAAGCGCACGTTGCGCTGGATCACTGTCTTGAACACCAGTTCCTGGAAGTGTTTCTTCACCTCTGAGTAGATTTGGTTCGACAGACGGAGCCGGCGATCGTACATGGTCATGAGGAAACCCTCTATCTCCAACGTAGGATTGAGCTGGCTCTTGATGATTTTAATGGTGTTCAACAACTTGCTGATACCCTCCAGTGCAAAGAATTCACACTGCACGGGAATAATCACCGAGTGGGATGCAGTGAGCACGTTCACGGTGATGAGTCCCAGCGAAGGCGAGCAGTCGAAAAGTATATAATCGTATTCCGCGCGCAAGGGTTCAATCATCTGCTTGATCACTTGTTCGCGTTTGTCCTGCTTCAGCAGTTCAATTTCAGCACCAACCAGGTTGATATGGCTGGGAATAATGTCCAACCCGTCAATATCGGTGGTATAGATAGCATCATAGACATCGGCCTTCTGGCTCAGACATTCGTAGAGTGAGCATTGCACCGTCTGTATGTTCACGCCCAATCCGCTCGAAGCATTCGCCTGCGGATCGGCATCAATCAGCAAGACACTCTTCTCCAGCGTGGCCAGCGAGGCTGCCAAGTTGATAGCAGTGGTGGTTTTCCCGACACCGCCCTTCTGATTGGCCAAGGCTATAATTTTAGCATTTTTCTTCATATAAGGCTATAATTACGCAATATAATTAGATGGCAAAGATAAACATTTTCTTTGAGTTGGGGAGTGTTTTAACAGTTTTTTCATACTTTTGTAGGTGGAAACTTGTAAATTCAAATGAATCAGAAAAAACCATATATCCTCATCTCCAACGACGATGGATATCAAGCCCCTGGCATCAGACAACTGGTCGATGCGCTACGCGAGGACTACGATTTGCTGGTCTGCGCTCCCGAAAGCGGACGCTCGGGCTATGCGTGCGCCTTTTCTGCCGTACCACCGCTGACCCTCACTCGGCGCGACTCGATGGGCCCGGGCGTGGAAGTGTGGTCGTGCAGTGGCACGCCTGTCGATTGTGTCAAGATGACCATGGGACAAATTCGTCCTGACCAGCAGCCCGACCTCATTATCGGAGGCATTAACCATGGCGCTAACAACACCATCAATGTGCACTACTCCGGCACGGCAGGAGTGGCCATTGAAGGCACCATGAAGTATGTTCCCTCGCTGGCTTTCTCCAGTTGCGACTGGAACACGGCAGCCGACCTCACTCCGCTGGTACCTTACATCCGCCAGATTGTGGCTCAAACGCTGAAACACGGACTTCCGCGCGGCATTTTCCTCAATGTGAACTTCCCCGTCGGAACCGATTTCAAGGGAATAAAAATCTGCCGTATGACATGGGGCCGGTGGGTCAACGAAACCGTGAAGCGAGCCCATCCGCGCGGCCACGACTACTACTGGATGGTGGGGCAATACGTCAACGATGAGCCCGAGGCGCAAGACAGCGACGAATGGGCTGTGAACAACGGCTACGTAGCCATTACTCCCACCGACATCGACGTCACGGCCTATGAGTTTTTCGACCAGCTAAAATCCTGGTCGCTCGATGCTCCTCAATCTTAATCATCCACCTCTCAGATTTCCCGTCAGAATGAAATACTATCTCATTGTTGGTGAGGCCAGTGGCGACCTACATGCCAGCCATCTGATGCGAGCCCTTCGCAAACGAGACCCGCAAGCCCAGTTCCGCTTTTTCGGAGGAGACTTGATGGCGGCAGTGGGCGGCACCCGTGTGCGCCACTACAAAGAACTGGCCTACATGGGATTCATTCCCGTGCTGCTGCACCTGCCCACCATTTTCCGCAACATGGCTTTTTGCAAGCGCGACATCAAGGAGTGGGAACCCGATGTGGTCATTCTGGTCGATTATCCCGGGTTCAATCTGAACATTGCCAAATACGTTTCGACGCATACCGACATTCCGGTCTATTATTATATCGCCCCCAAGATTTGGGCATGGAAGGAATGGCGCATCCGCAGCATCAAGCGGTATGTAAGCGAACTTTTCTCCATCCTGCCCTTCGAGATTGATTTCTTCGAGCGGAAGCACCATTTCCCCATCCACTATGTGGGCAATCCCACGGCCGATGAGGTGCGGCAGTTCCGCGCTGACTATGCAGAAAAGCGCGATGATTTTATCGACCGCCAAGGACTGAAAACCGATCAACCCATCATTGCGCTGCTGGCAGGCAGCCGCCGACAGGAAATCAAAGACAATCTGCCGGCCATGATTGAGGCGGCTGAGCAGTTTGCCGGCTATCAGCTGGTGCTGGCCGGAGCTCCTTCCATCGAGGACGAATACTACGAACAGTTCATAGCCCACACCTCGGTACAGCTCGTACGCAACGATACCTACGCGCTGCTCTCACACGCCACGGCTGCTCTCGTGACCAGCGGTACGGCCACACTCGAAACGGCTCTCTTCCATGTGCCACAGGTAGTATGCTACGAAACGCCCATCAAGCACATTGTACGCTTTGCCTTCCGCCACATCATTCACGTGCAGTTCATCTCCTTGGTCAATCTGATAGCCGGCCGCGAGGTGGTGCGCGAACTGCTGGCCGACGAGTTTTCGGTGGAAAATATCCGCACAGAATTGGAAAAAATTCTACCCGAAGGCACCAAGCGCGAGCAGCAACTGGCCGACTACAACGAGCTGCAAGCCATTCTCGGCGAAGAAGAAGCACCCGAAAATGCAGCCCGACTGATGTGTAATATGCTTCGGGCTGAATAAGAATCCAAGCATACTTTTTTGTTCTCAAGCGGGCAATCGTATCTTTAAATAAGATACTCACGCTCGAAAGAGCAAACTTTTTTTTGCTCTTTGCTCGCTTAATCGTATCTTTGCCGTATGATACCCTCTGGTTTGAAGCACTCCATCAGTTATCTCTTGAAAATTCTCCTGCCTTTTTTTCTTTGCGGGGGAATACTCTATTGGATGTATCGCGACTTTGATTTCAGCCGGATTGAGCACGTTTTGTGGCACGAGATGAACTGGACATGGATGCTCCTATCGTTTCCCTTCGGCATTTTGGCACAGACTTTTCGCGGCTGGCGCTGGCGTCAGACGCTTGAGCCCGTTGACGAACATCCGCGGCTGAGCACGCTGGTGAACAGTGTTTTCCTGTCGTACGCCCTGTCGCTGGTGATTCCCCGCGTAGGCGAATTTGCGCGGTGTGCGGTGCTGAAGCGCAAAGAGAATGTATCGTTTGCAAAAGCCCTGGGCACCGTGGTCACAGAGCGCGCCATCGACTCGCTGCTGGTTTTGCTCATCGCCGCCGGAGTATTCCTGTGGCAGATACCCATCTTCACTTCCTTTTTCAGCAGGACAGGCACCACGCTGGATAGTTTCCTGACGCGCTTTTCGCTGACGGGCTATCTCGTCACGGCCATCTGCGCCGCGGCAGTGGCGGTGATGCTGTATTTCCTCCTGCGACGCCTGGCCATCTACGACAAGGTGCGCACCACAATCACGGGCATCTGGCAGGGCATTTCTTCTCTGAAAAATGTGAAAAACAAGCCACTGTTCATTTTCTTCACACTGGCCATCTGGCTTTCCTATTTCCTACACTATTATCTCACTTTCTTCTGCTTCGAAGCCACATCGAGCCTCGGACTGAGCGCAGCGCTGGTCACTTTCATCGTGGGCAGCATTGCAGTGATTGTGCCTACACCCAATGGTGCCGGCCCATGGCACTTTGCGGTGAAGACCATGCTGATACTCTACGGAATAGCCGATACCGATGCGCTCTACTTCGTGCTCATTGTCCACACGGTGCAGACGCTCCTCGTGGTGGCTCTGGGGGTCTTGGCATCCGTTTCGCTGAGCTGGAACTTCAGGCACAGCACAAAGTAAAAACAAAAAAAACAGAACTACTCTGAAATTCAAAACATTCACATAAATTTCTACACATAATTGTTATATCACATGAGCGACATTCAAAACCTTAACCCACAGTGCATCTGGAAGAATTTCTATGCACTGACACAGGTGCCCCGTCCAAGCGGACATCTGGAGAAAGTACAAAAGTTTTTGCTGGATTTTGCTGCCTCCGTTGGCGTGGAAGCATTTATCGATCCGGCGCAGAATGTGGTGATGCGCAAACCCGCCACACCTGGTATGGAGAACCGCAAGGGTGTGATTCTTCAGGCCCACATGGACATGGTGCCGCAAAAAACACCCGATTCGTCCCACAATTTTGAAACCGATCCCATTCAGCCCTGGATTGACGGCGACTGGGTGAAGGCAACCAACACCACCCTGGGTGCCGACAACGGCCTGGGCGTGGCTTCAATCATGGCCATCATGGAGGCTAAGGACCTGAAACACGGACCGCTGGAAGCCCTCATCACTGCCGACGAAGAGACGGGTATGTTTGGTGCCAACGCACTTCCTGCCGGTGAACTCAACGGCGAGATTCTGCTCAACCTCGACTCCGAACACTGGGGTAAATTCGTGATCGGCTCGGCTGGTGGCATCGACGTGACCGCCACACTGGACTACGAAGAGGTGGCAACCGACCCCGCCGACGTGGCGCTGAAGGTGACACTGCAAGGCTTGCGCGGCGGCCACAGCGGACTGGAGATTCACGAGGGACGCGCCAATGCCAACAAACAGATGGTGCGCTTCGTGATGGAAGCCATCGAAGAGTGCGGTGCCCGACTGGCATCGTGGCACGGAGGCAATATGCGCAACGCCATTCCTTTCAAGGCAGAGGTGATCATCACTGTGCCGAAAGAGAATGTGGCTCCCGTGAAAGAACTCGTGGCTGAATGGAAGGCCCTCATTGCCGACGAATTCAAGGGCATAGAGACCGGCGTGGAGATGTCGGTAGAGGAAGTGGCACTCCCCGAAAAGCAAGTGCCCGTGGAAATCCAGGACAATCTGGTGAACGCCATCTACGGCTGCCACGACGGCGTGGTGCGCATGATTCCGAGCTATCCCGCAGTGGTAGAGACCAGCAGCAACCTGGCCATCATCGACATTGAAAGCGGACACGCCGCCATGAAAATCCTGGCACGCTCATCGCGCGAGGATATGAAAGACTACATTGTGCGCACGCTCGACGGATGCTTCTCCATGGCTGGTATGCGCGTGGAGACTGCCGGCTCGTATGGCGGCTGGGACCCCAACCCCGAATCGCCCCTACTCCACCTGCTGCTGAAAATATACAAAGAGCAGAATGGCGAAGAGGGAATCATTCAGGTTGACCACGCCGGACTGGAGTGTTCCATCATTCTGGGCAAATACCCCCACCTCGATGTGGTGAGCCTCGGACCGACCATGAAGTCGCCCCACACCACCACCGAGCGCGCCTACATCCCATCGGTGGCTCCCTTCTGGGCCCTGCTGAAACAGGCCCTCGAAGAGATGCCCGAAAAGTAAACAACAAAGGCGAGAGAGGAGAGAAGATGAGCAGCAATTCATACACTGAAAACGCCGCTCGCTCTCCTCTCTCTTCCTTTTGAAACACCCCTTGAAAATCAGCACGTTACAAACCGCTTTCCAAAAGCATAGCTTTTAGGCTCCAAAAGCTATGCTTTCGGTCGGTAAAAGCTATGCTTTTGGAAGGCAAAACCTATGCTTTTAGAAAACGGGGCTGCAAGTTGTGAAAAACAAGCGGCACAAAAAGGAAAAATTGCTGCATGAAAATTTTCTGTATAGCATCAAACTATCCCTCGCACAATAAATCACGCGCGGGCGCGTTATATAATAAGGAGAATAGCGAGCCAACGGTATTCCTCAAGGCCGACTCCTCGCTCTTGAAACCAGGCAAGCCTTTCTTCGTGCCCGACTGGATGGGACCGATAGAATACGAAGCCGAAGTGGTGGTGCGCATCTGCCGACTGGGGAAGAACATCGCACCGCGCTTTGCCCACCGCTACTACGATGCGGTGACCCTCGGCATCGACTTCACCGCCCGCCAGTTGCAAGACCGGCTCAAGGCCGAAGGCAAACCGTGGGAAATCAGCAAAGCCTTCGATTCCTCGGCAGCCATAGGCCAGTGGGTGGACAAAGACCGGCTGCCCCAGCTCGACGCGTTGCCCTTCCGCCTCGACATCAATGGCGAGACGCGACAGGCTGCCAGCACCGCGGAAATGATCTGGAGCATTGACGAACAGATAGCCCACCTCAGCCGCTACTTCACCTTCAAGACAGGCGACCTGCTCTTCACCGGCACGCCCGCCGGAAGCGCACCCGTCAAGATTGATGACCATCTCGAAGGCTACCTCGCTGAGCAACAAGTGCTCAACCTCCGATGCAAATAACAGAAATGAAAAGAACCTCTCTCCTACTGCTGGTTGCAAGCCTGCTGCTCGTCAGCAAAGCGCGGGCACAGCAATTCTTCAACCTCTCGGCCGAACAAGTGAAAATCGACTCCGTCATGCCACACTTCGGCCACGCCTTCGCCTTGCCCGAAAACTACGAAGACTCCATATACACCGTGTCGATTCTCTATCCCGAGTTTATAGATATGTCGGCACGCGACCTGCAAGCCTACCGCGCACTCACCAATGAGCCGCTGCCACAGTTGCCCATAGTGAACCAGGAAGTGGTATTCGACCGCAAAAAGCCCGCAATGCAAG
Source organism: uncultured Prevotella sp. (assembly GCA_905234815.1). Lineage (GTDB taxonomy): Bacteria > Bacteroidota > Bacteroidia > Bacteroidales > Bacteroidaceae > Prevotella. Next base: position 22,566 of record CAJOIX010000007.1, on the reverse strand, counting down.
TCACGTTCACACCCTTTGTTGAACGCGAACGCCCACAGATTCTTGTCAGCTTCATGCTCAAAATTGAAGCCAAAGCCAAGAACAAACGCGAAAGACGGCAGGAAGCAAAAATACGCAAACAAGCCGTGAGCGCCGCTGAGCGCTACGCTGCCAACTCCATTCTCGCCACTGGCCGCTGGGCAAAAATCCGCGTCAGCCAGACCGGTGTGCACCAACTCACCGAATCCGTTATCAAACGCGCTGGCTTCACCGACCTGAACAAAGTGAAAATCTATGGCTATGGCGGCAACCTGCAAAACGAACAGCTCGTGGGCAGTGAACTCGTAGCCCTCGACGATTTGCAGGAAATACCCTCCTGCACCATTGCCGGACGCAGGTTGTTCCACGCCCGCGGACCAGTCAGCTGGACAAGCAACTCCACCACTACCCGCACACGCAACCCATACAGCAACTACGGCTACTACCTCATTACCCAAACCGACGAGGAACCACTCGCCGTTGATTCCACCGCCTTCGTCAGCGCTGTCTATCCTGCCCCTGAAGACTACCACGCGCTGCACGAAGTGGACAACTACGCTTGGATGCAAGGCGGACGAAACCTCTTTGAGTCAACCGCCATCAACGCCGGCAAAAGCCATACTTTCACGCTCGACACCAACCACCCTGCCGCTGCCGCCAACATTCGCATAGGCATCACTGCAGGCTCCAACGCACAAGCCAGCGTAGAACTGAACGGACAACAAATCGGCACAGCCTCGCTTCAGTGGTCATCGAGCACCTACGACTCCCATGAGGCCGCAAAAGAAACCTTCGTAACGGCCTATATCGACAACCTGCCCGCTACGAATGAAGTGAAAATCACCACAACAAGCGGCGGCCCCGTGCGACTGGACTACATAGCCGTGGCCTTTGCCGAACCGCGGCGCGAGCCCTATCTCAGCCTCGACAATTTCCCCGTGGCCGAGTATGTGCACAACATCACCAACCAAAACCACCATGCCGACGCGCAAGCCGATATGGTCATCATCATACCGACCTCACAGAAACTGCTCGCACAAGCACAACGGCTGGCCGCACTGCATCAGCAACGCGACGGACTCCGCGTGAACATAGTGCCTGCCGACGAACTCTACAATGAATTTGCCAGCGGCACACCCGATGCCAACGCCTACCGCCGATACATGAAAATGCTCTACGACCGCGCTAAGACTGATGCCGATCTGCCACGCTATCTGCTCCTCTTCGGCGACTGCGCATGGGACAACCGAATGCTTACCACCGACTTCCGCAATACCTCCGTTGACGATTATCTGCTCTGCTTCGAATCGGAAAACTCGTTCAACAAAGTGTATTCCTATGTTGACGACGGATTCTTCGGACTCCTCGACGACGGCGAAGGCAATAATCCCATGAGCCGAGACAAACTCGATCTGGCCATCGGACGCATACCTGCCTCGACCGAAGCCGATGCAAAAATCATGGTGGACAAGATAGTCAACTATGCCAACAACAGCAATGCCGGCGCCTGGCAGAACACACTCGTCTTTATGGGCGACGACGGCAATGGCAACCTTCACATGCGTGATGAAGATGCCGTGGCTGAAACCATCACACGACTCTATCCCCACTTCCTCTGCAAGAAAGTGATGTGGGATGCCTATCAGCGCGAGACCACCTCAGCGGGAAATACCTACCCCGAAGTTTCAAAACTCCTGAAACAATACCAAACCAACGGCGCACTCATCATGGACTATGCCGGACATGGAGCTCCACACCAAATATCACACGAAGCCGTGCTGAGACTTTCCGACATAGAGGCCTTCCGCAATCAGAACTTACCGCTCTGGATTACTGCCTCGTGCGACATTATGCCCTTCGATGGAAACATTGCCAACATTGGCGATGCGGCCCTCTTCAATGCCAATGGAGGAGCCATAGCCTTCTTCGGCACCACCCGCACCGTGTATGCCAATTACAACAAGGCTATGAACCTTGCCTACATGACCTATGTGCTCAGCAAAGACGAGAACGGCAAACCCATCACTATGGGCGAAGCACAACGACTGGCCAAGAACTATCTCATCACCTCCGGACAAGACAAAACAGAAAACAAACTGCAATACTCCCTGCTGGGCGACCCGGCACTTGCGCTCAACGTGCCCACGCTGGAAATGCAAATAGATGAAATAAACGGGCAAGCACTCACTTCACTGAGCGAACTTCCCACGCTAAAAGCCGGCAGCATTGCCACGTTCAAAGGCCACATTGTGGACCAACCCGATTTCAACGGCGTGCTGGCAGCCACCGTGCGCGACACCGAGGAGACCATCACCTGCCGACTCAACCAGCGCGGCGGCGACGGAGCGGAAGAACCATTCGTGTTTAACGACCGGACAAAGACTCTCTTCGTGGGACAGAACAATGTGATAAACGGAACGTTCGAGTTCACCTTCGCCGTACCGAAAGACATCAACTATGCCGACGAGCGCGGACTCTTGAACCTCTATGCCACCTCCAACGACCATCAACTCATGGTGCAAGGCTCGTCAGACGATTTCCTGGTGGGCGGCTCTTCCATCGAAAACGGCAACCTCATCGGCCCGTCCATCTACTGTTACCTCAACTCCCCATCGTTCACCAACGGCGGAAACGTAAATCCCACTCCGTATTTCGTGGCCAATATCACCGACAACGACGGCATCAATGCCACTGGCAACGGCATTGGACACGACTTGCAACTGATTATCGATGGAGAAATGAGCAAGACTTACATTCTGAACGACAATTTCGTGTACGACTTTGGCTCTTATACCAGCGGCTCTACGTGGTATAACATTCCGGAATTAGAAGAAGGAAACCATCGGTTGCAGTTCCGCGCATGGGACATTCTCAACAATTCTTCCACCACCGAGTTAGATTTCACCGTGGTGAAAGGTCTGGAGCCCTACATCTACAGTGTAGGCGTGACCAACAATCCCGCATCTACCAACACCACTTTCATTGTCAGCCACGACCGTTCGGGCGGCAACATCGATGTAGATATCACTGTTTACGACCTGCTCGGCCGTCCCATGTGGAACCACCAAGCCAGCAATGTGAGCACCGCGGGAGCCTATACCGTTGATTGGGACTTGGCATCCAGCAACGGCAGCCGCCTGCAAACAGGCATCTATCTTTACCGCGTCAGCATTGCAAGCGACGGTTCGAAGAAGACCTCCAAAGCAAAGAAACTCATCATCATAAGCAATAATTAAACATTTCGCGCGTTTTCTTATCATAGAAAAAGTTTAAACCATCATGCAGAAAAGATTTCTCTTGCTTCTTCTTTCTTGTCTGTCGCTCCTCACTGTGAGCGCACAAGACAAGCGCGATATGTTCAATCCTGTGTATTATTCGGTCACTTCGCAAATGATTGCGCCTGATGCCCGTGCAGCAGGTATGGGCGATGTGGGTGTGGCCACCGACCCCGATGCCGTGTCGCAATACTGGAATCCAGCCAAATATCCGTTCGCCATCAGCCGTGCAGGCCTCTCATTGAACTACACCCCGTGGCTCCGCCAGTTGGTCAACGATATTGATTTGGCCTACCTGTCAGGCTATTACCGCATTGGCAACTACTCGGCTGTTTCAGCATCGTTGCGCTATTTCTCGCTGGGCGAAGTGCAAGACTACTACAACTCAGCCATGACCATCAATCCGTACGAGATGTCGTTCGACGTAGCATACTCCATTATGCTCAGCGAAAAGTTCTCGCTGGGTGCTGGTCTGCGCTGGATTTATTCCGATCTGACCTACGATATGACGTCAGACACATCTCCTGGCTCGGCTTTTGCTGCCGACCTGTCCATGTACTATCAGAACTACGTAACGCTCGGACAGCGTGAGTGCCAGCTCGGACTGGGTATGAACATCTCCAACATCGGTTCAAAGATTAAGTTTGGCGGCAACGAAGACTCCGAATTTATACCGACCAACTTGCGACTCGGTGCTTCGCTCATGATTCCTATCGACGAATACAACCGCATCACGGTGGCTGCCGATGCCAACAAGCTGCTGGTTCCCACCAAGCCGCGCATTGAAGACGGCGAATCGGAAGAAGATTACAATCGCCGCGTGCAGGAAGAATACTTCAACTGTTCCAGCATATCGGGCATTTTCAAGAGCTTCAACGATGCTCCCGGTGGTTTCTCCGAGGAACTGAAGGAAATCCAGTGGAGCCTCGGTGCTGAATACACATACCACGACCAGTTCTCCGTTCGTGCAGGTTATCACCACGAAGATCCCAACAAAGGTAACCGCAAATACTTCACCGTAGGCGCTGGTTTCAAGATGAGTGTATTCCAACTGGATGCCGGCTACGTGATTTCTACGGCCGAGAGCAACCCGCTGGATCAGACCTTGCGCTTCTCGCTGACCTTCGACATGGACGGCGTAAAGGATTTGTTTAGAAGAAGATAAGCATGAAAGGCAATTTCAGAATAGGCTTTGGATACGATGTTCACCGCTTGGTGCCCGACCGCGACCTCTGGTTAGGCGGCATCAGGATTGAGCACGAACTGGGTCTGTTGGGCCACAGCGATGCCGATGTGCTGATTCATGCCATCTGCGACGCGTTGCTCGGGGCCGCTTGTCTGCGCGACATTGGCTATCACTTCCCCGATACGGCCGCAGAAACAGATGGTATCGACTCGAAAATCCTGTTGCGAAAGACTTACGATTTGATTCTGCAGCATGGCTATGAACTGGGGAATATCGATGCCACAATCTGCGCCGAACGGCCAAAACTCAATCCTCACATCCCCGAGATGCAACAGTGTCTGGCCGATGTGCTGCAAGTGGACACGGGGCTGATCAGCATAAAGGCCACCACCACCGAGCGACTGGGATTCACAGGCCGAGAAGAAGGCATCGCGGCGTATGCCGTTGCACTGATAGAAAAGAAAGAGAAATAAAACAGAAGGCGTGTCACTCGTAACGGTGGCACGCCTTTTTTTAATTATTCGTCGAAGCGGATGGTTTCTTCCACTGACTCTGCAGCAGCGGCAGGCGGAGCATCCTCGACAATCACTGCATCTTCTATGTTCTCTTCTGCCTGTGGCGACGGCTCCTCGGCAAGTGTGCCCTCCACTTCCTCAGCCTCAGCGTCTTCTACTTGGGCTGCGCCCATGGCCTGCTGCATGGCTTGTTGCTCTCTGATTTCACGCTCCAAACGGCGGCGGGCCCGATAGCTGTTGATGCCTATCACGGCTTCCACCACGCCATAGACAATCATGGTCCATGCCACCACCTTCAGCTTCCACTCGCCCAGCAAATCGGGATTTGCCAGCAGGAGCAGGGCAATGAGAAGAATCAGCGTGGCCACTACCCAATAGAACGAGGCAATGGTGCAGTATTTCTTGGCCCGGGCCAGTGTGAGATACTGATTGATGGCGCCCAGCACCAGCAGAGCGGCCAGCACATAGGTGCCCCAGTGCTGAAAACTTTCGCGCATGAACACCAGTATGGCGCCCAACACCAGCGAACCCACACCCACCAAGGGGAACATGGGGCCTTTTTCTTTCAGCGGATTACCTTCCACATCGTAGAACACCTCTTGCTGTTTCTGACTGCGCGCAGCAAAATAGGAAGCGCAGGCAATCAGGCCGGAAACGAAGAAGAGTGTGCCGCAGGCAATGGTGAACCAGCTGAGGGCTTGGTCGCTGTAGCGAAGAAGCATCGCACCGGCCACAATGGTGCACACAGAGCGAAGCAGGAAATTTTGTATCTGTTTCATGATAAATATCCGTAAATAACTACTCTGCGAAAGTAAGAAGAAAAACGAAAGGCGGCAAATTTTCTGCCGCCTTTCTTTCATCATTCATCTTTCAACCTAATTTATATTAACGTCGTCCGCCGAAGTGGCCGCTGCCGCTGGTGTGTCCGCTTGACGAGCGAGAACCGCCGGAACGGCTACCGCTGGAACTGCTGCCACTGAACGAACTGCTGGAACTCGAACGGCTGCTGCCGCCGAAGGAAGCGCCGCTATGCTGCGATTGGCCTGAGCTGGGGCGTCCTACCGAACGGCCTGATCCGAAGTGGCTGCCCGTGGAACGGCCGCTGCCGAAAGTAGAGCGCGAGCCCGTTGAGGCGCCGCCGAACTGGCTGCCCGTTGCACGGCTGTTGCCGTTGGATATGCCAGGCTGGCTCTGACCGCCGAAACGACTGCCGCGGGTGTTTCCCGACTGGCCGGAATAACCGCCGCGGTCGGAGCGACCGGAGTGTCCGCCAAAGCTGGGACGACCGGAAGCGCCCGAGTGGCCGGACTGACCGAAGCGATGTCCGCGACCAAAATCGCCACGCTGGAAACGATCGTGCATTCCGAAGTGGTGTCCACCGCGACTGGGTGAAGCCCAGGTGCGACCGTGATACCACGAGCGACCGCCATGGCGATGCCAGGCATGAGCGCCGCGATAGGTCACATAGAAATGAGGACGCCCGAAGTAGAAATAGTCGCGATAGGGATAACGGGCATAGATGCCGAAATGCCACACGCCTGCACTCCAATACAGAGGACGGTAGAAATACGAGGCTGCCAGATAGGCACGGTATTGCCAGTCGAGCAGGATATAGCTCAAATCCAGATTCCGACGCTCCCAGTACAGTCCGTACACATCATCGACGGTGTTGACACCCATCAGATAGTCGAGGTTGATTTCATAGGCAGCCTCATACTGGTCGTCCGTCAGATTGAGCTCATACGCCATCTTGTCCGTCAGGAAAAGGGCACGCTCGCGTGCTTGCTCGTAATCCATGGCACTCAACTGGAGCGCAAAGGCAAGCACCAGGGTAAGGGTCATCATCTTTTTCATAGTCGTATGTTTTAAAAGGTGAGTATTTTCGTTACTTTCACTGGTGCAAAGAAACAAAAGAAAAAACAGCCGCGAAAAGGATTTTCCCTACACCTCGGGGGGAAAAACCCTATTCTTCCATTGCCGGAAAAGACAATAAAAACCACCCGTCAATCGTTATAGAAAAAAGGCTGCTGACAGGCCGTTTTCCAAAAGCATAGCTTTTACCTCCCGAAAGCATAGCTTTTGCACGCCAAAAGGATAGCTTTTGCAACCCGAAAGCATAGCTTTTGGAAATGCCCCTTGAACACCGCCCGAAACCGCCCCTGAAAACCTCGCATCTGAAAGCAGGAAAATGATACGCGCCTTCCTCGATTATCTGCGCTATGAGCGCAATCGCTCACCGCTCACCGTGGTGAACTATCAGCGCGACCTCGAAGCCTTCGAGGCCTTCTTCACTGCGCAAGATGCCGGACTCGACTGGACTGCGGTCGACGAGGACCTGATTCGCGCTTGGATGGAACAGCTCATGGACCAAGGGCAGAAGGCCACCAGCGTGAGCCGCCGGCTCAGCGCCCTGCGCACGTTCTACCGCTACGCCCTCAGCCGACATCTGGTGGAGCGCGACCCCACAGCCCGCATCCGCCCACCGAAAACGGCCAAGCCGCTGCCGCAGTTTCTCAAGGAAGACGAGCTGGCCAGACTCTTCAGCGAACCCGTTGACGAGACGGACTTTCTCGCCGTGCGCGACCGCACCATCCTCCTGCTGTTCTACTCCACCGGCATCCGCCGAGCCGAACTGCTCGGCCTGCAGGTCGATGACATATACTTTGGCGAACAGCAAATAAAAGTTACCGGCAAGCGCAACAAACAGCGCATTGTGCCCTTCGGCCCCGAACTCAGCCAGTGGCTATATTTATATATAAATGTTCGCGCGCGAATGGTCGATGCCCTCGCCGCCCCACCCGACGGGCTGCCCACGGCGCTCTTCCTGCGGCCCAACGGCAACGCCATGAGCGCAATCATGGTGCACAACGTGGTGCACCGCGAATTGTCGAAAGTGACCACCCTGAAGAAACGCTCGCCCCACGTGCTGCGCCACTCCTTCGCCACCGATATGCTCAACCACGGCGCATCGCTCGAAGCCGTCAGGAAACTGCTCGGCCACGCATCGCTCGCCACCACACAGATATACACCCACACCACCTTTGAGCAGCTGCGCCGCTCCTACCAGAAAGCCCATCCCCGCGAAACCGACGAATAATCACATACAAAAAAAATACAACACTACATGGAAGCAATACAAAGTTTCACCATCGACCACACCCATCTCAAACCAGGCATCTACGTGTCGCGACAAGACAAAGGATTCACCACCTTCGACCTCCGCATCACCGAGCCCAACCAGGAACCCGCCGTCGCCCCCGCTGCCATCCACAGCATAGAACACCTGATGGCCACATGGTTTCGCAATTCGCGCGCAAAAGACGACGTCGTGTACGTAGGCCCCATGGGATGCCTCACCGGCATGTATATCATCATGCTCGACGGCTACACCGTTGAAGATATGCGCCAGCTCACCATCGAATGTCTCGAATGGATACTCACCCAGAGCGAAGTGCCTGCCACGCGCCCCGAAACCTGCGGCAACTATCTGCTCCACGACCTGCCCATGTGCCAATGGGAATGTCGGCGCTACCTGCACCGCCTGCAGCACGACTTCCACAGCGAGTACACCAAACTCGAAATCACCCTGGCCGACGGTAAACGCTTTGCCGACGCCTGACCCAAGATTTTTGAACAAATTACTTGCAAAATCCATTCAAATTTCATAACTTCGTAGCAGAAAACCCCAAACAACACATCACAAACCCTTAAATATATAAAGGTATGGAATTAAAAATCAAATCTATCCACTTCGACGCCACAGAGAAGCTCGAAGACTTCATCGGCAAGAAAGCCGCGAAACTGGAAAAGAAATTTGAAGACCTCAGCGAGCTTGAAGTACAACTGAAAGTAACCAAACCCGCCACAGCCATGAACAAGGAAGTAAGCCTCACAGCCCTCATTCCCGGCGGCAAGTTCTTCATCGAAAAAGTGGCCGACAGCTTTGAGGAAGCCTTCGACGACTGCCTCGACTCGCTCAAAGTTCAACTCACCAAACACAAGGAAAAACTTCGCGAAAGATAAAAAAAGAGATAAAAAGTTTTGGTGAATAAAAAAAATGCCCTATCTTTGCAGCCGCTTTCCAGCACCAAGTAAGCATTTCACGGCTTGCGGCTGCAAAGAACAAGCCTCTTTAGCTCAGTTGGCCAGAGCACGTGATTTGTAATCTCGGGGTCGTTGGTTCGAATCCGACAAGAGGCTCAAGACTTGTGAGGGCTGAAAAGAATTTGGGTGGTTTCCAGAGTGGCCAAATGGGGCAGACTGTAAATCTGTTGTCTTTCGACTTCGGTGGTTCGAATCCATCACCACCCACACAAATTGCGGAAATAGCTCAGTTGATAGAGCACTAGCCTTCCAAGCTGGGGGTCGCGGGTTTGAGCCCCGTTTTCCGCTCAAAAAGAAACTCGCTGTAATAGCTCAGTGGTAGAGCACTTCCTTGGTAAGGAAGAGGTCCTGAGTTCAACTCTCAGTTACAGCTCAACACTTCGATAGGAACTTCCCCCGAGGGGGCGGTTTCGTCGGAGTATTACAAGTAGATAAAATACAATTCATTTTATTTAAATAAAACAACAAAAGAAAAGCTATGGCTAAAGAGAATTTTGTGCGCACCAAACCGCACGTAAACATTGGTACTATCGGTCACGTTGACCATGGTAAGACAACTCTGACCGCTGCCATCACCACCGTGCTGGCTAAGCAGGGTCTCTCTGAAGTAAAGTCGTTCGACCAGATCGACAATGCTCCCGAGGAAAAAGAGCGTGGTATCACCATCAACACCGCTCACGTTGAATACGAAACCGCTAAACGTCACTACGCACACGTTGACTGCCCGGGACACGCTGACTATGTGAAGAACATGGTAACCGGTGCTGCCCAGATGGATGGTGCCATCCTCGTGGTAGCTGCTACCGACGGTCCTATGCCTCAGACCCGTGAGCACGTTCTGCTCGCCCGTCAGGTAAACGTTCCCCGTCTCGTAGTGTTCCTGAACAAGTGCGATATGGTGGAAGACGAGGAAATGCTCGAACTCGTTGAAATGGAAGTTCAAGAAATCCTCGCTCAGTACGAGTTTGAAGAGGACACCCCCATCATCCGCGGTTCTGCACTCGGTGCCCTGAACGGCGTTGAAAAGTGGGAGAAGAAAGTTCTCGAGCTGATGGATATCTGCGACACTTGGATCCAGGAGCCTCCTCGTGCTACCGACAAACCCTTCTTGATGCCTGTTGAAGATGTGTTCTCTATCACTGGTCGTGGTACCGTAGCTACCGGTCGTATCGAAACTGGTGTTATCCACGTAGGCGACGCAGTTGAACTGCTCGGTCTCGGTGAAGACAAGAACTCAGTGGTTACCGGCGTTGAAATGTTCCGCAAGATCCTCGACGAAGGTCAGGCTGGTGACAACGTAGGTCTGCTGCTCCGCGGTATCGACAAGAACGAAATCAAGCGTGGTATGGTACTCTGCCACCCAGGACAGATCAAACCCTTCAAGAAGTTCAAGGCATCTATCTACGTGCTGAAGAAAGAAGAAGGTGGTCGTCACACTCCATTCGGCAACAAGTATCGTCCTCAGTTCTACCTCCGCACCATGGACTGCACAGGTGAAATCACTCTCCCTGAAGGTGTAGAAATGGTAATGCCTGGTGATAACGTAGAAATCACCGTTGAACTGATTTACGCCGTTGCTCTGAACAAGGGTCTGCGCTTCGCTATCCGTGAGGGTGGCCGCACAGTAGGTTCCGGTCAGATCACCGAAGTATACGAAGACTAATCTCTAGATTCTCTAGAATATCTAGAATCCCTAGAATTAAAAACCATCAAGCCCCCACTCACGGGTGGGGGCTTACTTACGGGAATAGCTCAGTTGGTAGAGCATCGGTCTCCAAAACCGAGGGTCGTGGGTTCGAGTCCTCCTTCCCGTGCAACGTAACAAGAGAATATGAAAATAGTACAATACTGCAAGGATTGTTACAACGAACTTGCGCATAAGACAACTTGGCCAACATTCGCTCAGTTGACCCACACTGCGATGATTGTTCTCACCGCTTCCCTTATCATTGCACTTGTGGTGTTCGCTATGGACTCATTGTTCCGTTGGGTAATGAGTATGTTCTATCCAGGCTAAACATTGAAGAGACATGGCAGAAAAAGGAATGAAATGGTATGTGCTTCGTGCAGTAAGCGGCAAGGAACTCAAGGTAAAAGAATATCTTGAAGCTGCCCGCAACCTCAACGATGTGCTCAACGCAAACCTCTCACAGGCACTCGTACCCATGGAAAAGGTGGCGTCGCTGCGCAACGGCAAACGCGTGGAGAAAGAGAAGAATCGTCTCCCAGGCTACGTGTTTGTAGAAGCCAACCTCGTAGGCGACATGGCACACATGCTCCGCTTCACTCCCAATGTGCTCGGTTTCCTCGGTGGAATGGATGAACCCACACCAGTACCCCAATCGGACATCAACCGCATGCTCGGCGCAGCCGAAGAAAGTCAATTGAAAGCTTCCATGGATATTCCTTTCGTGGTGGGCGAGACCGTGCGCGTGACGGATGGGCCGTTCAGCGATTTCAATGGTGTTATTGAAGAAGTAAATTCAGAGAAACACAAATTGAAAGTGATGGTCATGATCTTCGGTCGGAAAACTCCGCTGGAGCTCAGTTATATGCAAGTTGAAAAAGAAGGATAAACACATTGTTACGGGTGCTATCCTCCTTTTTATATTTTAAAATCTAATAATTAACAGAAAAATGGCTAAAGAAGTTGCTGGATTAATCAAACTACAGATTAAAGGTGGCGCTGCGAATCCCTCGCCTCCCGTAGGCCCTGCACTGGGTTCAAAGGGTATCAACATCATGGGATTCTGCAAAGAATTCAACGCCAGAACCCAGGATAAAGCAGGAAAAGTACTTCCTGTTGTAATCACTTACTATGCCGACAAGTCATACACCTTCGAAATTAAGACCTCTCCTGCAGCTGTTCAGCTGCTCGAGGCCGCTAAGGCAAAAGGTGGTTCGTCACAGCCTAACCGTCAGAAGGTAGCCAGCGTAACCTGGGATCAGGTGCGTGCTATCGCTGAAGACAAAATGGCCGATCTGAACTGCTTCACCATCGAGAGTGCTATGAAACAAATTGCCGGTACAGCAAGAAGTATGGGTATCACTGTAAAAGGGGACTTCCCTGGTAAATAATTAAACCTTCAATTAAGAAATGAGTAAACTGACAAAAAATCAAAAATCAGTCGCTGAAAAGGTTGAAGCAGGGAAGGCATACACTTTGCAAGAAGCTGCCGCACTGGTGAAGGAAATTACCACTACCAAGTTCGACGCTTCTGTAGATATTGATATGCGCTTAGGTGTAGATCCACGTAAAGCCAACCAGATGGTGCGCGGCGTTGTATCGCTGCCCAACGGTACTGGTAAGGTAACACGTGTGCTCTGCCTCTGCACTCCTGATCAGGAAGCCGCAGCCAAAGAGGCTGGCGCCGACTACGTTGGTCTTGACGAATACATCGACAAGATCAAAGGCGGCTGGACAGACATTGACGTTATTATCACAATGCCTTCTTGCATGGGTAAGGTAGGTGCGCTGGGTCGTGTACTCGGTCCTCGCGGATTGATGCCTAACCCCAAAAGCGGCACTGTGACCATGGACGTAGCTAAAGCAGTAAAAGAAATCAAACAAGGTAAAATCGACTTTAAAGTTGACAAGGCTGGTATTATCCACACCTCCATTGGTAAGGTAACCTTTACTGCTGAGCAGATTTATGAGAACGCAAAAGAGTTTATTGCTACCGTAAATAAGCTCAAACCTGCTGCCGCTAAAGGAACATACGTGAAAAGTATCTTTATCTCGAGTACCATGAGTGCCGGTATTAAGGTAGATCCTAAATCTGTTGAATAACATTAAAGCTTAGGAAAAATGAGAAAAGAAGTTAAAGATACAATCATCGTAGAACTTGGACAAAAGCTGAAGGAATACGCTCACTTCTATCTTGTTGACGTAACAGGACTGAACGCACAACAAACCTCAGACTTGCGCCGCAAGTGCTTTAAGAATGAAATCAAGATGGTCGTTGTGAAGAACAAACTCCTTCACAAGGCTTTCGAGGCTTCAGATATTGATTTCGAACCTCTTTATGAAACACTCAAAGGCAACACCGCAATGTTGTTCACCAACGTAGCCAACGTGCCTGCGAAGCTTCTTAAAGAATATAAGAAAGAAGGAATCCCCGCTCTGAAAGCTGCTTATGCAGAAGAAGGCATCTATGTTGGTGCTGACAAACTTGAAGAGCTGGCATCTATCAAGAGCAAGAACGAACTTCTCGGCGAAATTGTTACTTTGCTGCAGTCGCCCACAAAGAACGTTATCTCTGCTCTGCAGTCAAGCGCTGGCACCATCCACGGTGTGCTTAAGACTTTAGGCGAGCGCCCTGAATAAAATTTTTAAAGTCAAATTAATTTTAGCATTAACAATTTAAAACTGAATAAAAATGGCAGACATTAAAGCTATTGCTGAAGAATTGGTAAATCTTACAGTAAAAGAAGTAAACGAGTTGGCAACAGTCCTCAAAGAGGAATATGGTATTGAACCCGCTGCTGCTGCAGTTGCAGTTGCTGCTGGCCCCGCTGCCGGTGGTGCCGCTGCTGCTGAAGAAGAAAAGACTGAGTTCAACGTTGTTCTCGCTGAAGTAGGCGACGCTAAACTCCAGGTTGTAAAAGCTGTTAAAGAGGCTTGCGGTCTCGGTCTGAAAGAGGCTAAAGATCTCGTTGACGGTGCTCCCTCAACCCTGAAGGAAGGTCTCTCTAAGGCAGAAGCTGAGAACCTGAAGAAGGCCATCGAAGAGGCTGGTGCTAAAGTAGAACTCAAGTAAGAAAGAGTCATAGCACAATTTCTCGGGAAAGTTTCACTCACGAAACCCAACGAGAGAATACACAATTGGTTAGGATTTGCCCAGTAGGTGAATCCTAACCTTTTCGTGTCTTCATTCAAAAGGAAACAAAAAACAGATTAAATTATTTTTATACATCTTGAGTATGGCAGCTAAAATTGTCGACAACAGAGTAAATTTTGCCAGCGTCCACAATCCCTATCCATTTCCTGATTTTCTGGACGTTCAGCTGAAGTCGTTCCGCGACTTCCTCCAGTTAGATACACCGCCCGAAGAACGCAAGAACGACGGTTTGTATAAGGTATTCGCCGAGAATTTCCCTATCACCGACACACGCAACAACTTTGTGCTTGAGTTCCTCGATTATTTCATTGATCCTCCGCGCTACAGCATTGAGGAATGTCTTGAACGTGGCCTGACGTACAGCGTTCCACTCAAGGCAAAGATGAAACTCTACTGCACCGACCCTGATCACGAAGATTTTGCCACCTACATTCAGGACGTATTCCTGGGCACCATCCCTTACATGACCAGCAATGGTACCTTTATTATCAATGGTGCTGAGCGCGTTGTGGTATCGCAATTGCACCGCTCGCCAGGCGTATTCTTCGGTCAAGGCGTGCATGCCAACGGAACCGTGCTTTACAGCGCACGCATCATTCCGTTCAAAGGTTCGTGGATTGAATTTGCCACCGACATCAACAACGTGATGTATGCTTACATCGACCGTAAGAAGAAATTGCCCGTTACCACCTTGCTGCGTGCCATCGGCTACGAATCAGATAAGGACATCCTCCAGATTTTCGACCTCGCAGAGGAAGTGAAAGTCACCAAGAAAAACATGAAGGATGCCATCGGTCGCCGTTTGGCTGCCCGCGTGGTGAAACGCTGGAACGAAGACTTTGCCGATGAAGATACTGGCGAGGTTGTATCTATTGAGCGCAACGAGGTAATCATGGAACGCGAAACCGAGATTACCGCCGATAATATGCTCGACATTCTCGAATCGGGCACTCCCACCATCCTGCTCCACAAAGATGCAGAGATGGCAAACCGCTACTCGCTCATTCTGAACACCCTGGCCAAAGACCCCAGCAACTCAGAAAAAGAAGCCGTAAACTACATCTATCGTCAATTGCGCAATGCCGATCCTGCCGACGACGCCAGTGCAAGAGAAGTTTTCCAGAATCTGTTCTTCTCCGATAAGCGTTACGATCTGGGCGAAGTAGGTCGCTACCGCATCAACAAGAAACTCGGACTCAATACGGAAATGGAAGTCCGCGTGTTGACCAAAGACGACATCATTGCTATTATCAAATACCTTATCCAGTTGGTTAACTCTAACGCCACGGTTGATGATATTGACCACTTGTCAAACCGTCGTGTACGTACTGTTGGCGAACAACTGGCTAATCAATTCTCTATCGGTCTGGCCCGTATGAGCCGTACCATCCGTGAGAGAATGAATGTGCGCGACAATGAAATTTTCACTCCGACGGATCTGATCAACGCCAAAACCATTTCAAGCGTGATCAATTCCTTCTTCGGAACTAATCCTCTTTCGCAATTCATGGACCAGACCAACCCGCTGGCCGAAGTGACGCACAAGCGCCGTCTTTCAGCCCTGGGTCCTGGCGGTCTATCGCGTGAGCGTGCCGGCTTCGAGGTGCGTGACGTACACTATACCCACTATGGCCGCCTTTGTCCCATTGAGAGCCCTGAAGGTCCTAACATCGGTCTGATTTCATCGCTCTGCGTATATGCAAAGATCAACGACCTCGGCTTCATCGTGACACCTTACCGCAATGTTTCCAACGCGCAGGTTGACATGAAAAACGAAGATATCGTTTATCTGACAGCAGAAGAGGAAGAAGAAAAGATTATCGGTCAGGGTAATGCTCCGCTGAAAGAAGACGGTTCGTTCATCCGCACTTATGTGAAATGCCGTCAGGATGCCGATTATCCTGTTGTGCCACCTTCACAAGTTGACCTAATCGACGTTGCACCCCAGCAGATTGCATCTGTTTCGGCTGCACTGATTCCTTTCTTGGAGCATGACGACGGTCACCGCGCCCTGATGGGATGTAACATGATGCGCCAAGCTGTACCTTTGATTCACAACGATGCTCCTATCGTAGGAACTGGCCTTGAACGTCAAGTTTGCGAAGACTCTCGCACCATGATTACTGCCGAGGGCGAAGGTGTGATCGACTATGTTGACGCTACCACTATCCGTATTCTCTACGATCGTACAGATGACGAAGAGTTCGTAAGCTTCGAACCCGCCATGAAGGAGTATCGCATACCTAAGTTCCGTCGCACCAACCAGAACATGACCATTGACCTCCGCCCCATCTGCGAGAAAGGTCAGCGCGTGAAAAAGGGCGACATCCTCACAGAAGGTTATGCCACTGAAAACGGCGAACTCGCTCTGGGTAAGAACCTCCTTGTGGCCTATATGCCATGGAAGGGTTACAACTACGAAGACGCTATCGTACTCTCCGAGCGCTTGGTACGCGAAGATGTGCTCACCTCGGTTCACGTAGATGAGTATCAGCTTGATGTACGTGAAACAAAGCGCGGCATGGAAGAGTTTACCAACGATATTCCTAACGTGAGCGAAGAGGCAACAAAAGACCTCGACGACACTGGTATCATCCGTGTTGGTGCTCGCGTAGAACCAGGCGATATCCTGATTGGTAAAATCTCACCTAAGGGTGAAAGCGATCCTTCACCTGAAGAAAAACTGCTGAAAGCCATCTTTGGCGACAAAGCTGGCGACGTGAAAGACTCATCGCTCAAAGCCAATCCTTCGCTCAGTGGTGTCGTGATTGACAAGAAACTCTTCTCTCGTTCCATCAAGACACGCGATTCGAAGAAGCAAGATAAGATTCTTCTGGCCAAGATTGACGAAGAGTATGAAGCAAAGAACAACGACCTGAAGGAACTGCTCGTTGAGAAGCTCATGAAACTCACCCGCGGCAAGACCTCTGAAGGTATCAAAGATTACACTGGTGCTGAGATTATAGCCAAGGGAAGCAAGTTCACTGCTGCCGTACTGAAGAACCTGGAATACGATGGTATCCAGTCGAGCGGTTGGACTAAAGATGAGCACAACAACAAGCTCATCCAGCAACTCATCATGAACTACATCCGCAAGTACAAACTGCTGGATGCTGAGTTGAAGCGCCGTAAGTTTGCCATTTCGATTGGTGATGACCTGCCCTCTGGCGTATTGCAGATGGCCAAAGTTTACATTGCCAAGAAGCGCAAGATTGGTGTCGGCGATAAGCTCGCCGGTCGTCACGGCAACAAGGGTATCGTTTCTAAGGTTGTACGTATGGAAGACATGCCATTCCTTGAGGATGGCCGTCCCGTTGACCTGGTGCTCAACCCGCTGGGTGTGCCTTCACGTATGAACCTCGGACAGATCTTCGAAGCCATCCTTGGTGCTGCTGGTAAGCGTCTGGGTGTGAAATTCGCATCGCCTATTTTCGATGGTGCCAAGTTGGACGATTTGTCGGAATGGACCGACAAGGCCGGCCTGCCCCATCTCTGCTCTACCTATCTTTATGATGGTGAGACGGGTGAGAAGTTTGACCAGCCTGCAACCGTGGGTATCACCTACTTCTTAAAACTCGGACACATGGTGGAAGACAAGATGCACGCACGCTCCATTGGTCCATACTCACTCATCACGCAACAGCCTCTTGGCGGTAAAGCTCAATTTGGTGGTCAGCGTTTCGGTGAGATGGAGGTTTGGGCACTCGAAGCATTCGGTGCCGCTCACATTCTGCAGGAAATCCTTACCATCAAGAGTGACGATGTGACAGGACGTTCACGTGCCTACGAAGCCATTGTCAAGGGCGATCCCCTGCCCACACCAGGCATACCCGAATCGCTCAACGTGCTGCTGCACGAACTCCGTGGTTTAGGATTAAGCATTAAGTTGGATTAAGTCTCACCCCAAAACACATATAAGTTATGGCTTTCAAAAAAGATATAAAGGTAAAAACCAATTTTTCTAAGATTACCATCGGTTTGGCTTCTCCCGAAGAGATTCTTGACAATTCCTACGGCGAGGTGACCAAACCCGAGACCATCAACTATCGTACCTATAAACCCGAACGCGATGGTTTGTTCTGCGAGCGCATCTTCGGTCCTACGAAAGACTACGAGTGCGCCTGCGGTAAGTACAAGCGCATCAAGTATAAAGGTAACACCTGCGACCGTTGTGGTGTAGAAATAACCGAGAAGAAAGTACGCCGCGAGCGTAGCGGACACATCGAACTCGTGGTGCCCGTGGCTCACATCTGGTACTTCCGTTCACTGCCCAACAAGATTGGCTACCTGCTTGGAATGCCCACCAAGAAGCTCGATTCTATTATTTACTACGAGCGCTATGTGGTAATCAAGCCAGGTATGCTTGAAGGCAAACTGGATGCCGAGGGTAACGAGATGAACGGTTCACATATGTACGACTTGCTCACTGAGGACGAATATCTCGACATTCTCGACAATCATGTTGATCCCAACAATGATTATCTCGACAATAGCGATCCCAACAAGTTCATTGCAAAGATGGGTGCCGAGGCTGTTTACGACCTGCTGGCTAATCTCGACCTCGACGCTATCTCCTACCAACTGCGCGACCAAGCCAACAACGATGCTTCACAGCAGCGTAAGACCGAGGCTTTGAAGCGTCTGCAGGTGGTGGAAGCCTTCCGCTCAAGCCGCGAGATTAACCGTCCGGAGTGGATGATCATGAAGATTATCCCCGTTACTCCTCCCGAACTGCGCCCATTAGTGCCCCTGGATGGCGGCCGCTTTGCCACCTCCGACTTGAACGACCTCTATCGTCGTGTCATTATCCGCAACAACCGTCTGAAGCGTTTGATTGAAATCAAGGCACCAGAAGTGATTCTGCGCAATGAAAAGCGTATGCTGCAAGAAGCTGTTGACAGCCTGTTCGACAACTCGCGCAAGTCATCGGCAGTGAAGAGCGAAAGCAATCGTCCGCTGAAATCGCTCAGCGACTCGCTCAAAGGTAAGCAAGGCCGCTTCCGTCAGAATCTGCTCGGTAAGCGTGTTGACTATTCAGCACGTTCGGTTATCGTGGTTGGTCCTGAACTGAAAATGGGCGAATGTGGTCTTCCTAAGCTCATGGCTGCAGAGCTCTACAAGCCATTCATCATCCGCAAGCTCATTGAGCGCGGCATTGTAAAGACGGTGAAGAGTGCCAAGCGCATTGTTGACCGCCGCGAACCAGTTATCTGGGACATCCTGGAAAACGTGATGAAGGGTCACCCCGTGCTCTTGAACCGTGCTCCAACACTGCACCGTTTGGGTATTCAGGCCTTCCAGCCGAAACTCATCGAGGGTAAAGCCATTCAGCTGCACCCACTGGCTTGTACAGCGTTCAACGCCGACTTCGACGGTGACCAGATGGCTGTTCACCTTCCCTTGAGCAACGAGGCTATCCTTGAAGCACAAATTCTGATGCTTCAGAGCCACAATATTCTCAATCCTGCCAATGGTGCTCCTATCACCGTGCCTTCTCAAGATATGGTGCTCGGACTCTACTATATCACCAAAATCCGTAAAGGTGCCAAGGGTGAGGGTCTGAAATTCTATGGCCCCGAAGAAGCCATCATTGCCTACAACGAAGGTCGCTGCGACCTCCATGCCAAAGTGGAAGTGGTTGTTGACGACTTGGTGAACGGCGAGAAGGTATCACACCGCGTGAAAACTTCTGTTGGCCGAGTTATCGTTAATGACATTATCCCCGACGAAGTGGGCTATTTCAACGATGTAATCAAGAAGAAGACCCTGCGCCAGATTATCTCCGATGTGATTAAATCGGTAGGTATGGACCGTGCTTGCGAATTCCTCGACGGTATTAAGAACCTCGGTTATCGCATGGCCTACACCGCAGGTCTGTCGTTCAACCTCGACGATATTATTATTCCTGAATCCAAGAAGGGAATCATCGAAAAAGCTCAGAAGGAGATTGAAGCCATCACCAATGACTACAGCATGGGTCTGACCACCGACAACGAGCGTTACAACAAGGTAATTGACACCTGGACAAAGGTGAACGATGCTCTGGGTAACGTTGTGCTGAAGGAAATGACAGAGGCCGACCAAGGTTTCAATGCCGTATTCATGATGCTCGACTCTGGTGCCCGTGGTTCTAAAGACCAGATCAAGCAGCTTTCCGGTATGCGTGGTCTGATGGGTAAACCCCAGAAGGCTGGTGCCGAAGGCCACTCCGTTATTGAGAACCCGATTATCTCTAACTTTAAAGAGGGTATGTCGGTGCTCGAATACTTCATCTCTACTCACGGTGCCCGTAAGGGTCTGGCCGATACTGCCATGAAGACGGCCGACGCCGGTTATCTGACTCGCCGTCTGGTTGACGTGAGCCACGATGTGATTATCACCGAAGAAGACTGCGGCACACTCCGCGGTCTGGAATGTAGAGAAGTGAAGGATGGCGAGAAGGTTGTTTCCACACTCTCTGAGCGCATCCTGGGTCGTGTATCGGTTCACGATGTGATTCACCCCAACACAGGCGAACTCATTGTGGCTGCCGGTGAAGAAATCACTGAAGAGAAGGCTCAAATCATTGAGGACTCGCCCATCGAAATGGTAGAAATCCGTTCGGTGCTCACCTGCGAAAGCAAACATGGTGTCTGCATGAAGTGCTATGGCCGCAACCTGGCCACTTCGCGCATGGTGCAGCTTGGCGAAGCCGTTGGTGTGATTGCCGCACAGGCCATTGGTGAGCCTGGTACACAGCTTACCCTCCGTACCTTCCACGCTGGTGGTATCGCAGGTAACATGGCTGCCAATGCCAATATCAAGGCCAAGAACGAGAGCCTCATCGAGTTTGAGGAGCTCCGCACCGTGCCCTTCGTTGAGAAGAATGGCGACAAAGATCGCAAGTGCGAGATGGTGGTAAGCCGTCTGACCGAAATACACCTCATCGATCCGCACACCAAGATTATCATGTCAACACAGAACGTGCCTTACGGTTCTTCGCTCTACTTCAAGAGCGGCGACGTGGTGCCTGCAGGCGAAGTCATTGCCCGTTGGGACCCCTTCAACGCCCTCATCGTGACCGAATATGCTGGTAAGGTGAAACTGCGCGACGTGATTGAAGGTGTGACCTATAAGTCTGAAACCGACGAAACATCGGGTATGACCGAAAAAATCATTACCGACTCGAAAGACCGTACCCGCACGCCGCTGTGCGAAATTGTCGATGCCAAGGGCAATGTGCTCGGCACATACAACCTCCCCATCGGCGGTCACATCAACGTGAAGGACGGCGAGAAAGTGAAGACTGGTCAAACCCTCTGCAAGATTCCTCGCTCCATGGGCGGTGCTGGCGATATCACTGGCGGTCTGCCCCGTGTACAGGAACTCTTCGAGGCACGCAACCCGCTCAATCCCGCAGTGGTTTCAGAAATCGACGGTGTAGTGGAAATGGGTAAGATCAAGCGTGGTAACCGCGAGATCATCATTACCTCGAAGACTGGCGACCAGAAGAAATACCTCGTATCGCTCTCAAAACAAATCCTCGTGCAAGACCACGATGTGGTGCGCGCAGGCACTCCGCTCTCCGACGGTATCATTACCCCGAACGACATCCTCGCCATCAAGGGCCCCACGGCTGTGCAGGAGTACATCGTTAACGAGGTACAGAACGTTTACCGCTCACAGGGTGTGGGCATCAACGATAAGCACTTCGAAATCATTGTGCGACAGATGATGCGCAAGGTGCAGATCAACGAGCCTGGCGATACCGTTTTCCTCGAACAAGAACTTGTCGATAAACTCGACTTCCTTGAAGAGAACGACCGCATCTGGGGCAAGAAGGTTGTGACGAATGCCGGCGATTCAGAGAATCTGAAGCCCGGACAAATCATCACCGCCCGCCGTCTGCGCGACGAGAACTCGCTTCTCAAGCGCCGCGACCTGCGTCTCGTCGAGGTGCGCGATGCTGTACCTGCCACTTCTACACAGATCCTGCAGGGTATCACCCGCGCCGCTCTGGGCACGAAGAGCTTCATGTCGGCTGCTTCCTTCCAGGAAACCACCAAGGTGCTCAACGATGCTGCCATCCGCGGTAAGAGCGACAATCTGGAAGGCATGAAGGAGAACGTGATTTGCGGTCACCTCATCCCTGCCGGTACCGGACTGCGCCAGTGGGAGAAGCTCATCGTAGGCTCGAAAGAAGACTACGAGCGCATGCAGGCCAACAAGAAAAATGTGCTCGACATTGTAGATGCCGAGTAAATCGATCCTTCGACAACAGTAAAATAGTCAATTCAATAATTGGACCTCAAGGAGCTGACGGAGCCTTATCCGCAACATCCCTGAGGTCCTTTTTTTATACCCTTCCGGCAGCCATTTAGACCCCATTTTTCAAAAGCATAGCTTTTAGAAATGAGCCTTGCGAAACGGCTTTGGCAAAGCACTTCTTGCCGATTGATTTTGCCATGAAAACGAAAAATTGTATTTTTGCAGTCATAATCAATCCACACCCATGAGCGACGAAACGAAAGACCTTGAAGCGCAAGACCCCATAGAGGAAGAACTCACGGAGGAACACACCGACTATCAACCCGTGGGCCGCTTCGATGCTGCAGCTGTGCACCATCTGAGCGGTATGTACAAGACAT
>CAJOIX010000006.1 GCA_905234815.1 uncultured Prevotella sp. | reverse complement strand
CAATTTATTTGGTATGTCAGTGTGCACGCGGGAAAGACAAACATTTAATCGATAATAATGTTCTTGTCTATAACTTCATTGAAATGTTCCTTGCCCCAACGCCACCTGTCTTTAAACATTTTGATTTAATGACAGGCGAAGTGGGCGACGGATTTGTCGGCGACAGATCATAAACCATTTAATCCCCCTCACCTTCTGGAAAGGCAAAGAGTGGGCGAGTTTCGCTCAGGGAGGAAGGCTGGGGTGAGGATTGGGGACATGAACAAACCCTAAATACAAAAAAGATGTGCCGCCACAGGGCGACACATCTCTTCTTTTAATAAGAGGTACCTAGCAGAGTCGAACTGCTCTTCACGGTTTTGCAGACCGTTACCTAACCGCTCGGTCAAGGTACCATTCGCAATTTGCGACTGCAAAATTAAAGATTTATTTTCTATCCGCAAAAAAAACATCAGATTTTTTCTGCATTATAAAAAAACACACACGATTATTTTTCCATAAGGAAAAAATCGCTTATCTTTGTAGGACGAACTTATCCTTAAATTCTAATCCTAAAACTGACAACTATGGCAAACAAACGTAATCTGAAACACGACATCAACCTGATTTGTAGCGATCTCTTTGCAGAATGTCTGGCCATCGCCCTGTACAGCAAAGAGGAAAAAGAAGAACACATTGAAGACTTGCTGCAATCTATCCTCAACACCCATGCAGACTTCATTCGCCGTGTGTCACATCCTGAACCAGGCATGCCGCAGAAGGAATACTTCAAAGCGCTGACCGAAGATTTCGAGAACCACGTGAATGAACTGATAGACCAAATCTGCAACCTCTAAGGAAATTCGCCTGTGGGCTCCACACCCCCGTCCACACACACAAACCAAGAAACACTATGCTCAGAAAATTCTTCGCTTGGCTGCTCTACCGCTGCATGGGCTGGCAGAAAAACATCACCATTGAGCAGCCGAAGAAATGCATCCTCTGTGTGGCCCCACACACCAGCAACTGGGACTTCATCATTGGTCAGCTCTTCGTGCGTGCCGAAGGTATGCACGCCAACTTCCTGATGAAGCGCGAGTGGTTCTTCTGGCCTCTCGGGCCTATCTTCAAACGGTGGGGAGGCATACCAGTCTATCGCGACAAGAACCTCAGCCTCACCGAAATTCTCTCGGCCGAAGCAAAGAAGGCAGACAAATTTTGCCTCTGCATCACACCCGAGGGCACCCGAAAGAGAAACCCGCAGTGGAAACGCGGGTTCTACTACATTGCCCTCAACGCACAAATACCCATTCTGCTCTATGCCATCGACTTCGAGCGGAAACTGATCAGTTGCACCGCACAAGTGCAGCCAACAGGTCAGGTGGAAGAAGAAATCAAACAAATCAAACAACACTATAAAGACATCAAGGGAAGATATCCCGAACAATTCGCCATTGAATAAAACCGCTTACATCAGACTCTGTATCATAGCCATTCTCCTTGGGCATTTCCACATGGCCAAGGGGAATGGTTTTATTATAGATACGCTCAGCACCTGGCGCGACCTGCCCACCACCAGCCACTACGATTTCGCACACCCCTGGGTGGAAAACACCTCGCGGCCCAACAGCATCACCAACGGGCTGAAAAACCACCACATAGCGCTCTGGGCCAGCCACGGACGCTACTACGACCAAACCAAAGGCTTCTGGAAATGGCAGCGGCCCTTCCTCTTCGGCACCACCGAAGACCTCTACACGCAAACCATCGTGCTCCCCTTCCTCATACCCATGCTCGAAAACGCCGGAGCCGTGGTCTTCACACCCCGCGAACGCGATCCACAGCCCCACGAAGTCATTGTCGATAACGACTCCCGCACACCCTACCCCACCTACATCGAAATAGACGGCAGTCGCGACTGGGAGCCCTATCCCGTCGGGTTCCGCTTCCAAGCAGAACTGAACGACGGTGACAACCCCTTCACCCAAGGAACTGCACGACAAGCCAAAGCCATCCGCTCGGGTCGAGAAGCAGAAGTCTATTATCAGCCCACGCTGCCCGAAGCAGGACGATACGCCGTGTATGTGAGCTATCAAACCACAGAAAACAGTATTCCCGACGCCCACTACACCGTGGTGCATTGCGGCATCGCAACACACTTCAAAGTGAACCAGCGCATGGGAGGCGGCACATGGGTCTATCTCGGCACCTTCGATTTCGATGAAGGCAGCAACGCCAACAACTGCGTGGTGCTCACCAATCAGTCAGCCCACAAAGGTATCGTCACTACCGACGCCGTCCGCTTCGGAGGCGGCATGGGCAATGTGATACGCAACGGACAGCGCAGCAATCTGCCACGCTCGCTCGAAGGAGCACGCTACTACGCACAGTGGGCCGGTGCACCAGCCGCAATCTACAACCACAGCGAAGGCACGTCCGACTATAAGGACGATATCAACGTGCGCTCGATGATGACCAACTGGCTGGCAGGCTCTTCGGCCTTCGTACCAACACTGCCCGGACTGGCCGTGCCCATCGAACTGTCGGTGGCCATACACAGCGACGCAGGCTATCAGGCCGACGGCACCTCGCTCAAAGCATCGCTCGCCATCTGCACCACCAACCACAATTTCGGCTACCTCAACGCAGGGCTCGAACGCAGCATATCCAAGCAGTTTGCCGACAGAATGCTCACCCAGACCTTCAACGATCTGTCCACACTCTACGGCCGATGGGACATACGCGCACTCTGGGACCGCAACTACTCCGAGACACGACTGCCCGAAGTGCCCTCCATCATTTTTGAAACGCTCTCCCACCAAAACTTCCCCGACATGCGTCTGGGACAAAACCCACGCTTCAAATTCCACCTGGCACGCTCCATCTACAAAACCATCCTGCGCCAAGTGGCCGCACTCTGGAAAGAGCAAGCCGTGGTACAACCACTCCCGCCAACACACTTCCGCGTGGAACCCGCTGGAGAAAACCGCGTGCAAATCTCATGGCAACCACAGCAAGACCCACTCGAGCCTACTGCCAAACCCACCGCCTACAACCTTTACACGGCCATAGAAGACCAAGACTTCGACAACGGACAACTCGTCACTTCCAACAGCGTGCTGCTCAACATTGAGCCCGCCACACGCTACCGCTTCCGCGTGACAGCCGTGAACCAAGGCGGCGAGAGCTTCCCCACCACCACACTCGCCACCTACTACCAAGGCAAAAAGGCCAAAGACATACTCGTGATCGACGGTTTCCGCCGGCTGGACACGCCCGCCATTATCGATAACGACTCCATACAAGGCTTCGACTTCCAGCAAGACATGGGCGTACAGTATGGAACCATCAACGGCTGGAGCGGACCGCAAGTCGATTTCGACCGCACCAAGATAGGACGCGAAGGCCCGGGAGCCCTCGGCTATAGCAATCAAGACTGGCAAGGACAACTCATCCGAGGCAATACCTTCGACCATGCCGCACAACACATGAATGATATCGCCACTGCCGGAAAATACAACATCTACAGTTGTGAAGCCTCGGTCGTAGAAAACAAACTGCTCACGCTCAACCGCTTTGCTGCCGCCGACCTCATACTCGGACTCGAAAAGCAATCCATCGATTCGCTTGCGGCCGACAAAGCCTTCACTCCAGAGATGCAACAAGCACTCTGCCGATACCTCGACGGCGGCGGACGACTGCTCGTCAGCGGCTCCTACTTGGGCAGCGACAGCCGGTTGCCTGCCGACAGCCTCTTCCTCAACCGCTATCTGAAAGTGACGTATGCACCCGAAATGATACCTACGGAAGCACCTGGCATTGTCGGACTCGGCATGAAATTCCAATATCAACGCGCCCTCAGCCACCGGCAGTATGCCGTGCAGCATCCAGAAACCCTGCTGCCCACCGAAGAAGCCTTTGCTGCCATGTGCTATCAAGACAACAACAGCGCGGCTGTGGCCTACCACGGGCCGCTCTACCGCACCTTCACCATGGGCTTCCCCTTCGAAAGCATCACCGACAGAAAAGCCCGCCAGCGCATCATCGTAGGCATCCTGAAATTCCTCACCGACAACTAAAACTCAACCAATATGATCATCCAAACCAACGAAAAAGGAAGTCGCCACATCGAAGTGAGCGACAGCCACCTGCAAACCATCGACCGCTATCAACTCTTTCGCAACCTGATAGACAGTCACGGCATCATTGACGAAGACGTGCTCGAAAAACTTCGGCTCAACACTCGCGCCCTGCTCGAAAGCAGCAACGAAACGCCTAAAGACCTGCTGAGCCTCTGTTTCGATGTGCTCTACCACAACAACATGAAAGCCTACGGCCTGCGCGAACTCATACAACTCTATATCAACTGGAAAGAAACCAACAACGGCACTGTAGAACCTCAATGCGAAGAATAATTCTTCTCATTTTCTCCGTCTGTCTCGCCCCGCAGCTACACGCTGCCGACGAACAGACAGACAGTATCCTTCAGCGCATTTTCTCCTATGCACAACAGGAAATGCAAACCGCACTGAAGGATACCACCTTCTATGTGTACCACAAAATCAACCTGAATGTAGAGCGGCGCAACATTGCGCTGCTACCCGTGCCCACCATGTATGCCGTGGCGCACGGCAACCAGCGTGCCCATCTGGCGGAAAACATCATCAGAGTGCATCGCACAGCCGAGAGCAAGCAAGACAACCTGCTCCTCTACGCCACCAGTTTTCCCCACCGCCGGCAAGCCATGAACATCGTCATGCAATACCTGTCGCCCCAGCTTTACAACGAAACGATGTTCCAACAGACGCTCCTCTCACCCTTCAACCGCATCAATAAACGCTACTATCGCTACCGCTCCACACTGTTGAACGATAGTACGGAAATACTCCACTTTGAGCCGAAGATAGAAAACACCCAATTGGTACTCGGCGATGCGCTGGTGGAATGTGCCACCGGAAGAATTCTCTCCACCTATTTTTCGGGCGAATTCGATATGCAGCGCTTCATGATAGCCATCACCATGAACCACGACGCCGACTACCGAGACACAGCCAACAAAGCCGAACTGACCACCATGTTCCGTTTCCTGGGCAATCGGGTATCGACAGCCATCACGTCGCGCGACATGGAATACGGCCATCTGATGGACCATATCAAAAACCAGGAAGACCCCATACTCATGGGCAAGTTCCGACCGGAACCCCTCTCGCAGGCTGAAGAAACAATCTACGACGACGCATACCTGGCTAACGGAGTGTTTAAAGCCGAAAAGAAGAAGAACCGATTCGTCAAGGAAGTGCTCTGGAAAACAATCGGCGAAACACTGATGAATCGCATCAAATCAAACTTTGGCGAAGAGAATCGCGGCTATTTCCGCCTCAATCCGCTCTTGAACCCGCTCTATATGGGCTACAGCGACAAGAAAGGCGTGTACTACAAATACGACTTGCGAGCCTCTTACCACTTTACCGACAACAGCAACATGATGCTCCGTGCCAAGGGCGGTTACTCGGTCAAGCAGCACCATTTCTACTTCAACATACCGCTAATCTACTTCTTCGACAAGAAACACAATGGCTACCTGAAGCTGGAGGTGGGTAACGGCAACTGGCTGACCAACAACCGCGTGGCATCGGAAGCGCTCGAGATTTATACCAGCCAGGGCATAGTGCCGCAAGCCGAAAACCTGCCCTACTTCAAGAACCTGCACTGGAGCCTTGCCGTGAATCGCGACCTGAGCGAGAAGTTCGGTCTGCAGATAGGCATCAACAACTATCGGCGCAAGGCTATCGACAAGAACATCTACCGCGCCGTGGGCATGCCGGCAAGCTATCGCTCGGCAGCCCCCATGGCTGAAGTGGAAATCCGCCCGTGGGGATGGTCCGGCCCCATCATGACCATCGACTACGAACGCTCCATCAAGGGATTCCTCAAAGCACAAATGGAATACGAACGCTGGGAGTTTGATGCACAATACATCCAGCACCTCACCACCATGCAGTCGCTCTCCTATCGCGTCGGCTTCGGTTTCTACACGCTGAAAGAGGAAAAACCCTACTTCCTCGACTTCACCAATTTCCGCGAAAACACGCTTCCCAACGGCTGGAGCGACGAATGGACCGGAGAGTTTGAACTGCTCAACAGCGACTACTATAATCTGTCGAAACACTATATCCGCGCCAACGTCACCTACGAGAGTCCGCTGATGGTGCTCAGCCACCTGCCGCTGGTGGGCCGATACGTAGAGAAAGAACGCATCTACGGCAGTGTGCTCGGTGTGAAAGGCCTGTTCCCCTACAGCGAAATGGGCTACGGATTTACCAACCGCTACTTCTCCGCAGGTATGTTCACCGCATGGGAGAAGGCTCGATATAAAGGCATCGGCTTTAAATTCGGTTTGGAACTCTTCCGCCACTGGTAAACATTCGTAAAGGAAAACTACAGCAAACAGCCCCTGCAAAGGAAAACAACCATGCTCAGCACCCACAAGTAAAAAGATACCCACTGCCAACGTAAACGCCATGCGACAGAATAAACTCTTTACACTTCTCACCCTACTCGCACTGTTCTCCTCGCTCCCCGTGTGCCTATCGGGCTGCAGCGAGAAAAAACCGCAACAGGAACTCACTCCCTGGGGCGAGCCGCTGGCCGGCAGTGAGTCAACGGTGCAGGCGGAGGAAGATTTTTCGCTGGCGCAGTTGCAGCAGAACGGCGAGATTATCATGCTCACCATTTCTGGCGAGGAGACTTATTACGAGTATCGTGGCCGCGGCATGGGCACTCAGTTTCTCATCTGCGAGCAGTTTGCCTCGCAACTGGGTGTGAGCCTTCGCGTGGAACTCTGCCGCGACACTGCCGAACTGCTCCGCCGCCTCGATGCAGGCGAGGGCGACTTCATTGCCTATTCCCTGCCCAAGGGGTTGAAAGATCTCATCTACTGCCCCAACAACTGGGCCGTGCGCGCTGACCATCAGGAACTGGCCGACACGCTCACTCACTGGTATCGACCCGACATTCTGGCCAAAGTGCAGGAAGAAGAGAAACTCGCCTTCAACGCCTCGACGGCCATCACGCGAAAAGTCTATAGCCCGATGATTGACCGCAGCCGCGGCATCATCTCGCAATACGATATGCTATTCAAGAAATACAGCGCACTATGTCAGTGGGACTGGCGCCTGATTGCCGCGCAGTGCTATCAGGAGTCGTGCTTCGACTCAAATGCTCGCTCGTGGGCTGGAGCCTGCGGACTGATGCAAATCATGCCCACCACGGCCGACCACCTGTCGCTGCCGCGCAACCGTCTCTTCGAGCCAGAAGCCAACGTGGCGGCAGCCGCCAGATATATCAAGAAACTGGACGCCTCGCTGCGCGACATTCAGAACCCCGAGCAGCGCCGGTTGTTCGTGCTGGCCTGCTATAACGGCGGTATTCACCACATTCGCGATGCGCAAGCCTTGGCCCGGAAATACAAGAAAAATCCTGCGGTATGGCAAGACGTGGCCCAGTTTGTGCTCCGCCTGCGCGACCCGCGGTTCTTCAATGATCCCGCCGTACGCTACGGTTATATGCGCGGCAACGAAACGGTTGACTACGTGGCACGCATCATGGGGCGCTATGCCAACTATTGCGGCACAGCAGCTCCACATCTGCCCACATCCAATCTGCTGCCCGATATGCCATACGAGCAAACCGAGACAACTCCCGCCGAACGAACACCCATACCCAAAATGGGGCCAGGAATTCCGCAGAAAGCCACAAAAAAATACAAATTCCATGTAGAATAAGAATTAGTCAACGTTAACTTGATTTATTTTGCAACATACAAATTAATTGCTACTTTTGCAGTCAAAGTAAAAACCTAAACCAAAATAAACAATGAAAAAATCTCTACTCTCACTGACTCTGCTCGTGCTTTCGCTGTGTGCATCGGCCCAAGGCGTTGGCAAATATGTTGGCGGCGACATCTCGATGCTGCCCAAGTATGAAGCAGCCGGCGACAAATACCTCGACGGTGATGGCAACGAAATTTCCGACCTCATCACTTGGCTCACCACCGAGTGCGGCTGGAACACGTTCCGTGTGCGCCTTTTCGTCAATCCGCAAGGGAAGGGCAACGACGGCTCTGCCGACCTGTCAGTATGCCAAGACCTCGACTATGTAACTGCCCTGGGCAAGCGTATCAAGGCAGCTGGAGCAAAATTCATGCTCGACTTCCACTACAGCGACACCTATGTTGACGCCACA
The DNA here is from genome assembly GCA_905234815.1 of uncultured Prevotella sp. Taxonomy (GTDB): domain Bacteria; phylum Bacteroidota; class Bacteroidia; order Bacteroidales; family Bacteroidaceae; genus Prevotella. The sequence goes on along the minus strand of CAJOIX010000006.1, from coordinate 40,052 downwards.
CACATACAGAAACCTGCTGCTTGGGCCGGACTCACCAATGCACAGCTGATCACAAAGCTGGGTGAATACACCAGCGAAGTGCTGCAGCACCTGAACGACAACAACGCCACACCCGACTTCGTGCAGGTGGGCAATGAGATTATGTACGGTCTGTGCGACATCAAGGTGCACCCCTACGATGCTGATGGCGACAACTGGACCGACTACATCGCGCTGCTCAAAGCCGGCTGTAATGCCGTGAGAGAAAAGTGTCCCAATGCGCAAATCATCATCCACACCGACCGCCCTACAAACTCCGGTTATAATAATTATTACTACAACAAGCTCATCAACGGCGGCGTGGATTTCGACGTAATTGGTCTCTCCTACTATCCCTTCTGGCACGGAGTGATCGCTTCGCTGAAAAATGCGCTGGCCAGTCTGAACACCAACTTCTCTACGAAGAAAGTGCAGATTGTTGAGTCGGCCTATTATTACCAATACTGGCCCAATTCGGGCATGACATACGACACAAGAACCACATGGCCCTGCTCTGAAGATGGACAATACAAATTCGTGAGCGACCTATTGAATCTGCTCAAGGACTTCCCACAGGTGGAAGGCTACAACTATTGGTTCCCCGAAGAAGCTGGCAACGGATATAGTACATCAGTAGCGAGCTATTGGGTAAACCGCGGTTTCTGGTGGAACACAAACCAAAAGCACTGGCCCATAAAAGCTACCAGCGGAATGGTGCACTACAAAATGAAAGACTTCCTCGACCCCAACGCCACGGGCATCACTTCGGTGGAAGAAGGAAAGGAGAGTCAAAAAAATGGCGCCATGTACAACACAACTGGCCAGCGCGTAGATGAAAATTACAAAGGCCTCGTCATCCAGAACGGAAAGAAATTCATAAAGCGATAAAACACAATTCACAACTTGTTGGTTTTCAATAGTTTGCAAAACCAATTCTAAAAGCTATGCTTTTGCTCGCCAAAAGCATAGCTTTTACGTTGCAATAGCTATGCTTTCAGAGGCTAAAAGCATAGCTTTCGGAAAACGATAGTTTTCGCCCCCATTTTTTCGCACATAAAAGCATACTTCTTTCACACATAAAAGTATGCTTTTTTTTCGTGGATAAAATCCTGAATGAAAGCCTTCGCATGAAAAATAAATTAATTTATTTTCTACTCAGCCCGATTTTCCGTACTTTTGCGTGCAATGAATACACCCGCCGACAACAAAAAATCCACGCTTGAGCTGGGCACCCGCCCAGTGGGCCGCTTGCTGTTTGAGTACGCCCTTCCAGCCATGATAGCCATGGTGGCCTCGTCGCTCTACAACATTATCGACCGCGCGTTCATCGGCCAAGTGGTCGGGCCGGAAGCCATTGCCGGACTGGGCATCACATTTCCCTTCATGAACCTGAGCGGCGCGTTTGGTGCCGCAGTAGGCGTCGGGGCCTCGACGGCCATCTCCGTGAAACTCGGACAGAAAGACTACGCAACGGCTCAGCACCTGCTGGGCAACACCGTTACGCTGAACCTCGTGATAGGCATCACGCTGACGGCGGTTTGCCTGCTATGGCTCGACCCCATCCTGATATTTTTCGGAGCCAGCGAACGCACCCTGCCCTACGCACGCGAGTTCATGCAAGTCATTCTGGCCGGCAACGTCATCACCCACATGTATTTCGGCCTGAACGCCGTGCTGCGCTCAGCCTCGAAGCCGCGCCATGCCATGGCCGCCACCATCTTCACCGTGGTGATGAACATCCTCCTCGACGTCGTATTCATCTGGTGGTGGGGATGGGGAATCCGCGGAGCAGCCTTCGCCACCATCCTCTCGCAGACTATGGCCATGACCTGGCAGCTCTGGCTTTTCAGCAATCAGAAAGAACTGCTCCACCTGCGCCGCGGCATCTACCAGCTGAAAGCCTATCTGGTGCGCCTCATCGTGAGCATCGGCATATCGCCCTTCCTGATGAACGTCTGCGCGTGCGTCATTGTCATATTCATGAACAACCAGTTTGTGCGCTACGGCGGCGACATGGCCGTAGGCGCCTACAGCATATCGAACAGCATCGGCATGATTTTCGTCATGTTCGTGATCGGTCTGAACCAAGGCATGCAACCCATTGCCGGCTACAACTACGGCGCTGCACGGTACGACCGGCTGCTCCGCGTGCTCAACCTCGCCATCCTCGCAGCCACCTGCATCATGACCATAGGCTGGACCATTGCCATGTTTGCACCCTACTACTGTGCACGCCTCTTCACCTCCGACGCCGAACTCATACGGCTGGCCATCGACGGTATCCGCATCAATATGGCCGTGTTCCCCATCATCGGATTCCAAATGGTCATCACCAACTTCTTCCAGTGCATCGGCAAGGTGAAAATCAGCATCTTCCTCTCCCTCTCGCGCCAGCTGCTATTCCTGCTGCCGCTGATTGTGACGCTCCCGCTGTTCTTCGGACTGAACGGCGTGTGGGCATCGCTCCCGCTGAGCGATTTCACCGCAGCCGTAGTGGCATTCATCATCATGCATCACTATATGAAAAAAATAAAAACGAAAAGCCACGAAACGCTCAACGCTCAAGCCTGAACTATGACCCCAAGACTCAATATCACCGTCGGTCGCCAGCTGGGAAGTGGCGGCGGACAAATAGCCAAGCGGCTCGCCGAGATTTTCAACTGCCAACTCTACGACCGCGAACTGCTCAACCTCGCAGCACGCGAGAGCGGATTCAGTGCCGACCTCTTTGAACATTCCGACGAACAGAAAAACTTCCTCGACTCGCTCGGAGCCACACTCTTCTCCTCGCGCGCCGCAGCTTTCGGCTCACGGCTGTCGAAAAATCTGAACAGCGAAGAAGCGCTCTTCCAGTTTCAAAGCGACGCCATCAGAAAAGCAGCCAGCCAAAACGACTGCGTGTTCGTGGGCCGCTGTGCCGACTATATCCTGCGCGATGAGCCGCGGTGCGTGAACATCTTCATCACCGCCCCGCTCGAACAGCGGCTGAAGCGCGTCATGGAGCGGCATCAATGCGACGAGCAGAAAGCCCTGAAAATACTCAACGGCAAAGAGCATCGCCGCGCCAACTACTATAACTTCTACACCGGCAAACGCTGGGGAGTAGCCGAGAGTTACGACCTCTGCATCGACTCCTCCATACTCGGCATTGAAGGCACGGCAGCGTTCATAGCAGAGTTTATCAAACAAAAATGAAACGCATCGGCATATTAAGCGACACCCACAACTATCTCGATCCAAAAATACTGCACTATTTCAAAGACTGCGACGAGATTTGGCACGCCGGCGATGTCGGTTCGTTCGACGTGATCGACCAGTTGCAAGCCCTGGCGCCACTGCGCGTCGTGGCTGGCAACATCGACGGCAGCGATATGCGCCGTATGTATGGAGAAGTGCTCCGCTTCCGCTGCGAAGAAATAGAAGTGCTGCTGAAGCATATCGGCGGCTACCCGGGGCGCTACGACCCATCGATACGCGGGTCGCTCATGGCCAATCCTCCGCAACTATTCGTCTGCGGACACTCGCACATTCTGAAAATCAAATACGACAAAACGCTGGGCACACTCTGCATCAACCCAGGTGCCTGCGGATACCACGGATGGCAGAAAGAACGCACCATCGTCAGGCTGACCATCGAAGGCAATAAATTCACCGACTGCGACGTTATTACTTTAAATAATTCATAACGCACAAGTTCATATATGAAAACATATCTTGTCACCGGCGGAGCCGGATTCATTGGCGCTAACTTCGTGAAATACCTCCTTCACGATAAATACAAGAACGAAAACGTGCGCATCATCGTGCTCGATGCTTTGACCTATGCCGGCAATCTCGGCACAATCAAAGACGATATTGACAACGAGCGGTGCATCTTTGTGCGCGGAGATATTCGCGACAGAGAACTGGCCGACAAACTCTTTGCCGACTACGATATCGACTTCGTGGTCAACTTTGCCGCCGAAAGTCATGTTGACCGCTCCATTGAAGACCCGCAACTCTTCCTCTCGGTCAACATTCTTGGCACCCAAAACCTGCTCGACGCTGCCCGCAAGGCATGGGTCACAGGCAAAGGCAGCGATGGCTATCCCACATGGAAAGCAGGCAAACGCTACCACCAAGTCAGCACCGATGAAGTATATGGCTCGCTGGGTGAAAGCGGATTCTTCACCGAGCAGACTCCACTCTGCCCCCATAGCCCCTACTCCGCATCGAAAACTTCGGCCGACATGATTGTCATGGCCTACCGCGACACATACCATATGCCCGTCAGCATCACACGCTGCTCGAACAATTATGGACCTTATCACTTCCCCGAGAAACTCATTCCACTTATCATCAATAACATACTGAGTGGCAAATCGTTACCAGTCTATGGAAAAGGCGAAAACGTTCGCGACTGGCTCTACGTTGAGGACCACTGCAAAGCCATCGACCTCGTGGTGCGAGAAGGTCGCGAAGGTGAAGTCTATAACGTGGGCGGACACAACGAAATGAAGAATATCGACATTGTGCGACTGACCATCAAGACCATTCACGATCTCATGGAGCAAGAGCCCGCACTGCGCAAAGTGCTGAAAAAACAAGAACTCGACAGCGAAGGAAACATCCGCATCGACTGGATAAACGATGAGCTCATCACCTTTGTAACTGACCGTCTGGGCCACGACCTACGCTATGCCATCGACCCCACAAAGATTTCCAAGGAACTCGGCTGGTTGCCTGCCACACGCTTTGCCGAGGGTATCGTAAAGACCATACGCTGGAACCTCGAACATCAAGACTGGATTGAAGAAGTGACCAGTGGCGATTATCAGAAATACTACGAACAGATGTACGGCAACCGTTGATGGAACAAATCACCAAAGATCTGCAATCGTTTCTCGTGCAAATGCACTATGAGCCCAACAGCATTTCGCACCAAATGGAACACTATATCGAACATTTGTTCCACCTGCTCTCCGTCGATGACGAACGGTTGCTCTGCCAATACTTTGGCCTCTTCGGCCAAGAGCAAAAAGCGCTCTCGCAACTGGCCCGCGACCATGAACAGTCGCAAGAAGACTGCATGGCACACATAGACCAACTGCTCCGACGGTTGTCAATCACGCCAGAATGGCAACTGCTGCGCGAAGTAAACAAAACAAACAAAGACTGAAACGCGCACCGGAAAAAGCAAATCAGAAAATTGTCAAATCAACAGACTGTGCTACCAGAAACAACCATACAACTACAGAAAATATTCGATCCGCGCGGCAATCTCACAGTAGTCCAGACGGGTCAGGATGTACCCTTCGAGGTGAAACGTGTCTATTGGGTCTATGATGTTCCCTCTGGCGAAAGCCGCGGCGGACATGCTCACAAACAATGCAAGGAACTACTCGTAGCCACGAGCGGTGCTTTCCATGTGACACTCGACGACGGGAAACAGCAACGCACCTATCTCCTGAACCATCCCTATCAGGGACTGCTCATCGATAGAAACACTTGGCGCACCATCGACGACTTTTCGTCAGGAGCCGTTTGTCTGGTACTGGCCTCAGAACTCTTTGACGAAGGAGACTACATTCGCGAATACAACGAATTTATACACTACGTGAATCATGTTTAATATAGTGCGATACACTCCCGAACACAAGCAGGACTGGGACCATTATGTGCAGAAAGCACGCAATGCCACCTTTCTGTTCTATCGCGACTATATGGATTATCATGCCGACCGATTCAAGGACCACTCGCTCATCATCTACAAAGGCCAGCACATCTTTGCCCTCTTGCCGGCACACGAACAGGGCGATGTCTTCATCTCTCATAAAGGGCTGACCTACGGAGGGTTGATTATCGACAGCAATGTGACCGCGGTGGCGGTAATGGAAGTGTTCCGCCAGTTGAATCTTTACCTGAAAGAGGCAAACTTCCGACAAGTCATCTATCGCGCCATACCCTGGATTTACCACCAACAACCCAGCGAAGAAGACCTCTATGCCCTCTTCACCGTGTGCAATGCCCAACTCAGTGAGCGAAAAATTGCCACTGCGCTGTTTCTGCAAAACCAGCAGCCATGGCGTAAAGACCATCGCCGGCGGCTGAATCTGGCCCACAGTCAAAACGTAGAGATAAGAAGCAACGAGCCGCTGGAACGGTTTTGGCCGCTACTGGAGCAGAAACTCTCTCGAAAATTCAGCGCGCGCCCCGTTCACACGCTACAAGAAATTCAGCTGTTGCAAAGCCATTTCCCTGAAAATATCATTCTCTATGGCGCCTATAAGGATGATGCAATGGTTGGCGGACTGCTCATTTATGTCACGCCACAAGTCATTCACGGCCAATACAGTGCCACCAACGAACAGGGAGACAAATGCGGCGCCATGGAAGCCATCTTCGAAAAGGTCTTCGCCGACTATCAGCACCTGCTCTATTTCGACAACGGAACCTCTATCGACCCCGACACCCAGCGCGTAAACGAAGGGCTCATCCAACACAAAGAGGGCTACGGTGGCCGCGCCATCTGCTATGACACCTACACGTGGACAATTGATAAATAGATTAGTGAACATTGACTGAACATTGCAAATGATACTCATTGCCGACAGTGGAGCCACCAAAACCGATTGGTGTCTCATCTCTCCCCTCGCAACACTCCCACCACAACGTATCAAGACTCAGGGCATCAACCCATTTCATCAGAGCGAAGATCAAATCATTGACATACTTCGCAACGAACTCCTGCCCCAACTTTCTGCACTCAACTGCGAACACCCAATGCGCTCCATCCACTTCTATGGAGCCGGTTGCACAGCAGAAATGAAGCGTCATGTGGAAGCAGCGCTTCGCAAAGTCTTCGCTACATTCCCGACGCAACCTTCTGCTATCAACGTGGAAAGCGATCTGCTTGGCGCCGCGCGGGCCGTCTGCATGCATCAAAGAGGTCTCGTCGGAATACTCGGCACCGGAGCCAATTCGTGCCTGTACGACGGGAAAGACATTCTCGAGAACATCCCACCACTCGGCTATATCCTTGGCGACGAAGGGAGCGGAGCAACCTTTGGCAAAATACTTCTCAACCAACTCTTCAAGAATCCCAACTATACACGCCTTCAAGAGCAGTTTCTTGCCTATGAGCACTGCACGCAGTCCGATATCATTGAGCGCGTTTATCGCCAGCCATTAGCCAACCGCTACTTGGCATCGCTTGTCAAATTTGCAAAGGAAAACGTGGCCAATCCGCTCATAGAGCAACTCGTCGTGCAGAATTTCGATGCGTTCATCACCCACAACCTCCTGCACTACAACACCTCGCTGCGTGATGTTTACGTGGTAGGCGGCATGGCAGCAGCCTTCCCCGAGCAGCTCGAACAGGCCTGCCAACAGCGTGGCTACACGCTCCGACACATTCTGCGAAGCCCCATCGAGGGTCTCATAGAGTATCATAAAAACAATGCCACTCAACGCTAATACAAAATAATTCCGTAATTTTGCGCTCTGGCAAACTATAAATTATCATAAAAGCCCTTCCGTTTTCACATTTAAGGGCTAAGAAATCATCAATTATGAAACGTTTTCGACTGATAGACAACAGCCTCGGCTGGCTCATGTTCGCAATAGCCGCCGTGGTGTATTGCAGCACGATTGAACCCACAGCCTCGTTTTGGGACTGTCCCGAGTTTATTTCCACAGCATCGAAATTGGAGGTTGGACACCCACCGGGGGCTCCTTTCTTCATGCTCACGGGCAATTTCTTCTCGCAGTTTGCCTCCGATGCCAGCCATATTGCCATGATGGTGAACATGATGAACGCTTTGCTCTCGGCGCTCTGCATCATGTTTCTCTTTTGGACCATCACTCACTTGGCCCGCAAGCTGATACTAAAAGATTGGGACGATCTCAGCCTGAGCAAGCTCATTGCCATCGAAGCCTCAGGAGCCGTGGGCGCATTGATCTACTGCTTCAGCGATACTTTTTGGTATTCGGCCGTGGAAGGCGAGGTTTATGCCTATTCGTCGCTGTTCACCGCTGTGGTGTTCTGGCTCATTCTGAAATGGGAAGACCACGCCGACGAGCCTCACTCCGACCGCTGGCTGCTGCTGATTGCCTACATGACGGGACTGTCCATTGGCGTTCACCTGCTGAACCTGCTGTGTATCCCAGCCATTGTGCTTGTCTTTGTCTATAAGAAATTCCCTGATATTGAGACCAAGGGCTCGCTCTTGGCGTTGGCCGTATCGTTCATTATCATTGCCGGAGTGCTCTACGGACTGATGCCAGGCATCGTGAAAGTGGGCGGCTGGTTTGAACTGCTGGCAGTCAACACCCTGCACCTGCCGTTCAACACAGGCACCATATTCTACATCATCCTGCTGATTCTCTCCATCACCGCTGCCATCTATTTCACCTATCAGGACGGCAAAGAGCGACTGCAGAATGTATTTTTCCTGCTGACCGTCGGCCTGCTGGGCATACCGTTCTATGGCTACGGCTGGTCGGCTGCCCTCATCGGCGTCATTGTATTGTGCGCGCTGTGGGTTGTGCTCACATGGAAATCAAAGCAGCCGCTGGTGAGTGCCCGTCTGAAAAACGTGATTCTGTGCTCGTTCCTGATGATCATGATTGGATATTCGTCCTATGCCGTGATTGTGATACGTTCATCGGCCAATCCGCCCATGGACCAAAACTCACCCGAAGACATTTTCACCCTGGGCACCTATCTTTCCCGTGAGCAGTATGGCGACACGCCCCTGCTCTACGGTCAGGCCTATACCTCTGAGATAGAATGGGAAGCCGATGGCGACTATTGGAAGCCTGCACGCAAGAAGGGCGCACCAATCTATCAGCGCAAGGAGAAGAAATCAGACACCGAGCCCGACTCTTATTTCATAGTAGGCACCAAGGATAAGTATATCTACGGACAGAATATGCTCTTCCCCCGTATGTACGACAATGGGAAAGCGGCCTCATACGAGAGTTGGATGGCTACGCCCGATCCCGACTATCGCCCCATGTTTGGCGGACTGATCAATGTGCCGCGCTGGCGCTATGTGCCTTACGAAGGCCCAGCCGACAAAGATCAGGTGAAGATGCCCACGCAGTTTGAGAATCTCTACTATTTCCTTTCCTACCAGTGCAACTTCATGTACTGGCGCTACTTCATGTGGAACTTTGCCGGCCGACAGAACGATATCCAGTCGCAGGGCGAAGTGGAACACGGCAACTGGGTGACTGGATTCAAACTGATCGACAATCTGCTCGTGGGCAATCAAGACCTGCTGCCCGACGAGCTCAAGGAGAACAAGGGCCACAACGTCTATTACTGCTTGCCACTGCTGCTGGGCTTGCTCGGATTGTTCTGGCAGGCATGGCGCGGACAGAGAGGAATCCGCCAGTTCTGGGTAGTGTTCTTCCTGTTCTTCATGACGGGTTTGGCCATTGTGCTCTACCTGAACCAGCCGCCTTCGCAACCCCGTGAGCGCGACTACGCCTATGCCGGCTCCTTCTATGCCTATGCCATCTGGTGCGGACTGGGTGTGCTGGCACTGATCGACCTGATAAAGAAATACCTCAAGATAGACCACGTGGCCGTAGCAGCCGTTGTGGCTGTGGCTTGCCTGCTGGTGCCTGTGCAGATGGCATCGCAAAACTGGGACGACCACGACCGTTCTGACCGTTACACCTGTCGCGACTTTGGACAGAACTACCTGATGAGCATGCAAGACGCAGGCAACCCCATCATCTTCACCAATGGCGACAACGACACCTTCCCGCTGTGGTACAACCACGATGTGGAGAACTTCCGCACCGATACCCGCGTGTGCAACTTCTCGTATCTGCAGACCGACTGGTACATCGACCAGATGCGCCGCCCGGCCTACGACTCGCCGGGACTGCCCATTTCGTGGAGCCGCATAGACTACGAATCGGGCACAAACGAAGCCATTGCCGTGCGACCGGAATTGAAACAAGAATTGCTCGACTACTATAAACAGTATCCCGAGGAAGCCCGCAAGCAGTTTGGCGATGATCCGTTCGACATAAAGAACATCATGCGCCACTGGGTGCTGAGCGGCGATCAGGAAAGCCGTGTCATTCCAACCGATACGCTCTATCTCGCTGTAGATAAAGAGGCCGTTCGAAAGAGCGGAATGATGATTCCGACCGAGGAGATTCCCGACAAGATGGTAGTTACGCTCACCGGCAAGCGCACCGTATATAAGCAAGACCTGATGCTGCTCGACATGCTGGCCAACTGCAATTGGACGCGCCCGATGTATATCGCCATTACCGTGGGCGAGGAAAACTATCTCAACCTCGGCGACAATTTCATCCGCGAAGGACTCGTAGATCGCATCACACCGTTCACCACCAAGGCCGAAGGCGTGAAAAACTTCGACACCGAGAAGACCTACCAAGCCGTGATGAACCGCTTCCGCTACGGCGGCGTGAAGACTCGCGGCATCTATCTCGACGAGACCGTGCGCCGGCTCTGCTACACCCACCGCCAGCTCATGGCCACACTGGCGCTGGAGCTTATTAAGGAAGGAAAAGACCAGAAAGCGCTGGCCGTGCTGAAGAAAGCGGAAGAAGAACTGCCCAGCTACAATCTGCCTATGCAGATGATGGGCGGCGGACTCGATATGGCCAAGGCCTACATGCTCCTGGGCAAGACAAAAGAGGCGAGAGCGCTGATCGAGCAACTCTGGAAGCGCGACACGCAATACCTGCGCTGGTACCTCTCGCTCGATGCCAACAAGTTCGCACTCTCCATGAGCCAATGCCTGCGCGAGTTCTACCTCTTGAGCATGGTCAACGAACTGGCCGACAGTCTCGACCCCAAACTCGCTGAAAAGCAGCGCGAGCAACTCCTCCTGCTGCAGAACACCTACGAGCAGCGCGGCGGCAGCTTCGATTATTGATTCCGAAGTAGTTCAGGAGTTACAGGAGTTCAGAAGTTCAGACAATACATCTAAAAAACTGATGAAACTAACACATTGACAAGGTGCCGATGATTGCAGCATTGTCTGAACTCCTGCAACTCCTGAACTCCTGAAAAAGTATTGTCTGAACTCCTGAACTCCTGAACTCCTTAAAAAAACTTGGTTCGTGCGAAAACTCTTCAACCAAATAATCACACCTCTCGCCGCTGGCCGCTGGACCGGAGGCGAGGTGTCGTTTCTGCGCTGTTTTTTCCCGAAAGCACTGTGGCGCATGGACAGACAGGAGCACGCTGTCTATCTTACCTTCGACGATGGACCCATACCCCAATCCACACCCTTCATCCTGGAAACCCTCAAGGCTTTCGGGGCGAAGGGTACTTTTTTTGTTGTAGGCGAAAACGCCGAACGATACCCCGACCTGACACGCACCATTCTCGCTGACGGGCACCGCCTCGGCAACCATACCCACAACCACCTCAAACCCTTCGCCTGCTCCGCGCAGGACTATCTCGCAAACGTAGGGCAGGCAGACCTGAAACAGCCCCAAGCCAGCCAGCCCCCACTCTTCCGGCCGCCCCACGGCTGGATGTCGCCCGCGGTCTATCGCGCACTGCGAAAAACTCACCAAATCGTGATGTGGGACGTGCTCACGCGCGACTATTCCCGATATATAACCGCCGACGATGTGGTGAACACCGTGAAACGATACACCCGCAACGGCTCGATCATCACCTTCCACGACTCCCTGAAATCCATCGAAAAACTCCGAACCGCACTGCCCGCCGCGCTCCAATGGCTCAAAGAAGAAGGCTATGAATTCCGGCTTTTGTAAACCATTGGAAATCAACGGGTTGAGAAATGCGTTTCAAAAGCTATGCTTTTGGCTTCCAAAAGCATAGCTTTCAGGCCGCAAAAGCATAGCTTTCGGAGGGCAAAAGCATAGCTATTGAAAAACGGGAAAATAGCTACCCGAAAAAAGATGCACATTTCTTGCTTATAACTGCCTGATATTTCGCGCTTTTTTTATAAATTTGCAGGCAGATAGGGGGCATCGGAAAAATGCCCTCGCCACCCCTTCGCCAAGGCGACTAACCCTGAAAAAAATCTCAACACTATGGAGCAATTTGAAATGATAGCCAAGACCTTCATGGGCTTGGAAACCATACTGGCCGACGAACTGCGCGCACTGGGAGCGGCCGATGTAACGACCAGCCGCCGCGTGGTGACCTTCCGCGGCGACAAGGAACTGATGTACCGCGCCAACTTCGCCCTGCGCACCGCCATACGCATCTTGAAACCCATCAAGCACTTCCACGCCAACTCGGCCGACGATGTGTATAATGCCGTGAGCAAAATAGACTGGAGCCAATACATCAAAGAGGGCAAGACCTTCTCGGTGGATGCCGTGGTCTATTCAAACGAATTTCGCAACTCGCGCTTCGTCACCTATAAAGTGAAAGACGCCATTGTCGATCAGTTTCGCGAGCGCACCGGCCAGCGGCCAAACATCTCTGTGAGCAATCCCGACATCAGGCTCCACATACACATTGCCGACTTCGACGCCACGCTCTCGCTCGACTCCAGCGGCGAAAGCCTGCACCGCCGCGGCTACCGGCAGGAACAAGTGGAAGCACCGCTCAACGAGGTGCTCGCCGCAGGCATGATCCTGATGACTGGCTGGAAGGGCGAAACCGACTTTATCGACCCCATGTGCGGCAGCGGAACGCTCCCCATCGAGGCTGCCCTCATTGCCAGAAACATGGCCCCAGGACTCTTCCGAAAGGAATATGCCTTTGAAAAATGGGACGACTTCGATGCCGACCTCTTCGACAACATCTACAACGACGACTCGCAGGAGCGACCCTTCGACCATAAAATCTACGGCTACGACATTGACCCAAAGGCCGTAAACACTGCGCTGCTCAACGTGAAAGCCGCCGGACTGACCCGCGACATCACCATCGAGCAAGCCGACTTTGCCAACTTCACGCAGCCCGCCGAGAAAGCCATTATCGTGATGAACCCACCCTACGGCGAGCGCATCTCAACGCCCAACCTGCTCGGCACCTACCGCATGATTGGCGAGCGGCTCAAACATCAGTTCATCGGCAACGAGGCATGGGTGCTCTCCTACCGCGAAGAATGTTTCGCACAGATGGGTCTCAAGCCCTCGCTGAAGACACCGCTCTTCAACGGACCGCTCGAATGTGAATACCGCAAATACCAACTCTTCGACGGAAAAATGAAGGAGTTCCGCTCCGAAGGCGGAATCATCAAGACCGATGAGGAGCGAAAAGCCATGGCCGAAAAACACCGTTTCCGCAAAAACCGCGAATTCAAGAAACGACTGGACGACGACCTCGAAAACGAAGAAGGCGACATCCGTACCTTCCGCTTCAACTCATTCGAACGCGACTACCGCGGACAACGCCGAAAAGAACCCCAGAAACACCGCACACCACGCTCGCCAAAAGGAGCCGCACAGCGACGCGCCATCTTTGGCAAACACAACCCGAAAAACCCATACGATGAAGAATAAACTCACCCGCCTCCTGCTGCACGGCATACTGCTGCTCAGCGCACTGACCACGAACGCACAAGAAATGAAACAATTCACACTCGAAGAATTGAACTATGGTGGCAAAAACTATCGCAAGACCGTGCCCGAAAACCGCTACACCGCATGGTGGGGCGACACCCTGGTGCGCCTCGATGCAGAACAGTGCTCCATCATCGACAAGCGTTCGGGCAAGGAGACACCGCTCTTCACCCTCGAAGAAATCAACACCTGGTGCCAACTGGACAGCAAGACGAAAGTGCACAGCCTCTACTATGCCGACTTTCCCTACCCCGACAAACCGCTCGTGATGCTCCGCAGCCGCGAAAACCGGATGCTCGTCGATTTCAAACAGAAGCAACTCATCTGGACGCAGAGCGTAGCAAACCAGCAAGCAGCCGACTTCCACGCCCAGACAAAGGCCACCGCCTTTGTGCGCAACAATCAGCTCTACATTGCCAACGCCGACGGCGAACACCAAATCACGACCGACGGCTCGTGCGAAATCGTTTACGGACAAAGCGTTCACCGCAACGAGTTCGGCATCAGCAAAGGCACGTTCTGGAGCCCGGACGGCAGTCTGCTCGCCTTCTACCGCATGGACCAATCGATGGTGAAAGACTATCCGCAAGTGGATATTTTCCAACGCACAGCAGAATACCAGCCCGACAAATACCCAATGGCTGGCGAGACTTCGCACGAAGTCACCATCGGCGTGTATAACATTGCCACCAGACAAACCATCTACCTCAACTGCGGCAACCCCAAGGATCGCTATTTTACCAACATCCAATGGAGTCCCGACAACAAGAAAATCTACCTCTTCGAACTGAACCGCGACCAGAACGACTGCCAGCTCGCAGTCTATGATGCACAGACTGGCGAAAAACTCGGCATCATCTATCGCGAACAGCACGAAAAATACGTTGAGCCGCTCCACCCCATCGTGTTCCTGCCTTGGGACGCATCGAAGTTCATTCTTCAAAGTCAGCGCGACGGATACAACCATCTCTACCTCTACAACACCAAGGGCGACTGCCTGAAACAGCTGACCAAAGGTCCCTGGGTGGTCATGGATATGCTCGGTTTCAACGAAAAGAAGCAATCCGTCATCTACCTCGGCAACGAGGCATCGCCCATTCAAGCCAATCTCTATAGCGTCAGCCTCAAAACAGGTCGCCGCACACTGCTCGACAACGGCAAGGGCTACCACAACGGCTCGCTTTCTTTCTCAGGCCAGTTCGTTCTGGACAGCTATTCCGAACCTACCGTGCCGCGACAGATTGATATCCTCGCAACAGACAAGCCGCACCGCACAAGCTATTTCACAGCCGCAGACCCCTGGAAAGAATACATCCAGCCACAATTCCTGCAAGGAACCATCAAGGCTGCCGACGGCCAGACAGACCTCTACTACCGCATGGTGCGCCCGGCCGATTTCGACGAAACCAAGCAATACCCCACCGTCATCTACGTATATGGCGGACCACACGCCCACAATGTCGATGCCCGCTGGCATTATGCCTCCCGCTCGTGGGAAACCTACATGGCGCAAAAAGGCTACATCGTATTCATACTCGACAACCGCGGCTCGGAAAATCGAGGGCGCGAGTTTGAACAGGCCACCTTCCGACAACTCGGACAAGTGGAAATGCAAGACCAGATGAAAGGCGTGGAATATCTGCAATCGCTGCCCTACATTGATAAAGACCGCATGGGGGTGCACGGCTGGAGCTTTGGCGGATTCATGACCATGACCCTCATGCTCAATCATCCTGAAGTGTTCAAGGTAGGAGTGGCTGGCGGTCCGGTCATCGACTGGAAATACTACGAAGTGATGTACGGCGAACGCTACATGGATACACCTCAGCAAAATCCCGAAGGCTACGAGAAATCATCGCTCCTGGGCAAGGCCAAGGACCTGAAGGGACATCTGCAAATCATCACCGGCTACAACGACGACACCGTAGTGCCGCAAAACTGCCTCGACTTCCTGGCCCACTGCATTGAAGCAGGCACACAGCCCGACTTCTTTGTCTATCCGGGCGAACCGCACAATATGCGTGGCCACGCCTCAGTACATCTGCACGAGCGCATCACCAACTACTTTGAAACCTACTTGAAATAACCCTCTAATCCACAATCATCCCCCCATGCTAAGGAAAATCCGCATCACACTGGCCTCCGTACTCTGCGTTGGACTCCTGCTGGTGTTTCTCGATTTCACAGGAACCCTGCACCACTGGTTTGCATGGATTGCCAAACTGCAGTTCTGGGAAGCGCTCATGGCCGGCAATCTGCTGATTGTTACAGCCCTCGTGGTGCTCACACTCATCTTCGGACGTATCTACTGCTCCACCATCTGCCCCCTGGGCACACTGCAAGATGTTGTGGCGCATCAAGGGCGAAAAGGCAAGCGCAACCGCTACACCTATTCTGCCGAAAAGCGCTGGCTGCGCTACGGCATGCTCGCCATCTTCCTCTTGGCTGCCGCGCTGGGTGCCGGTTCGCTCGTGGCACTGCTCGCCCCCTACTCCACTTTTGGCCTCATTGCAACGAATATCCTGCAGCCCATCTACGAAGGCATTAACAACCTGCTGGCCATGGTTGCCGAGCGGCTGGACAGCTACGCTTTCTACCGCACCGACATATGGCTACGCTCGCTCTCGTCGCTGCTCATAGCCGCAGCCCTGCTGCTGCTGATTGGCTTCCTGGCCTATCGCAACGGCCGCACTTACTGCAACACCATCTGCCCGGTGGGTACGCTGTTGAGTTTCGCCAGCCGATTCTCGTGGCTGAAGATACGGATTGATGCCGAGAAATGCCGCAACTGCTCGCTCTGCACAAAGAACTGCAAGGCCTCGTGCATCGACTTCAAGAACCACAAGGTGGACTATAGCCGGTGCGTGGTTTGCGGCAATTGCGTAAATGTATGCAACCACGGAGCCATTGCCTACTGTGCTCCTTTGCGCCGACAAACGACCAAAACCGCGTCCGCTCAATCTTCGGAACCTGCAGTTGACAAAAGCAAGCGCTCGTTTCTCATGGCTACGGCCCTGTTAGCCACTGGCGCCATGGCCCAGGAAGCGAAGAAAGTGGACGGAGGACTGGCAGAAATCATCGACAAGAAAGCTCCCACTCGCCGCACGCCGCTTACACCTCCAGGCTCGCTCTCGGCTGAAAATCTGGCTCATCGCTGCACCGGCTGCCAGCTGTGCATCTCGGAATGTCCCAACGATGTATTGCGCCCATCGAGCAATCTGCTTTCGCTCATGCAGCCAACCATGTCGTACGAGCGAGGCTTCTGCCGTCCGGAGTGCAACCGTTGCTCCGAAGTGTGCCCGGCGGGAGCCATCAAACCGATTGCACATGAAGAGAAATCGGCCATTCAGATTGGCCATGCCGTATGGGTCAAGGCCAACTGTCTGCCACTGACCGATGGCGTGGCTTGCGGCAACTGTGCCCGCCACTGCCCGTCGGGTGCCATTGAGATGGTGCCCTTCGATGCCAAAGACGAATCGTCGCCAATGATTCCAGTGGTGAACGAGTCGGCCTGTATCGGTTGCGGAGCCTGTGAAAATCTCTGTCCGGCACGCCCGTTCTCGGCTATTTACGTGGAAGGCCACGAAGTGCATCGCCACATATAGACGCGAGATGAAGAATGCAATCTAAAGGTTTAACGGAGCAATACTAAAACAATGAAAGCAAAAAATATCACCCGCAGAAGTTTTCTCAAGCGCTTGGGAGTTGGAGGCCTGGCCTCTGCCGCACTGCTCACAGGCTGCAAAAAGCAGACCGACAGTGCCGCGACCGACGATTACACGCGCCAGGTGGAGCCTCCCACAGGCCAGATGACTTATCGTGAGAATCCGAAAACGAAGGAAAAGGTATCACTCCTGGGCTATGGCATGATGCGATTGCCAAAGAAAGCCGACGACGAGACCTTCGATCAGGAGATGATCAACCGTCAGGTGGATTACGCCATTGCCCACGGACTGAACTATTTCGACACCTCTCCCGCCTACTGCAAAGGGCTATCGGAGCGGTTGACGGGCATTGCACTGAGCCGCCACAAGCGAAATGAGTTCTTCATCGCCACGAAACTCTCCAATTTCAATCCCGAAACATGGAGCCGAAAAGCATCGATAGAGATGTATCGGAACTCCATGCGCGAGTTGCAAGTGGACTATATCGACTACTATCTGCTGCACGGCATCGGCATGGGCGGCATGGAATCGCTGCAACAGCGCTACTTGAACAATGGAGTGCTGCAGTTTCTGCTGGATGAGCGGCGAGCCGGACGTATCAAAAATCTGGGGTTCTCCTACCATGGCGACATTGAAGTGTTCGACTATCTGCTCTCGAAAAACGATGAATACCATTGGGAATTCGTGCAGATTGAACTTAACTACCTCGACTGGGAGTATGCCGATGAAATCAACGAGCGCAATACCGATGCGAGCTACCTCTATGCCGAGCTGCAGAAGCTGAACATTCCGGCCGTAATCATGGAGCCGCTGTTGGGCGGTCGGTTGGCCAACGTGCCCCAGTTCATTGCGAAGAAGCTGAAAGAGCGCGAGCCCGAGCGTTCAGTGGCATCGTGGGCTTTCCGCTATGCCGGCACACCCAAAGGCGTACTGACGGTGCTGAGCGGAATGACCTACATGGAACATCTGAAAGACAATCTGCTCTCCTACTGCCCGCTGAAGCCGCTCACCAAGGAAGAACAAGACTACCTGCATACAGAAATTGCCGCAGAACTCTACAACATGAACACCATTCCTTGCAACGACTGTAAGTATTGCATGCCGTGTCCGTACGGAATTGACATTCCAGGCATCTTTGTCCACTACAACAAATGTGTGAACGAAGGCACACTGCCACGCGACAAGGGCGATGAGAACTTCCGCGAACTGCGCCGCCGCTATCTGATCGGGCTCGACAGGAGCGTGCCGCGATTGAGACAGGCCGACCATTGCATCGGCTGCGGACAGTGTGAGCCGCACTGCCCGCAGCGCATCCGTATTCCACGCGAGCTGCACCGAATAGCCGAATACGTGGAAGACGTGAAGCAATCTAAATTGGAAAGATAAAAAAATCAACAGGTATAACCATTAAAATCACAAAACAATGTTTGGATTAGGAACTCCCGAACTGCTACTCATTGCGTTCATCGTTGTGCTACTCTTTGGAGCAAAGAAAATTCCGGAACTGATGAAAGGCGTGGGCAAAGGCGTGAAAAGCTTCAAGGAAGGCCTCCACGAGGTTGACTCCGAAGTGAAGAAAACTTCAGAAGAAATCAAATCTGAGGAAAACCAATCGGCCGAATAAACCTATCCGATGGATTCCTCTTCACTGACTTTCTGGGACCATCTGGACGAGCTGCGCGGCGCTCTGTTGCGCATGGCGGCCGTTGTGGTGGGCTGCAGCCTCCTGACCTTCGCCCTGAAGGACGAGCTCTTCCGCCTGGTGTTGGCGCCGACTCAGGGTTCATTCCTCACCTACCGCCTGCTGGGAGCCACCGATTTTCAACTCTCGCTGATGAACACAGGGCTTACGGAGCAGTTTATGGTGCATCTGCGCACCTCACTCTACGCCGCAGTGCTCATCACATCGCCGTACTGGATCTTCGAACTGATGCGCTTTGCATGGCCCGGACTCTACAAGGCCGAGCGCCGCGTGGCGCTGGCTGTGGTCGGTTCGGCCTATGGAATGTTCATGGTGGGCACCCTGGTCAACTATCTCCTCATTTTCCCGCTCACCGTCCGCTTTCTCGGCACTTACCAAGTGTCGGCCGAGGTGGCCAATATGCTCACCCTGCAGTCATATATCGACACGCTCCTGGGCATGAATCTGGTCATGGGGCTGGTGTTTGAACTGCCCGTGGTGGCTGCACTGCTGGCCAAGATGGGACTGCTCAACAGCCAGCTGATGAACCGTTATCGCCGTCATGCCATCGTGGCTATCTTCGTGGTGGCCGCCATCATCACACCCACCACCGACGCCTTCACGCTCACAATCGTGGCGCTCCCCATCTATGCCCTCTACGAAATAAGCATCCTGCTGGTCAATAATATAAAATAGTAAAACCGTCAAAAAATTGGATTTTCTCGTATCTTTTCTCATCGATCTCGGCTACTGGGGCATGGGCATCGCCGCCTTCATAGCCGGTAGCTTCCTCCCCTTCAGCAGCGAAGTGGTCATGGTGGCACTCAACGCCATGGGGCTGAGTGCGTGGAAACTCGTGGCCTTTGGCTCGGTGGGCAATGTGATGGGCGGATTCTTCAACTATTATGTCGGCTCGCACTTCTCGCTCGGGTGGATTGAGCGCCACCTGCACGTGAGCCACGAGAAAATAGAACAAACCGAGAAATTCATGGGAGGCCGCGGCGCCATGATGGGATTCTTCACATTCCTGCCCATCATCGGCTCGGTCATCTCCATCGTGCTGGGCATCACCCGCGCCAATATACCCCTGTCGCTCCTCTCCATGGCACTGGGCAAAACCCTCCGCTATGCAGCCCTGATGTACGGAATTAGTTTCATTTTCTAACTTACTGAAAATCAGATACATAAAAATCGCTTTCCAAAAGCTATCCTTTCGGACGCCAAAAGCTATGCTTTTAGAGGCCAAAAGCTATCCTTTCGGACGCCAAAAGGATAGCTTTTGCTTTTTCGGAGTTTTGACATTGAAAATAAGCGGCTGTCCGACACAAGAAAAAACGGCAGGAAATGGACACTTTTCAGAGAAAATTGTAACTTTGCAGAAAATATCAATCACATGAAACGCATACTGCTTACAACCATATTTCTGCTTGCGCTGGCCGTCCAGGGCCACGCCGTGCTGAAAGAGAAAGATCTGCCCCACACCCTCAGCATCCTGCGCGAGGAGCTGACCAACTACTACCGCGAGCTCGAACAGCAATCGGAACTGATGAAACAGCAACGCGAAGCCGTGGGCAAAAACATCTTCACGGTGCTCTCCAAGAGCAATCAGAACGCGCTGATGCTCTACTCGCAGAAGCCCGACTACATTTTCGACCTGACCTACGCCTGCCATGAGGCCACCGAACAGTATCACGAGTTCAAGCGCACCGTGCTGCCGTTCAACACCTTCGTGGCCCGCACCGAAAGCGAGATAGCACGCTACGACAGCCTCGTCACTGCCCTCAGCCATATGCACGTGGCTGGACTCGATGAGCGCGGAAAGATAGACCGTAACGTGTGTCTCACCCTGGCCGTAAGCATCCGCCGCACACTGCAAACCAACAGCGAGCAGCTGCAGGAATACATACACTACTACGAGGTGACCGAACAACGGCTGCGACACCTCAACGACTATGCCAACAAACGCTACTACGAGATACAGACCTCCATCTTCAGCAACAATGGCGAGAACTATCTGCAGACCCTGTCCAATCTCGGCCACAACCTCCGCCACACCGAAGAGGCCATCACCGAGAAATACCGGCCGCTGCTGCACGTACACTCCCAGTGGGACAGCCGCATGATACTCGGACTATTCCTCTTCCTGGCCTTCTACGCCCTCGTTGCCATTGTGCTCAACATGGTGCTGAGCCGCGTGCTCCTGCCCCGAATGTTGCGCATGGGACGGCTGAAAACACTTCAGGAAAGTTTCGTGGCCCGCCGCACCTACATCTTCATGGCCACCACCGTGGTCACCTTCGCCATCATACTCGGAATAGTGCGGGTGAGCATCGAGCAGAACTTCTTCATCATGGCCAGCGACCTGCTGGTGAACTACGCCTGGCTCATGGGCGTCATCATCATCTCGCTCCTGCTCCGATTGGACAGCGAGCACCTGCGTCCAGCCTTCCACATCTATGTGCCCCTGCTCGTGGTGGGATTCATTGTTTTCACCTTCCGCATCATCCTCATCCCCAACGTGCTGGTCAATCTCGTGTTCCCGCCCATCCTGCTGGCTTGTATGCTCTGGCAGTGGAAGGTGATACAACAGCATAAGAACCGCGTGCCCCGCGCCGATGTCACCTACACCACCATCTCGCTCATCGTGTTCATCGCGTCGGTCATCTCCTCGTGGGTTGGCTACACACTGCTCAGCGTGCAACTGCTCATCTGGTGGATCATGCAGCTCACCTGCATACTCACCATCACCTGTCTGGCAGGCTATATGCAACGCTATGCCCAGCGCCACAATTTCGAAGAGAAAGCCATCAGCCGCACGTGGCTCTTCAATTTCATCTACAGCGTGATTCGGCCCGTGCTCGGCATCCTCTCGGTGCTCTTCTCCGTCTATTGGGCAGCCGATGTGTTCAACCTGAGCGACACCATCCGCACGGCATTCTCGGCCAAATTCGTCGATACGCCCTACATCCAGCTGAGCATCTTCGCCCTCTGTCAAGTGCTCACGCTCTACTTCATCTTCGCCTACATAGACCGTACACTCAAGCGTCTGGCCCAGAACCACTTTGAAGAGAGCGATGCCACCACCGCCGCCACTCGCAACGTCATGGCCCGCAATGTAATCCAACTGCTCGTATGGGGCGTGTGGCTGCTCATCTCACTGGGCATTCTGCACATCAACAACACCTGGTTCGTGGTCATCTCGGGCGGACTCTCCACCGGTATCGGTTTCGCCATGAAAGACATACTCGAGAATATCTACTACGGCATCTCGCTCATGGCAGGTCGCATCAAGGTGGGCGACCTCATCGAGTGCGACGGAATACGCGGTTATGTGAGCTCTATCAACTACACCAGCACCATGCTCGATACCATAGATGGCTCTGTCATCGCCTTCCAGAACTCGCAGCTCTTCACCAAGAACTACCGCAACCTGACCAAGAATCACGGCTACGAACTGGCCATTCTCCCTGTAGGCGTGGCCTATGGCAGCGACCCTCAACAGGTGAAACAACTCATTCTCGACGCCGTCAAACCGCTGAAATGCTACGACAAGAAGCGCCCCGTGAAGGTAATCTTTGCCGAAATGGCCGACTCGAGCGTCAACTTCAAAGTAGTGATCTGGGTTCCCGTAGCCACGAAAATCTACGCCACCGGCGACATTCTTGAAGCCATCTACAACACCCTCAACGAGCACAACATCGAGATTCCGTTCCCACAGCGCGATGTGCACATTGTGAATAATTGATATTCATGCTACCAGAGGCATTCATAGCGACAATGAAACAGTTGCTCTCCACGAGCAATTTTGAGCGTTTCTTAGCAGAAATGCAAAGGCCGCCACATGCCTTTGTCAGAAAGAACCGCAGCAAATCGGGCGTCCAGATCAACCTGCAGTCGGCCCATACGGTGCCCTGGTGCGCCGAAGGCTATGCTCTGGAAGAACGGCCCCTTTTCACCGCCGACCCATTGCTGCACGCCGGCTGTTACTACGTGCAGGAACAATCGTCGATGTTTCTCGCTCACGTACTCCGACAGCTCATCAGCGGACCTGCAACAATGATTGATTTCTGTGCCGCCCCGGGCGGTAAATCAACGCTGGCGCAGAGCCTGCTGCCAGAAGGGAGCGCACTCATTGCCAATGAACCCATACGGCAGCGAGCCAACATCCTCGTGGAAAACATCCAGAAATGGGGCGCCGCAAATGTCATTGTGACCAACAACTACCCGAAAGACCTGGCCCGCACTGGGGTGAAAGCCGACATCGTGCTGGTCGATGCGCCTTGTTCGGGCGAAGGAATGTTCCGCAAAGACCCCGACAACATTGGCGAGTGGACTCCGCGAAAAGTGGCGGAATGTCAGGCATTGCAGCGCGACATCCTCACCCAAGCATGGAAATGCCTGCGGCCGGGAGGCTATCTCATCTACAGCACCTGCACATTCAACACCCAAGAAAACGAGGAAAACCTCCACTGGCTCATCAGTGAATTTGACGCAGAGACGGTCCATATCCCCGTAAGCGAAGATTGGAACATCTGCCCATCGCTGCTCAGCAACTTTGAAGCGCCGCTGTATCGCTTCATCCCAGGAGTCGGACCGTCGCCCCAAATGCCCTTTGGCGAAGGCTTGTTCATGGCTGTGGTGAGAAAAACGGGCGCTGACGCCTTCGACAAACCAGAGCGAAAGAAAGCCAAAAGCTCATTGCACCCACTGCATCCGACTGCGGCTACGTGGCTGAGCAAGGCCGAGACATATACCCAAACCACGATTAACGACACGCTGATGGCCCTGCCGCCGCAACTCGCCACGCTCTACGCCCAGCTTTCATCGCTGCGCATACTGCATGCCGGCATCCCACTGGCCGCACAGAAAGGCAAGGATCTCATTCCGCAGCACGCACTGGCGCTCTCCACTGCACTGCAAAGAGGCGTTTTCCCTGAGGTGGAACTCACCAAAGAACAAGCCCTGCAGTATCTGCACCGCGATGCCATCACCCTGCCGACTGACACACAGCGCGGCTTCGTACTGGTCACCTACCAAGACATTCCGCTCGGATTCTGCAAACATTTGGGCAACCGCACAAACAATCTCTACCCCCAGGAATGGAGAATCAGACAAAACCTAACGCCCCAAGCATCCACACATAGCGACTGAACCCACAAACAGACCCATCACTTCAACCACTAATCCACCAATATGAAACAATATCTCGACCTCTTAGACCACATCCTGACCGACGGTGTGAAGAAAGAAGACCGCACCGGAACGGGCACTCTCAGCGTGTTTGGACATCAGATGCGATTCAATCTGGAAGATGGTTTCCCACTGCTCACCACCAAGAAGCTCCACCTGAAATCCATCATCTACGAATTGTTGTGGTTCCTGCAGGGCAATACGAACGTGAAATATCTGCAAGAACACGGCGTGCGGATCTGGAACGAATGGGCCGACGAAAACGGCGAGCTCGGTCCCGTCTATGGACACCAGTGGCGTTCGTGGCCCGACTATCAGGGCGGCACCATCGACCAGATACAGCAGGTGGTGGACCAGTTGAAGACCAACCCCAACTCGCGCCGCATGATTGTGTCGGCATGGAACGTGGCCGAGGTGAACGAAATGGCCCTCCCCCCGTGCCATACAATGTTCCAATTCTACGTGGCCGACGGCCGTTTGTCGCTGCAGCTTTATCAGCGCTCGGCCGATACCTTCCTCGGAGTGCCGTTCAACATTGCCTCCTACGCCCTGCTGCTGCAGATGATGGCACAAGTGACGGGATTGAAACCCGGTGAGTTCATCCACACCACGGGCGATACACACCTCTATCTGAACCACTTGGAGCAGGCCCGACTGCAACTGACACGCGAGCCGCGACAGCTGCCAGTGATGAAGATCAATCCCGACGTGAAAGACATTTTCTCCTTCCAGTACGAAGATTTCCAACTCGAAGGCTACGACCCGTGGGATCACATCAAGGCCACGGTGAGCGTATAAGGTAATCGACAATCCATAATTCACAATCCAGAGTGATGATAACTATTATTGCGGCTGTGGCAGAAAATCTCGCCATCGGATACCAGAACGCGCTACTCTATCGGCTGCCCGACGATATGAAGCATTTTCGCACACTAACCACGGGCCACACCATCATCATGGGGCGCCGCACCTTTGAGTCGTTTCCCAAAGGAGCCCTGCCCCAACGGCGCAATATTGTGCTGTCGCGCTCAAAGGAAACATTCGAGGGATGCGAGGTGTTCCCATCGCTCGAAGACGCTCTGAAACACTGCACGTCCGACGAGGAGGTCTTCATCATTGGCGGAAGCAGCGTCTATCGCGAAGCCATGCCACTGACCGACCGACTGCTACTGACCGAGATTCACGACACACCGGCAGCGGCCGACACCTTCTTTCCGCCCTACGCCGACTGGAAAGAAACAGCCCGCGAGCATCATCCCTGCGACGAACGGCACTCCGTCAGCTTCGATTTCGTGAGCTACGAGCGCACACACTGACCTTTTTATCAGTCCCCATTTTTTCGCTACTTCATTCCAACCTCGGTCGAGAAATATACAATGAACGTTTCTTTATCGATATTTAATGTCGTATATGAAACTAAATTGACACATAATCGTTAAAATTCCAAAAATCAGGAGATATTTTAACATTTGAGTGTTAACATACGGATAAAAAGCCATACCTTTGCCCCCATGAAGAAGAAGACCATCATCATCATCGCCACCATCATGGGCATTTCATTTCTGGCTTTGCTCTATCTGCAGCTGGAATACATCTCCGAAATGGCCAACATGAAGCGCGAACAATTTGACGAGAGCGTGAACCGCGCGCTGAATCAAGCCTCGCGCAACTTGGAACTGAACGAAACGATGCGCTATCTGGAGAAAGACGTGGCAGAAAGCGCCCGCCGCGCAATGCTGAACGATTCGCTGGGAAACCGCACCAATCAGCCCGACGCACCAATGCAGAAGTCGCACCAGTTCTCTGTGGTAGGAAAAGACGGAACCATCTACTCTTCGTTCGAACTCCAGACCATGGGCACAAAGCCCTCGCAGCTGCCCCGCGCACTGATTCTCCGCTCCGATAACGCCTCGCTCAGCGAAGCCTCCAAATCGATGCAGGAAGTAATCAAAAACCGATACGTCTATCAGCGCGCCCTGCTCGACGAGGTGGTCTATACCATACTCTACTCCGCTTCGGAGAAGCCCCTGTCGGAGCGCATCAACTTCAAGCTTCTCGATCAAGACCTCAAGGCCGAGCTGATGAACAACGGAATCAACATTCCCTACCATTTTGTGGTCACCACGCAAGACGACCGTGAAGTATATCGCTGTCCCGACTATACCGAAGAAGGCGTGAAAAACAGCTACTCGCAAGTGCTCTTCCGCAACGACCCGCAGACGAAGATGGGCATTGTGAAGGTACACTTCCCCGACATGAACAAGTACATCTTCTCCTCGGTGCGCTATATGATTCCATCGGTAATGTTCACGCTCATCCTGCTGGTCACCTTCCTCTTCACCATTGCCATCATCTTCCGACAGAAGAAATACTCCGAGATGAAAAACGACTTCATCAACAACATGACCCACGAGCTCAAAACGCCCATCGCCTCCATCTCGCTCGCCGCACAGATGCTCAACGATCAGAGCGTAGAGAAGACCCCATCCATGTTGCAATACCTCGGCAAGGTGACCAACGATGAATCAAAGCGCCTGCGGCTACTCGTGGAAAAAGTGCTGCAAATGTCCATGTTCGACCGCAAGAGCGTAGCCGTGAAGAAGAAAGAAATGGACCTGAACGAACTTGTGGAAACACAGGCCGAAGCCTTCGCCTTCCGCGTGGAGCACACTGGCGGCCGGATCACCACGGAAATTGAAGCCATTGACTCCACCATCTACGTTGATGAGACACACTTCCCCAACGCCATCAGCAATCTGCTCGACAACGCCGTGAAATACTCCAAGCCCAACACCCCACTCAACATCCACCTGCGCACATGGAACGACGACAAATACGTATGCTTCTCCATCACCGACAACGGACTGGGCATCAAGAAGGAAAACCAAAAGAAAATCTTTGATCAATTCTATCGCGTACACACTGGCAACGTACACGACGTGAAAGGCTTCGGACTCGGGCTGGCCTACGTGAAAAACATAGTTGCACTGAACGATGGCGACATACGCCTCGAGAGCGAATTCGGCGAAGGTTCGACCTTCACCATCCGGCTGCCATTCATCCAAGAAAGCTAAAACAAAAGAAAACGTAAATATCAACTCACTAAAAACAATAGACGCTATGGACGAGAAACTGAAAATTTTACTTTGCGAGGACGACGAAAACCTCGGCATGTTGCTCCGTGAATACCTGCAGGCCAAAGGCTACGATGCCACGCTCTGCCCCGACGGAGAAGTTGGTTTTGCTGAATTTCAGAACCAACCGTTCGACATCTGTGTGCTCGACGTGATGATGCCTAAGAAGGACGGCTTCGCGCTGGCCAAGGAAATCCGCCAAATCAACACCGAAGTGCCCATCATCTTCCTCACGGCCAAGACCCTGAAGGAAGACATACTGGAAGGCTTCAAGATTGGCGCCGACGACTACATCACCAAGCCCTTCTCCATGGAAGAGCTCGTGTTCCGTGTGGAAGCCATTCTGCGCCGCGTGAAAGGTGGCAAGAAACTGAAGGAAACCACTCAATACACCATCGGCCAATTCCTCTTCGACACGCAGAAACAGCTCCTCACCATCGGCGAGAAGCAAACCAAGCTCACCACCAAGGAGAACGAACTGCTGGCACTGCTCTGCGCTCACACCAACGAAATCCTGCAGCGCGACTTCGCCCTGAAAACCATCTGGATTGACGACAATTATTTCAATGCACGTTCTATGGATGTCTATATCACCAAGCTGCGCAAGCACCTGAAGGACGATCCGCAGATTGAAATCATCAACATCCACGGCAAGGGCTACAAACTCATTGCCCCCGTGAGCGAAGAAGCATAACACTTCCGGAACAGGGCCGCGCCCCGCTCAACGACAAACAGAAGCGGTGCAAAAGAGATAAACAGCGGAAAACTTGCAGAAAATTTGCGAGTTACCGAAATTTTATCTACTTTTGCACCGCTTTTTGCGCCAGGGGAACGCCCCACGGAGCAAGGGCAACAAACAAAATTAAATTATTTATTCACTTTTACTCATTATGAATCAATACGAAACCGTTTTCATTTTGACTCCCGTTTTGTCTGATGATCAGATGAAGGAAACGGTCGCTAAGTTCAAGAAAGTGCTCGAAGACAAAGGAGCAGAGATTCTGAATGAAGAGACCTGGGGACTGAAAAAGATGGCTTATGCTATTGAGAAGAAATCAACAGGTTTCTACTGCCTGTTGGAATTCAAAGCAGAGCCCGCAGTTATTAACACTCTGGAGACCGCCTATCGCCGCGACGAGCGTGTGATTCGCTTCATGACCGTGAAGCTCGACAAGTTCGCTGCAGCCTATGCAGAAAAGCGTCGTCAGAAATATGCAAAAAAAGAGGAGGCATAAACCATGGCAGAAACAGAAATCCGTTATTTGACCGCTCCTTCTATCGACACCAAGAAGAAGAAGTATTGCCGCTTTAAGAAAAGCGGAATCAAGTACATCGACTACAAAGATCCCGAGTTCCTGAAGAAGTTCCTCAACGAGCAGGGTAAGATTCTTCCCCGCCGTATCACAGGTACCAGTCTGAAATACCAGCGCCGCGTGGCCCAAGCCATCAAGCGTGCACGCCAGATTGCACTTCTTCCCTATGTAACCGATTTGATGAAATAAAGAAAAGGAGGACAAAGTATGGAAATTATTTTGAAAGAAGACATTATCGGATTGGGTTACAAGAACGATATCGTGAATGTTAAGTCGGGTTATGGCCGCAACTACCTTATCCCTCAGGGCAAGGCAGTGATTGCCTCTCCTTCTGCCAAGAAGGTGCTCGCAGAAAACCTGCGCCAGCAGGCTGCCAAACTCGAGAAGCTCAAGCAGGCTGCTCTGGAGAAGGCTAAGGCTTTCGAAGGCGTAGCACTCGAAATCGCCACCAAGGTGAGCGTTACCGGCCAGGCCTATGGTTCTGTAGGTGCCGCCCACGTAGCTGAGGCACTGCAGAAGCTCGGCATTGAAGTGGATCGCAAGATCATCACCATGAAAGACGTACGTCGCGTAGGCGACTACGAGGCTACTGTTCACTTCCACAAGGAAGTTGAAGTGAAAGTTCCCGTGAAGGTGATTGCCGAAAACGCTGCTGAACTTGCCGCTGCCGAAGCTGCCAACAAAGCACTGTTGGAAGAAAAGGCTGCAAAAGCAGAAACTGCCGAGGAAGCCGTAGCTGAAGAAGCTGCCGTTGAAGCACCCGCTGAGACCGAAGCTCCCGCAGAAACTGAAGCTCCCGCAGCTGAATAAATATCTTGTTGCCGGCATACTGCGCTATGCGTACTGCCCGCAACTCGAAAAACAGAATTATTTTTTCGCACTGTAAAGCAAGAATTTATAAGTTTGTTTGTCCCCCGATGTATCAACACGATGCATCGGGATTTTTTTATGCCAATGCACTAAAATAATCTGCACCGGAAACAATATGAAAAACAGGCACCGAAAGGCGGTTTTCTAAAAGCTATGCTTTTGGTCGCCGAAAGCATAGCTTTTGCCGCGCAAAAGGATAGCTTTTGGAGCGCAAAAGCTATCCTTTTGAAAATCGGGCGCTGAAGGGAAAACAATCCTTCAGCGCCCGATGTGTAAGAAAGTATTGATTATCTGCCTGTTACGTTACTTTCCGGCATCAATCATCCACTTGCCATCGACAAGCACCATGTCTTGGTCTTTTTCCACGACCTCGCCGTTGCCGTATTCAACGCTGTACTTCACTTTGGCTTGCTCGCCGTCGATGGTCTCTTCCAGGATTTTAATGTCCTTGATGCCCTCTTTCTTTTCGAGCTGGTCGGTCATTTTCGACTCCAAAATCTGGCGAAAGCCGTTCTTCACTTTTTCGGCCTTGGCAGGATCTTCCTGATCCTTAAACTTCACCAGAGCCAGGTAGCCATCCCAGTCTTTCTGCTGGATGCACTTCAGGGCTTTCTCCTGCACTTTTCCAGGAGTGTCCTTGCCACAACTGACAAACATCAGGCCGCATACGGCCAGCACTGCGAAAAACAATAGTTTTTTCATACGCTTTTTCATTTTTAGTAAGCCTCAGCCTCAATGTCTCGCTCTGCCGAGCGGAGGGGTTAGATGAGATGAGCGCTTGGGGTTAAACAATAAATGAACTATAAAAAAAGAAAATCTCCTTCACTTTGCGAATGTGCTCCTCGCCTTGGGAGTAATACGGGGGCTAAAACTGTCGGACCAGACTGAGTTCGCCGCTATTGATCAGCGCCGAGGGGAGCACCACTGCGGCGGAAACCCACAGAAAATTCACCTTCTCGTGCGCTATATTATTTAAAGGAACGCCTGCGCGCGCGTAAGCGTGCGTCACCAGCTCGGTACAATACATACGCGTGGTGTCGAGATCGTTGTAATCATCGTCGAACAACACTCCGCGCCTGTAGAGTTCCACAGCCGCCTGGGCCGCCCTTTGCGCCGCCAGCGAGTCGCTGTGCCGGTACACCGCGCCAGCCTGTGCATATACCGACGAGTAGAATCGGTCCAGCCGGTCCATCTTCACGCGGTCCACATCGCCTTCGAAATCGGGCTCGCCAGGCACTGCGTGCACAATCATCATCACGCCTGCGGAATCGACCACCAGCCCTGCGTGCGAATAGACGCCATCGCGCTCGGCGGCAATCACGGCCTGCGAGGTGAGTCCGGAGCCACGCCGGAATACCACATCGCCGGCGCGGAGCGGACAGTCGGCGGGCAGGATGCAGCGGGCCGGCTGCGGTGTATCGGCGCAACTGGCCAGCAAGGCCGAGAGGATGATGAGCAGAACGTGGCGCATAGGTATAAAAATCCCCACTTGTTGAGTCTGTTCGATTCAACAAGCGGGGCAATTTATAGATTAGATTAGTCTTCTTCCTGCTGTTCGGCTTCGTGCTCTTTGATGAGCTGCTGCTGAATATCGTTGGGCACGAGTTCGTAGCTCGAGAACGAGGTGTTGAACGATGCGCGTCCACCAGTGAGCGAGCTCAGCGCAATGGAGTAGCTCGACAGTTCCTTCAGAGGAATCTTGGCCGAGAGCTTCTGGTAGCCAGCCTCGCTGTCCATACCCATGATGATGGCGCGGCGACCCTGCAAATCGCTCATCACATCGCCCATATAGTCGGCAGGAACGAGCACTTCCAGGTCGTAGATAGGCTCCAGAATCTTTGGTCCGGCCTCTTTGAAGGCAGCCGAGAAGGCCTGACGGGCAGCCAGCATGAAC
This sequence comes from uncultured Prevotella sp., assembly GCA_905234815.1. Classification (GTDB taxonomy): domain Bacteria; phylum Bacteroidota; class Bacteroidia; order Bacteroidales; family Bacteroidaceae; genus Prevotella. Next base: position 8,760 of record CAJOIX010000006.1, on the reverse strand, counting down.
GAAAGTTCGTTGGAGTCAACGGGGTGCATCTTACCATCGTACACCACCACGCGCACATCGCGAGCGTAACTGCCGGTGAGCGGGCCGCGTTCCATGCGTTCCATCACACCTTTCAGAATGGCAGGCATGAAGCGCATATCGATGGCTCCACCCACAACCGAGTTCAGGAACACGAGCTTACCGCCCCACTCCAGGTCGATTTCCTCGCGGCTCTTGATGTTCATCTTGTACTCCTGACCGTTGAACTTGTAAGCCACGGGATCGGGCATACCCTCGGTGTAGGGCTCCACAATGAGGTGTACTTCACCAAACTGTCCGGCACCACCCGACTGTTTCTTGTGGCGATAGTCGGCACGCGCAGTCTTTGTGATGGTTTCACGATAAGGAATCTTGGCTTCAACGTATTCTACAGGAATCTTCTCGTTGTTCTCCAGACGCCATTTCAGTGTGCGCAGGTGGAACTCACCCTGACCGTGCACAATGGTCTGGCGCAGTTCCTTCGACTGCTCAACCACCCATGTGGGGTCTTCCTGGCGCATCTTCAGCAGAGCGGCCATTAGTTTCTCGGTGTCGGAAGAGTTGACGGCCTTGATGGCACGCGAATACTTCGAGTTAGGATATTTGATGAAGTCGAACTGCTGCTCGGCATCCTTGGCGCATAGGGTGTTTCCAGTTTTTACATCTTTCAATTTTACGGTGCAGCCAATGTCGCCAGCACGCAGTTCATCCACAGGTATACGGTTGGCACCGGCGCAGGCATAAAGCTGGCCAATGCGCTCCTTCGAACCGCGATCAGCATTGTTCAGGTCGTCGCCAGTCTTCACTGTTCCGCTCAGCACCTTGAAGTAAGACACCTCGCCGATGTGTGGCTCCAGACCAGTCTTGAAGAAATACAACGCCGTGGGGGCAGCAGGATCAACCTTAACCTCCTCGCCACGGGTGTTTTTCACAGGAGGCATATCAGTAACGAATGGCACCACATTGCCCAGGAATTCCATCAGGCGGCGCACACCCATGTCTTTCTGTGCGCAAACGCAGAACACGGGGAAGATGCTACGTTCTACCAAACCCTTGCGGATACCTTCGCGAATCTCGTCTTCAGAGAGGGTCTCTGCTTCGAAGAACTTCTCCATGAGCGTCTCGTCGTTCTCGGCGGCAGCCTCGACCAGCGCAGCGTGGAGCGCGTGTGCCTTTTCATACTCCTCGGCAGGAACATCCTCGATGATGGGAGCGCCACCCTCGGGCTTCCAAGAGTATTTCTTCATCAGCAGCACATCGATGAGCGAATGGAAGTTTGGACCTGTTTCAAGCGGATACTGTACCAATACACACTTCTGGCCATATATATCGCGCATGGAAGCAACCAAGCGATCAAAATCGCAGTTTTCCCTGTCAAGTTGGTTTACGAGGAAGATTACAGGTTTCTTCAGCTTCTCGGTATTGCGGAAAGCGTTCTGTGTACCCACCTCCGGACCATACTGCCCGTTGACGAGCACCAGGGCCTGGTCGGTCACATTCAAAGCGGTGATGGCACCACCAACGAAATCGTCGCTACCCGGACAGTCAATCACGTTGAGTTTCTTGTTGTTCCATTCAGCGTGGAACACAGTGGGGAATACGCTGTAGCCATATTCCTGCTCCACGGGGAAATAGTCGCTCACGGTGTTTTTCTGCTCTACGGAGCCACGACGCTTAATCACACCACTTTCAAACAACATAGCTTCGGCAAGGGTGGTCTTGCCGGAACCCGCACTGCCAATCAAGGCAATGTTCTTAATTTCGGTAGGTTGGTAAACTTTCATAAGTGAAAAGTTAATAGGTTATGATTAGGTTTTGTTTAGGTCTTAGCGCACATTAATGAAGTGCTTACAGGCCTTAAAATTAAGATTTTTCTCGAAACCAACAAAACTTTCGGCATTTTTCCTTTATTTTTGCAAAAGATTTTCATCCCGCAAATACTCCTCTTTTAGAATTCATAAATTGTAAAATCTCCCTTTCACCTTGTCCGGGCTCTACGTTCATATCCCCTTTTGCGCCAGCCGGTGCATCTATTGCGGATTTTATTCTACCACGCAGGCAGCGCTGCGTCAGCGCTATGTCGATGCCGTATGCCGCGAAATGGACCTTCGCCAAGAGGAATTCAACACGCTTGCACCGATACAGACCATTTACTTTGGTGGCGGAACGCCGTCGCAACTCTCCATCAGTCAGCTGGAGCAACTGTTTCATTCCATAGCCGCGACGATGAAAAGCCAGAGTGATTTCGCTGACATGGAAATAACGCTCGAGGCCAATCCCGACGATGTGACGGAGGAGTTTGCCCGCGATTTGCGCCGCCTGCCGGTGAACCGCGTCAGTCTGGGAGCACAGACATTCAGCAATGCGCGGCTGCAGTTCATCCATCGGCGGCACACCTCGGAACAGGTTGGCATGGCGGTGGAACGGCTCAGAAAAGCCGGCATACAGAATATCAGCATCGATTTGATGTTCGGATTTCCTGAAGAAACACTGAGCGATTGGGAAAAAGACGTTGAAGCAGCCATCAGTTTGCAAACGGAGCACATATCGGCCTACGCCCTTACCTACGAAGAGGGCACTCCGCTTTATCGGTTGCAGCAAGCCGGCAAGGTCCAACCGCTCGAAGAAGAAACGCTGCGGGCCATGTATTTCCTGATGAAAGAACGCTTGGAGGCCGCTGGCTACGAACATTATGAAATTTCTAACTTTGCCCGTCGCCGCTCGCAACATAACTCCGGCTACTGGCAGGCACGGCCTTACATCGGCCTGGGAGCCGCTGCCCACTCCTATAGTGGAACCACACGCAGCTGGAACGTCAGCGATTTGCAACAGTATATTACCTCCATAGAACAGGGACGACGGCCGCATGAAACAGAAACGCTCGATGCACCGACACGCTACAATGATCTTATAATCACGGCGCTGCGTACTCGCGAGGGCATTCCATTCGCTCTGTTGGACGCAAAGCAGCGGCAATACCTCCTGCAACAGGCCGCACCGATGATTGAACGCGGACTGTTGCAAGCCACCGCCGACCATCTGCACCTGACGGCCGAGGGACTATTTATTTCCGACAATATCATGGTTGACCTACTGCTATGACAGAAAAAGAATTTGAACAATACTGGCTCGAGCACCGCACCGCGATACTCAGCCAAGACGGCGAATACCAGGATGCCAAGCGCAACCTCGGTATGCGCTCTGGAGCTGATTGGCTTTTGTTTGCCTTGCCGGCAGTGGTGGGCATATTGTGCGTAAACAATCTGCCCATCGCAAGCGAGATATTGCGATGGGCAGGTTCAGCCGTAGCCACGATTGTGGCGTTTGCCGGCTGCGTGTGGGTAAAATCGTTGCTCACTGGCGACCGCTCTCTCGACGAGATAGAGGCCGACCTAAAGGAGCGTTTGCGGCAGCAGATGATTATTCGATAAGGCCTACATCATTATTCGATAAGGCCTGAGTCAACCCATTTCTGGATGAGTTGCTCGCTGTCGGCCAAGGCCTGTTCTTGAGCTACGTCGTATTCCTGGCAGAGCAAGTCGGCCATCACTCGTGCATCAAAATCCTTGCCTTCGAGTTTTTCCCAAAGGAAGGCAGCCGTTTCGTTAAGCGAAATAATGTTGCTGAAGTCGATATTCTCTCGGCCTTCAGCCACAAGCACATATTCGTCGCAAATGTGTCGGAGGTTAAATCCTTCTTTTTGTTTCATAATTTTATTTTATTTACGTTTTCTCATTTCGTTGTCTTGGAGAAAGCACCATTCTCTTCAGTTTTCCTTTTATCCGCGCCGGCAGGGTTTCATAGTTCCAAAACATAAGCAGTCGCGAGCGATAGGGCAACAGTTTGCACCAGAGCCACGAGTAAACGCGCCATTTCAGCGAATCGGTCGTTTCCAGCCGCGAGCGTCCTTTGCGATAGAAACCGAGCGCGAAAGCCTTGACATCCTTCAGTTCGCAATGCTCTGTGGCAAGATTCCCATCGCCACGAAGAGTTACTTGGTCACCATCAATCCCCACCACGCGGTGCAATACATAGTGGCGCGGTTCAATTTCGGCCAGCACCACATCGCCAACACGTGTATTGGTGGCTTTTACCAGCAGTGCTTTGTCGCGCTGATCCTCCAAAAAAGGGCGCATACTGATGCCCCGGAGCGGCAGCGTAACGGTGTGCCCCTCGTCCAAGAGCGCTACCACCTGCGGCAGCAACACACCATTGGCAAAGGTCTTGCTTATGATTTCGTTATTGTTTTCTGACATATTTCAGCTGACTCGCGGTCGGGTAAGCAGTGAAGTGTATAGATTGGAACATGCTCCACCAGGTAGATAATCGTATCATTGGTGCGACGATAGATGGCCTTGTCCCACTTCATGGTGGCGCAGGCTGGCAGAAACGAGGCAAACGCCTGTATGCCTTGCTGTCGCGTTACACTGTTGGACGTAGCCCGTTCTATTCGTGTGATGGCTCCCAGCGGTGCCTTCACGTTGCGATAGCATGGTGTTTTGCCGCTCCACGGTGAACCGTAGATGAACGCCTGGCCGTCAATGATGCGCACAATTGGAGTATCGTCGTTCATCAAATCGCAATTGGGAATATACCGCAGCCAGTTGCTCACCTGCGTGCTCTTGCCCGTTCCGCTCTCGGCAATGAAGGGATAGCCATAGCCGTTGTGACGAACGAGCGAAGCATGAACCATCAGCGTCTGGTAGAAACTGGAGGCATAGGCATATACCAGCATCAGCGCGTTGTTCAGTCCGAAGCAGCGCATATTGTAATAGCCGCGCAGGGCGCACCGGCAATCAGTGAAATCGGCATTGCACTGCAGCAGGCAACAGCCCTCGCCGTGCAGGTCTTTCACAATGTACTGATAGCCGCCGCCGCTGATTTCGTCCACCCGTGTGTGGCCATTGCCCGTGTCAAAATCGCGAATGGTGTCGCGCTGGTCGCTCTCTATGGGCTGCAACGTATCGTCGATGGTGAGCGTGAAGAGATAGGGACCTTCCGTCTGACTGCAACGGAAATTCTCAAACGAAGGGATAAGCGCCATCGAGTTGCGACTGGTATCGGTGAATATCAATCGAAACTTGTGCTCTGCAACGGAGAAAACTTCAGTCAGCATGGTACCTGTGTGTATGTTTCAGCCTATTTCTTCGGCTTGCGTGCTTTTTTCGTATTACGCTTTTCCACTTTCTTGTTGATGAGTTGCTCCTCGGCTTCGCTGTAGTACGGCGCAGTGAAGGCAAAGTCGTCCGTCGAAAGTTCCTTGATTATAAAATTCCGGTTCTTCTTCGTGTAGCGTTTCTTCACGGCAGCCAGCACCTTTTGAATCTTCTTCTCGTTGACTTTGAAGAAGGTGATGCACGTCATGTTGGGCTGCCCGATAGCACGCAAATAGTCGCGCAGCTGGTATGAATACTCGTAACGGCTCATCAGGAATTTCGTTTTCGAATCGACCCATGCCGAATCCATGCGCTGGATGTCGGTAATGTAAACGATGGAGTCGTTGAACGAAGCGGCCACGCCGAATATATATACGGGAGTCTGATTAACTTTTGCGCTCGTCTGAAGGCTCGCTACCAGCAGAAGAAGCGCAAGAAGAAGTTTTGCTGTTGATTTCATGTTTATTTTTTAGGAGTTCAGAACTAAGAGTTTAGAGTTGAGAGTTGAGAGTTTAGAGTCAGAGCGAAAGTTTAGAGTGAAGAGTTAGTTCAAAGTTCAAAGTTCAGAACTAAGAGTTGAGAGTTGAGAGTTGAGAGTTGAGAGTCAGTTCAAAGTTCAAAGTTCAAAGTTTAGAGTGAAGAGTTAGTTCACAGTTCAGTGTTCACAGTTCAGAGTTGCAGGAGGAGCCTCTACCTAACCTCGCCCTCAAGGGGAGGAACACCCCCCTCTCTTGAGGAGAGGGTTGGGGAGAGGCTTATTTGTTCCTTCTGAGATGTTGCAGGGCCGTTTTGCGAATCTGTCGCACACGCTCCCGCTTCAGGCCCATCGTTTGAGCTATCTCGGCCAGCGTCTGTTGGGGCTGGTCAATGCCGAAAAACGCTTTCACCACTTGCTGCTCACGCTCGTTGAGCAACGTCAGTCGCTGTGCAATGGCTTCATGCTCGGTGGCTGTTTGTATCGGATGATCGGCCTCGGCAGCTGGGCCGGCCGCTACTTCGCGCGTCAGTGCCACGGTTTCCGCCTCGCGCCGCAAGGCTTTCTCAATGGCTTGGCGTATGCTCCACACGGCATACTGTATGAAACGCTGTCCCCGACTGGCATCGAAATTGTTGGCGGCGCGGAGCAAACCGATGTTGCCCTCGTCCACCAAGTCGTCCATGCTCAGTCCCCTACCCTGGTATTGCTTGGCCACACTGACCACAAAGCGCAGGTGGGCGCTCACCAACTTGTTCAGCGCACGCTGGTCACCGGTCTTGATCGCGGCCACCAGTCGTTCCTCCTCTTCTATCGATAGCACAGGCGTCTGCGCTATCTCGTGCAGATAGACGCCCAGCGAGCCATGCTCGCGGGTGGTGATTTGCAATGGTTTCTGACGGCGACTCATTCGGTTGGGAGCTTTTTCCTCAGTTTAACAGAATGCAAAAATACTGCGTTTTTCTCGTTTTTGGAAATTATTCCCCGAGAATTAACGTTTATTGTGCTTAGCAGTGGCTCAAAAGTCTGGTCGGCTTGCAGCCTCGAAATTAGTTAAAAATGACTTTAGGCGCAGCGCCCCAAGAAAAAACTGGTCGTCTGCGGCTCGAAATTAGTTAAAAATTAAAGTAAAAAATTAGTTAAGAATCATTTCAGGCGCGGCGCGCCCTTAATTTTAAACCATAATTTTTAACCCATTTCAAGCGAAGCGCCCCAAGAAAGAGAAACATAGAGCCCCCACCTAACCTCCCCCTCAAGGGGAGGAATGGGAGCGCAGCGGAATAGAGTCGGGTCGCCTTCGGCGAGTAACCGAGTTCTACTCGCTTCGCTCGTCGAAGAAATCATTCAAATCTTTACAAATCTAACAAATAGGGTTATGCTTTAATCAGCCTATGCCTAACGACAAAAAAGATTTACAATTTCATGTAACATCTAAAGGCCCGAAAGAAACGAATGGATGTTCTGGCATAAGTATTCGGGTTTTTAGTGTTTTTCGATGTTCAAAAAGAAGAGAGAAGAGAGAAGAGTGAAGAGTTCAGAGTTTAGAGTGAAGAGTTAGTTCACAGTTCAGAGTTCACAGTTCAGAGTTCAGACAATACTTTCCTGAGATTGCAATTATTCTTAACTAATTTTTAACACCAATTTTTAACTAATTTCGAGGCTGAAAGCCGACCAGTTTTTTTCTTGGGGCGCTGCGCTTGAAATGGGTTAAAAATTAAGGTTTAAAATTAAGGGCGCCAAGCGCCTGAAATATTCTTAACTAATTTTTAATATCAATTTTTAACTAATTTCGAGCCGACAGGCAACCAGATTCTATTCCGCTGCGCTCCCATTCCTCCCCTTGAGGGGGAGGTCAGGAGGGGGCTCAATGCTCTCTTTCTTGGGGCGCTCCGCTTGAAATGGGTTAAAAATTAAGGTTTAAAATTAAGGGCGCCAAGCGCCTGAAAATATTCTTAACTAATTTCGAGGCTGCAAGCCGACCAGATTTTTATTTGGGGCGCTGCGCTTGAAATGGGTTAAAAATTAAGGTTTAAAATTAAGGGGCGCGTTGCGCCTGAAATATTCTTAACTAATTTCGAGCCGCAGGCGACCAGTTTTTTTATTTGGGGCGCGGAGCTTGATCTTAACTAATTTTTAACATCAATTTTTAACTAATTTCGAGCCGACAGGCGACCAATTTTTTTCTTGGGCGTTTCGGGGGAGGAAAAAGGCGGGTTTTCAAAAGCTATGCTTTTAGCCTCCAATAGCTATGCGTTTGCCGTGTAAAATCTATGTTTTTAAGCTCCAAAAGCATAGCTTTTAGAATACGATTTCCAACCCACTGATTATCAAAGACATGTGAAGAGAAAATATTATTGACATATTTTCTTATCAGTATTCTACATCAAACCACAACGGTGCTACTGCACCGCATTTGCCAAAGACTGTTGTTTCTTATCGGTATTCCACATCAAACCACAACAAGGGAGTCCGGCTATCATTTATAGCAGCAGTTGTTTCTTATCGGTATTCTACATCAAACCACAACACCTGTTCCGCAAGCGCGAGGCCGAGACCCGTTGTTTCTTATCGGTATTCTACATCAAACCACAACTCATATTTCATTTTCGCGTCGTTCCTTAAAGTTGTTTCTTATCGGTATTCTACATCAAACCACAACCGTCTCACCAAACCCAGTCGCCACCTGCTTGTTGTTTCTTATCGGTATTCTACATCAAACCACAACATAGGTTTTATTTCTTATTGATAATAAAGGGGTTAGAGAAATAAATTAGCCTAAGAAGTGGAGATGTAGGTGTGGTTCCTGGCACAAAAGTATCAAAAAAATTCTAACTGCAAGGGCTCATGTATCTCTTTTTCTTTGCTGCGCCCCAAATGTTAATGATTAATCATATCAACCGTTTGATTTCACCTAATTCAGAGATTTCAAAGTCAACCCCTTCAACCAAGGCGTGGAATTGTGTGTGGTAAAGGAATATCTTTGAACGAAAGGTATCTTCTTGTCTAAAAGCCCCCTTTGTCAATTTCACTTCTTTACTCATCCGTGCATCTTGATGGTGAATCATCTCTAAAGTACCATATACAATATTCTTTGGCTTGATTGATGACATT
>CAJOIX010000005.1:5619-56905 GCA_905234815.1 uncultured Prevotella sp. | reverse complement strand
GATCCGTATCGCGCCGCTACAACCAACTACCTTTGCTACGTTCCCGTCCTGGAGGATTCGAAGGGAGCTGGCCGTACGGGACTTACCCGTGTTTTGCGACTGCAAAAGTACAACAATTTTTCTTACCTAAAAATTTTTCACAGTTTTTTTACAATTTTCTCCCCGCAAAACTCCCGTTTTCTAAAAGCTATGCTTTTGGAGCGCAAAAGCTATCCTTTTGGAGCCTAAAAGCTATGCTTTTGAACGCTAAAAGCATAGCTTTTGAAACGCGATTTAGAACATATTGATAATCAGCGGGTTATAAATTGCCATCGAGAAGGCCTTCAAAGGAATTTTCAGCGCAACGGAAAACCCGTTTTCGTCTTTTATAAAAAGACGCTCATTTTTTCGTCAGTCGGAATTTTCTTCTTACCTTTGCCGATTGAATAAAACTACGAAGACCTTGATTACACCCATTGAACTGAAACAACTCCGCGCCTATGGCAATCAAGACGGTGCCATTCTGGCGCTGGTATGGACCCTGAGTTTTGCCGCCACCGTGACCGAATTCAGCCCAATGCTCTCCTCGCTTCTGCTGTTGAGCACACCACTGGTGATGTTCTGGCGCCTGCGCCGATTCCGGCAGGATGCCCTCGCCGACAACATCTCGTTTCTGCGCGCATTGTACTACACCCTGCACACCTACATCTGCGCCACGATACTCTTCGCAGCCGTGCAGTTCATCTATTTCAACTGGCTCGACCACGGCCACTTCTTCCAGATGCTCGACAGCTACATCGTTCAGGCCACGCCCATCTACAAGCAGGCCGGTGTCGATGTCGGCACGCTCAAAGGAGAGATTGGTCTCATGCGCCAGCTCACACCCATACAGCTCTGCTTCAACTTCGCCACGATGCACTTCTTCTGGGGGCTCATCCTCTCGCCCATCGTGGCCCTCGCCGGGAAAAAGACAGTAAAACAATAAACAAATCAATACATTACATACAGACATGAATATATCCGTCATCATTCCTCTCTACAACGAGGAAGAATCCATCGGCGAACTCTACGCCTGGATAGAACGAGTGATGCACGAACATCACTACTCCTACGAAGTCATCTTCATCAGCGACGGCTCCACCGACCACTCATGGCAAATCATCGAAGACCTGCACCAGCAGAGTCCCCACGTGCGCGGAATCAAATTCCGCCGCAACTACGGAAAGAGCCCTGCGCTCTTCTGCGGATTCAGCGAAGCACAGGGCGATGTGGTCATCACCATGGATGCCGACCTGCAGGACTCGCCCGACGAGATACCTGAGCTCTACCGCATGATTACCGAAGACGGATTCGACCTGGTCAGCGGATACAAGCAGAAACGCTACGACCCGCTGTCGAAAACACTGCCCACCAAACTCTTCAACGCCACAGCACGAAAAATCAGCGGCATTAACAACCTGCACGACTTCAACTGCGGGCTCAAGTCCTACCGCCGCGACGTGGTGAAAAACATCGAGGTCTATGGCGAAATGCACCGTTACATACCCTATCTGGCCAAGAACGCCGGTTTCGACAAAATTGGCGAGAAGGTGGTACACCACCAGGCACGCAAGTACGGCACATCGAAATTCATGGGCTGGAACCGGTTCGTCAACGGCTACCTCGACCTGCTCACACTCTGGTTTCTCTCGACCTTCGGCAAAAAGCCCATGCACGTGTTCGGATTCCTCGGGTCGGTCATGTTCTTCATCGGCTTCATTGCCGTAGTCGTGCTCGGCGCCGACAAGCTCTATTGTCTGACCAACGGCATACCGCAGCGGCTCATCACCTCGTCGCCCTGGTTCTACATAGCCCTGACCACCATGCTCATTGGCACACAACTCTTTCTGGCAGGCTTCATAGGCGACCTCATCAGCCGCTCCAACCCCAACCGCAACGACTATCAGATAGAAAAAGAAATCTAACCGACGGTCCCGCTTCATCTCCGGGCGCGGCAAAGACCACATCATGAGAAAGAAACTCGTTCAAGCAACATTCCTCCTCCTGCTCATCGTTGGCACCATCGTCATCATACGCCAGCAGCAGGCGTTACCCTACCGCAAGGCCGAAGGAAAGATCTTCGGCACCTATTATCACATCACTTACCAAACCGACCACGCCCTCGACCGGCAAATCAGTGAGGTGCTGCAGCGCGTGGATGCCTCGCTATCCACCTTCAACAGCCAATCCGTGATTTCCAAAATCAATCGCAACGAGGCCGTGAAGCCCAACGAGATGTTCCTCCGCGTGTTTGAACTCGGACAGCAAATAGCCCGGGAAACTGGCGGAGCCTTCGATATGACCGTGGCCCCGCTGGTCAACGCCTGGGGATTCGGATTCCGTAGCGACACAAAGCCAACAACCGCTGCCATCGACTCCATCCGGCAATTTGTCGGATACGATAAGGTGCGCCTCCATCTGGGGCGCATTGAGAAGCAAGACCCACGACTCATGCTCGACTGCTCAGCCATTGCCAAAGGCTACGGCGTTGACTGCGTGGCGGCGCTGCTGCGGCAAGAAGGCGTGAAAAACTTCATGGTAGAAATCGGAGGAGAAGTCATCACCAGCGGCATCAACCCCGAACGATTGCCCTGGCGCATCGGAGTGGTAAAACCAACCGACGACTCCCTGCAAGTGAACCAAGAACTGCAAACAGTGCTCAACGTGACCAACCGAGCCATGGCCACCAGCGGAAACTACCGCAATTTCTACTATCGCGACGGACGGAAATATGCCCACACCATCGACCCGCAGACCGGAAAGCCCGTAGCCCACTCGCTCCTCTCGGCCACAGTGCTCGCCAACAACTGCGCCACGGCCGACGCCTACGCCACGGCATTCATGGTCATGGGAATAGAAAAAGCCAAGGCGCTGCTCAAACAGCACCCCGAACTCATGGTCTATTTTATCTACAGCGACGAACAAGGCAACAATGCCATCTACCACTCCGACAACCTCGAACTGCCAGCAGAATAACCCATGGCCGATCTTCAACTAACCCTCCTGCTCGAACAACTGCCCCTATTCAAAGGGCTCAGCCATCTGGAGCTCACCGAACTCGTGGGAAACACACGGCTGCAGTTCAAGCAAATCGGCGAAAAACAAACCATCATACACGAAAATCAACCCTGCCAGGCACTCCACATCATCACACAAGGCAACTGCCTCATCACCCAGACAGCAGCCAACAGCATCTACCAAATCAGCGAACAGCTCGCTGCACCAACCATTCTTCAACCCCACCACCTCTTCGGCACAGCACCGCACTTCACCCTCCAGGCAACTGCCATCACACCCTGCACCATCCTGCTCATCGACAAAAACGAATGGATGCGGCTCATGGAACAACAATTCGCAGTCCGATTGAACTTCCTCAACCTGCTCGCTGCCGAACTGCAACGCAAAGAAAGACAAACACTGCTGCCACCAGCAACCACAATCGAACAGCAATTCAGTCATTTCGTAAAACACAGATGCCTCCACCCCGCAGGACAAAAAATCATCAGAATTAAAATCAATACACTCGCAGAACTCTTCCACCGTCACCCCAGAGCCGTTTCTGCCGCGCTCCACCGTCTCGAACAGCTACAGCTGCTGCAACTAAACCGACAGAGAATCACCATCCCGCAACTCGAGTTTCTGCCATAAACAATATCTGCAATGAACGCTTCAAACCCGTTTTTTCAACATTGGACCACACCCCACGAAACCATACCCTTCAACCAAATCCGCACGGAGCACTATGAAGAAGCTTTCCTCGAAGGCATCCGCCGCGAAAACGAAGAGATAGAAAAAATCATCAACAACCCCGAAGAGCCCACCTTCGAGAATACACTTCTGTACCACGATCCTGAACACGACGAGGAATACTATGGACTCCTCGACACCGTATCGACCGTGTTCTCGTGTATGCTCAGTGCCGAAACCAACGACGAACTCGACCAGCTGGCGCAGAAAATCGACCCCATACTCACCCAACACGCCAACGACATCCAACTCAATCCCCGACTCTTCGAGCGCATCAAATACGTATATGAGCACCACGGAGAACTCACCCCAGAGGAATTACGCCTGCTCGAAGACTCCTACGAAGGGTTCGTTCGCTCCGGTGCACTGCTCAACGACGAAGAGAAACAGCAACTTCGGTCGCTCTCGGAGGAAGGTTCGATGCTCGCACTACAGTTCTCGCAAAACCTGTTGAAAGAGAACAAAGCCTTCCAGTTGCACATCACCGACGAACAACAGCTCGACGGTCTGCCCGAGACAGCCCGCGAAGCCGCCGCCCACACTGCGAAGGAACAAGGCAAAGACGGATGGATTTTCACCCTCGATCATCCCTCCATGTCGCCCTTCATGACCTATAGCACACAGCGCGAACTGCGCCGGCAGCTCTACATGGCTTACAACACCAAAGGTATTCACCAAAATAAAGAGAACAATCTCGACATCTGCAAGCGGCTCGTCAACATCCGCCGCCAGCACGCCCAACTGATGGGCTACCGCACGTATGCCGACTTCGTGATGGTGCACCGGATGGCCTCGTCGAGCGAAAACGTATATAAGCTGCTCAATAATCTGCTCGACGCTTATCGCCCGACGGCCGAAAAAGAGCGACAAGAGATTGAAGCCATGGCCCAAGAGCTGGAAGGGCCTGATTTTAAACTTGAACCATGGGATCTGGCCTACTACACCCACAAGCTCGAACTCAAGAAATTCAACATCGATGCCGAGATGCTTCGACCCTATTTTGAACTTTCACGAGTGATTGACGGCGTGTTCGGACTGGCCAACCGGCTCTATGGCATCACCTTCAAAGAGAACAAAGAGATACCGGTTTACCACCCCGACGTGAAAGCCTACGAAGTATTCGACCGCGACGGGTCATACCTGGCTGTGTTCTATGCCGACTTCCACCCGCGAAAAGGCAAGCAGGGCGGTGCCTGGATGACAGAATTTCAGGGACAATGGATCAACCGCAAGGGCGAAAACATTCGTCCTCACGTGAGCGTTGTGATGAATCTGACCAAGCCGACCGACAAGAAACCGGCACTGCTGACGCTCGGCGAGGTGTCAACCTTCCTGCACGAGTTCGGGCATTCGCTCCACGGAATGTTTGCCAACACGCGGTTTGAGAGCCTGAGCGGCACCAACGTGTGGTGGGATTTTGTGGAACTGCCCTCGCAGTTTATGGAAAACTATGCGCTCGAACGCGACTTTCTTAACACCTTTGCCCGCCACTACGAGACAGGTGAGCTGATTCCCGACGACTTGCTCGACCGCCTGATTGCGAGCCGGCACTTCATGGCAGCCTCGGGCTGTCTGCGCCAAGTCAGCTTCGGACTGCTCGATATGGCTTACTACACGAAGGCCGATGAATTTACTGAGGAGATTATTCCCTTCGAGAAATCGGTGATGAAGCCAGCCATTCTGGGCCGTCAGCGCATGGATACCTGCATGACCACGCAGTTCTCCCACATCATGGCGGGAGGCTATGCTGCGGGTTATTACAGCTACAAGTGGGCCGAGGTGCTCGATGCCGATGCCTTTGCCCATTTCAAGCAGCACGGCATTTTCGACCAGGCCACTGCCCAATCGTTCCGCGACAACATTCTCTCGCGTGGCGGAACGGAGCATCCGATGACGCTCTACAAGCGATTCCGCGGACAAGAGCCCACCATCGACGCACTGCTGGAAAGAGACGGGATTAAAGTTACACACAATTCATAACACATGATTCAACATGATTACGGACAAACAGCATAAACTCGATTTGCGCTACTTGCGCATGGCTGGCATCTGGGCCGAGAATTCCTACTGCGTTCGCCGCAAGGTGGGTGCGCTGGTGGTGAAAGACAAGATGATCATCAGCGACGGTTACAACGGCACGCCCAGCGGTTTTGAAAATGTTTGCGAAGACGAGGCGGGCGTGACCAAATCGTATGTGCTCCACGCTGAAGCCAACGCCATCACGAAGCTCGCGCGGAGCAGCAACAACAGCGATGGCGCCACGCTCTACATCACGGCCTCGCCCTGTATCGAATGTGCCAAACTGATCATCCAGGCAGGCATCAAGCGCGTGGTATATGGCGAGCAATACCGCCTGATCGATGGCATAGAGTTGTTGAAGCGGGCTGGCATAGAAGTTGTATATATGAATCCCAACGAGGAGCAATAGTTCCAACGCATACTTTTTTTACAGAAAAACATTCTTACATCACATACATGACCAATAAGCAGAATCGTTACATGCCGCTGTTTCTGGCGGTGAGCGCCGTGCTGGGAATCTTGGTGGGCTCCTTCTATACGAGCCACTTTTCCGGCAACCGGCTGAGCATTATCAATTCGGGCAGCAACCGACTGACCAATATGCTCCACTTCATCGACGACCAATACGTGGACGAAGTGAACATGGACTCGCTCGTAGATTTAGCCATTCCGAAGATTTTGGCGGAGCTGGACCCCCACTCGGTGTATCTAACTGCTAAGGAGATGCAGCTGGCCAACGACGAACTGAAGAGTTCGTTCTCGGGTGTGGGCATCGAGTTCAACATCAGACAGGACACGCTCCACGTGCAAAACGTGATCAGCAATGGTCCTGCCGAGCGTGCAGGCATCATTGCCGGCGATAAGATTGTTACCGTCAATGGCGACAAATTCACGGGAAAGAAACTCACCAACGAGGAAGCCATGCGGCGACTGAAAGGTCCAAAGGACACGAAAGTGGTGCTGGGCATTGAGCGCTACGGCCACAAGAAGCCACTGACCTTCACCGTGACGCGCGGCGAGATACCGCAGAAGAGCATTGGCGCCACGTTCATGCTCGACGAAACAACGGGCTATGTCCACATCAAGAGCTTTGCCGAGCAGACCTGGCCCGAGTTGCTGGTGGCGCTGGCTTCGCTCTCGCAGCAGGGATTCGACAATCTGGTCATCGACTTGCGCGACAATTCCGGAGGCTACCTCCAGTCGGCCGTGCAGGTTGCCAACGAGTTCCTGCCCAAGAAGAAACTCATAGTATATACGCAGGGCCGCAAGTCGCCGCGGCAGGAATACCGCAGCGATGGTCACGGCTCCTATCAGAACATTCCGCTGGTGGTGCTCATCAACGAGGGTTCGGCATCGGCTGCCGAAATCCTGGCAGGCGCACTGCAGGACAACGACCGCGCCACGGTGATTGGCCGCCGCTCATTTGGCAAGGGACTGGTGCAGCAGCCCATCGAGTTTTCCGACGGCAGTATGCTCCGACTGACCATTGCCCGCTACTACACACCCTCCGGCCGATGCATCCAGAAACCCTACACCAAGGGCGATGAGCGCGACTATGCGGCCGATGTAATGAACCGCTTCCAGCACGGCGAATTCTTCTCCGAAGACAGCATTAAGCACACCGGACCAAAATACCATACAGGACTGGGCCGCGTGGTGTATGGCGGCGGCGGAATCACACCCGACATTTTCGTGGCCGAAGACACCCTCAACATCACCTCCTACTACTCGCAGGCAGCAGCCAGTGGACTCATTTTCCAGTTTGCCTTCGACTATACCGACAACAATCGGCCCCGACTCAGGAAAATTGCCTCGCTCGGCGAACTGGTCAAACTGCTCAAACGCGAGAACATTGTCGAGAAATTCGCCTCCTATGCCGAGCAGCATGGTCTGAAGCGCCGCAACCTGATGATTCAGCGCTCGCACCGGCTGCTGGAGCGCTACATCGTCTGCCGCATTGTTTACAACATCATGGGCGAACAGGCTCTGGGCGAATACCTCAGCACTGACGACCCCGTGATTCTCGAAACAAAACGCATCTTCAGCGAGGGCAAAGCCTTTCCAAAGAAAACTGCCGAAAGCAAGAAACAAGTGGCACGCTACAAGCAGCAAAAAATAGCGCACGGCACCGGCCACTCATCTCTCACCTCCATCGATGCACTCGCATAAAGACTACATCCGACAAACCATCAAGCAGCAACAGCGGCTACTGAGCAAGGAACAGCTTGCCCAGTGGTCGCTTTCTGTTTGTCAGCAATTGCAGCAACACCCCAAGATAGCGGCTTGCCAGACGCTTTTGGCCTATGCGCCACTGCCCAACGAGGTCGATATCTTCCCGCTGATTGAACATTGCCGCCAAGCAGGAAAAACCGTGCTACTGCCGCGCGTAGAGCCCCGCCGGCAGCTTTCGTGGCATCGCTACGAGGGGCGCCAGTCGCTCGCAGAGGGAGCCTACCGTCTGCTCGAGCCCACCACGCCGGCCGTTTGCCCGCTACAAACCATCAGCCCGCAAACCCTCACCACCGGCGCGAATCCTGATGCAGAGGCGCTCGTGGTGCTTGTCCCGGGACTGGCCTTCACACCCGACGGAAAGCGGCTCGGCCGCGGCGGAGGCTACTACGACCGTTTCCTGTCAGCCGCCCGCCAAAGCACGACAACCGGAAAGGGCACAGACCCCTCCGACGCGACATCGGAATGTGCTCCACGGTCAGCGCAACCGAGGTCGCTCTACACCATTGGAGTCTGCTTTCCCTTTCAACTGATCGACCACCTCCCCACCGAAGCTCACGACGAAAAAATCGACGAAATCGTCACCCCTTGATAATCAACAAGTTACAGAAATGTCAAGACCCATTTTCCAAAAGCTATGCTTTTGCCCTCTAAAAGCTATGCTTTTGCTGTGTAAAACCTATGCTTTTGAAGCCTCAAAGCATAGCTTTTGAAAAACCGCCCCTAACACCCAACCAAAAAGCGCCCCATATCCCATCCTGGCAAATTCGTATTTTTTGACTTAACTAACATTGACTTTGAGTATTTTTATGTATTTTTGCAGGGCAATTATGGATAAGAAGAAAATACGCAATTTTTGCATCATCGCACATATAGACCACGGTAAGTCAACCCTGGCCGACCGCCTGTTGGAGCAAACCGCCACCATACAGGTGACCGAAGGACAGATGCTCGACGATATGGATCTGGAACGTGAGCGCGGCATCACCATCAAGAGCCACGCCATACAGATGAAATACCACCGCGCAGACGGTGACTACATTCTGAACCTGATCGACACTCCGGGACACGTCGATTTCTCCTACGAAGTGTCGCGCTCTATCGCCGCCTGCGAAGGAGCGCTGCTCGTGGTCGATGCCACACAAGGCGTGCAGGCGCAGACCATCTCCAACCTTTACATGGCCATTGACCATAATCTGGAGATCATACCCGTGGTGAACAAAATAGATATGCCCAGCGCCATGCCCGACGAGGTGGAAGACGAGATTATCGACCTGCTGGGCTGCGACCGCTCGGAAATCATTCGCACCTCGGCCAAGACCGGCGAAGGAGTGGAAGAGATTCTCGACGCCGTGGTGGAGCGGATTCCCGCCCCGAAAGGCGACGACCAGCAGCCGCTTCAAGCGCTCATCTTCGACTCCGTGTTCAACTCTTTCCGCGGCATCATTGCCTACTTCAAGATAGAGAACGGCACACTGCAGAAAGGAGATCGCGTGAAATTCTTCAACACTGGCATGGAATACACCGCCGACGAGGTGGGCGTGCTGAAGATGGACATGGTTCCGCGCGACAAGATGTATGCCGGCGAAGTGGGCTACATCATCAGCGGCATCAAAGATGCAAAAGAAGTGAAGGTGGGCGACACCATCACACAAGTGAAAGATCCCTGCCAGCAGGCCATTGAAGGTTTCCAGGAAGTGAAGCCCATGGTGTTCGCCGGCGTCTATCCCATCGACCCGACCGACTACGAAAACCTGCGCGCATCGCTCGAGAAACTCCAACTGAACGACGCATCGCTGTCGTTCCAGCCCGAATCGTCGGTAGCACTCGGCTTCGGTTTCCGTTGCGGATTCCTCGGACTGCTCCACATGGAAATCGTACAGGAGCGACTGGACAGAGAATTCAACATGGATGTCATCACCACCGTGCCCAACGTGTCGTACATGGTTTACGACAAGCAAGGCAACGCCCGCGAGGTACACAACCCGTCGGGACTGCCCGAGGTGACCATGATTGAACACATTGAGGAACCCTACATCCGCGCATCGATCATAACCAACACCAACTACATCGGAGCCATCATGAAGCTCTGTCTCGACAAGCGCGGCGAACTCATTCGGCAGGACTACGTGAGCGGCAACCGTGTGGAACTCCACTTTGCACTGCCGCTGGGCGAAATCGTGATAGACTTCTACGACAAGCTCAAGTCCGTATCGAAAGGATATGCCTCGTTCGACTACCACTTAGACGGCTATCGCCCGTCGCGACTGGCCAAGCTCGACATCCTGCTCAACGGTGAACCCGTCGATGCCCTCTCCACACTGACACACCAGGACAATGCCGTGGTGTTCGGCCGACGAATGTGCGAAAAGCTGAAGGAACTCATCCCCCGGCAACAATTCGACATTGCCATACAAGCCGCCATCGGAGCCAAAATCGTGGCCCGCGAAACGGTAAAGTGCGTCCGCAAAGATGTGACGGCAAAGTGCTACGGCGGCGACGTCAGCCGAAAACGCAAACTGCTGGAAAAACAAAAACGCGGTAAGAAACGCATGAAGCAAATAGGCAACGTAGAAGTGCCGCAGAAAGCCTTCCTCGCCGTGCTCAAACTCGATTAAAATATCAAAACAGAAACCCCAACACAATGACCACAAAATTCAACACCACACGCGACATTGCTCGCGAACTAGCCCGTAAATACTCTACCATGACCCACGACGAGCTCGACCTGCTCGAACACGTGCTCGTGCCCATGAAATACGCCAAAGGCGAAAAAATTCTGACCGAAGGCCAAGTGTGCCGCAACATCATGTACGTGGCCAAAGGACTTGTGCGCCAATTCTATTTCAAAAACGACAAAGAAGTCACCGAGCACCTCTCCGTCGAGGGCGGCATCGTCATGTGTATTGAATCGCTCTTCAAGGAAGAACCCACCCACCTGCAGGTAGAAGCACTGGAGCCCACGCTCATCTATGCGCTGCCCAAAGCCAAGCTCGAAGAGGTGGCCCTGCACAACGTGAACATACAGATTCTCTATCGTAAAATACTGGAAGAGAGCCTCATTCTCTCGCAGGTGCATGCCGACCTGGTTCGATTTGAATCAGCACTCGACCGCTACAAGAAATTCTGCAGACTCATGCCGCAGGTAGTACTCCGCTCACCCCTCATCTACATAGCCAACTACCTGCAAATGACTCCCGAAACGCTCTCACGCGTCCGCACTGCATCGCTCGCTGAATAATTCGCCGCACCGATAACACGCCAGACCATCTGCACAGCGTGCACAGAGGAACAAGGTTGAAAACAAAAACCGCTCCTCTGTGCACGCTGCATTTTTGGAGTAAACGCACGGACGAAATCGTAAATGTTAAGAAAGAATAAATAAAAATAAATAAAAAGTACGTGCGCGAGGAAACAAAAAAAATGAGTAATTTTGCAGTCGAAAAAATTTCAAAACATTAGAAAAACTCACTAAAATTAGAAGTATATGAAAATCAAACAAATCGTTGCTATCGCCGCATTGGCACTGCTCGCAGTAAGCTGCGGCAAGAAAGGCGGCATGCAAATGGGCGACAATGAGTATCCCGTTGTAACCGCGGGCACCACTGAAGCCTCCATGCAGTCAGTATATCCTGCCATCATCAAAGGTATTCAAGATGTAGAAATCCGGCCGAAAGTGGCTGGTTTCATCACCAAGGTGAACGTGAAAGAAGGTCAGCAAGTAAGCGCAGGGCAGCTGCTCTTCACCCTCGACAATGCTACCTATCAAGCCGCTGTGCGCCAGGCTGAAGCCGCTGTGAACACAGCCAAGGCTCAGCTCAACACCGCCAAGCTCACGTTCGAGAACAACCAGAAACTCTTCAACCAGAACGTGATTGGTCAGTTTGAGCTCACTGCTGCCCAAAACAGCTACCAAACAGCACAAGCCGCACTGGCTCAGGCCCAGGCCGCACTGGCTTCGGCAAGAGAAACGCTCTCGTTCTGCTTCGTAAAGAGTCCCGCAGCAGGCTTTGTGGGTACCTTGCCCTTCAAGGAAGGTGCACTCGTGAGCCCCTCAAGCCCTGAGGCACTCACCACAGTTTCCGACATCTCGACCATGGAAGTTTACTTCTCGCTGCCAGAAAAAGACGTGCTTGCACTGACCAAGCAACAAGGCTCGCTCGAAGCAGCCGTGAAGTCTATGCCAACGGTGAAGCTCCAACTCTCCGACGGCTCAACCTACAATCACCCAGGCGAGGTGGTAAAAATGAGCGGAGTGATTGATGCCAGCACAGGTTCCGTGCAGTTCATCGCCCACTTCCAGAACCCTGAGAAGCTGCTTAAGAGCGGCGGTTCAGGCAACATCATCGTGCCGAAAATAGCACAGAGCGCAATCATCATCCCCATGAGCGCCGTATCGGAAGTGCAAAACAAGCTCTTCGTCTATCTGGTCGATAAAGACAATAAAGCCCGCTACACCGAAATAACCGTTGAGCCACAGAACGATGGCAAGAACTACATCGTGACCAGCGGCATGAAAGCAGGCGACCGCTATGTGACCAATGGTATCACCAAGCTCACCGATGGCGCCGACATTCAGCCCATCACGCCTGAACGCTATCAGCAGAAAATCGCCGAGCAGGCCAAAGCCATGACCGCCAGCGACTTTGTAAAAGCATCGAAGAAGTAAGCAAGCGCGAAATCGTCTTTGCAGATTGTCAAACACTACAACTGAAAAAAAATAGTCAAATACATATATGACATTTACAAACTTTATAAAGCGGCCGGTACTCTCCACGGTGATTTCAATCCTCATCGTGCTGCTGGGTTTCATTGGACTGGCCGCACTGCCTATTGAGCAGTATCCAAATATCGCACCACCAAACATCATGGTCATAGCCAGTTATCCTGGTGCCGATGCCGAAACAGTGAAGAATGCAGTGGTTACCCCGCTCGAAGAAAGCATCAACGGTGTGGAAGGCATGGACTATATCTCGTCGTCGGCCTCTACAGGTTCAGCCATGATTACCGTCGTGTTCCACCAAGGAGCAAATCCCGATATGTGTGCTGTGAACGTACAAAACCGCGTATCGCAAGCCTCATCGCTCCTGCCCTCGGAAGTAAACCAAATCGGTGTGCAAGTCATCAAGCGCCAATCGTCGCAAGTGATCATGTACAGTCTGAACTCCGATGGCCGATACTCCGACGACTTCCTGACCAACTACAATGCCATCAACATCATACCAGCCCTGAAGCGTATTGAAGGTGTGGGCGATGCAACATCGTTCTCGGAGAAAACCTACGCCATGCGTATATGGCTCAAGCCCGATGTGATGAAACAATACGGCCTGATGCCCTCCGACATCAGCGGTGCACTGGCCGATCAGAACATCGAAGCAGCCCCTGGTTCGTTCGGCGAAAGATCCGACGTGACCTATGAGTACAAAATGCGCTACACAGGCCGCTTCAAAACAGCAGAAGAGTTTGGCAACATCATCATTACCAGCAATGCCACCGGACAGACTCTCAAGCTCAAAGACATTGCAAAAATCGAGCTCGGCGGACAAGGCTACTCCGTGGGCATGAAGCACAACGGCATCCCCTCGGTGATGACCATGGTGCAACAAGTAGCAGGCTCCAACGCCAACGAGATTGCCAAACAGGTGAAAGCCGAACTGGAATCGCAAGCCAAAAGCTTCCCTCCAGGCATGAAGGTCAACGTCAATTACGACGTGACTGACTTCCTCTATGCCTCTATCGAGGAAGTAATCTTCACCCTGCTGATGACGCTCGTGCTCGTATTCATCGTGGTATATGTCTTCCTGCAAGACTGGCGCTCGACGCTCATCCCGCTCATTGCCGTGCCCGTATCGCTCATCGGTACATTCTTCGTGCTCAACGTGGTGGGCTTCTCTATCAACCTCCTCGTGCTCTCGGCCCTGCTGCTGGCCATTGCCATTGTAGTGGACGACGCCATTGTGGTGGTTGAGGCCGTGCATGCCAAGCTGGACCAGGGCTACAAGAGTCCGCTGAAAGCATCCATCGATGCCATGAACGAAATCTCTGGCGCCATCATATCCATCACCCTCGTGATGGCCTCCGTGTTCATTCCCGTATCCTTCCTGGGCGGCGTGAGCGGTACGTTCTATCGCGAGTTCGGTATCACTATGGCCGTGTCCATCTTTATTTCGGCCTTGAACGCGCTCACCCTCTCGCCAGCACTGTGCGCCATCTTCCTCAAACCCCACGACGAGAACGGCCACGAGAAGCGTCAATCCATCATCGACCGCTTCAACGCATCGTTCAACGCAGCCTTCGATGCCACTACCGATAAATACAAGAAAGCCGTTGAGAAGCTCGTGCGCCGACCAATCGCCACCATCATTGCTGTGGTTGTCGGCATAGTAGTGCTCGTCACAACCCTTGCTACCACCAAGACGGGTCTTGTGCCCGACGAAGATACAGGTGCTGTATTCTGCACCATCTCAATGCCCCCCGCCACTTCCGAGGCCCGCACCAACGAGGTGGTACTCCAGGTTGACAGCATTCTCGCTGCCGATCCTGCCATTCTCTCGCGAGAAATGATTCTGGGCTACAACTTCATTGCCGGTGCAGGTTCCGACCAAGCCACGTTCATCATCAAGCTCAAGCCCTTTGAAGAACGCCAGAAAGGTTTTTGGTGGAAGCTCAGCGGACTCTGGCAGGGCGATGGCATCTACCGTTTCCTCATCAATCCGTACGATGCAAACATGGTGCTGGCACAAATCTACATGAAGACTGCCCACATCAAGGATGCACAGATCATCGCCTTTGCGCCACCTATGGTACAAGGATTCTCCGCCAACAACGGTATCTCGCTCGTGATGCAGGACCGCACCGGTGGCGATTTGAACAAGTTCTTCGGCGTGGTGAAAGACTATCTGGCCAAACTGAACCAGCGTCCAGAGTTCCAGATGGCCATGACTTCCTACAACCCCGGCTATCCGCAGTACATGGTCAACGTAGATGTGGCCAAATGTAAGCAGTCGGGCATCACTCCAAAAACCGTGCTCTCTACGCTGCAGGGTTACTACGGCGGACTCTATGCCTCTAACTTCAACAGCTACGGCAAGCTCTACCGCGTTATGATTCAGGCAGCACCCGAAGATCGCATGACCGAAGAATCGCTCAATAAGATATACGTTCGCACACAAGCCGGCATGGCACCCGTGAGCGAGTTCTGCAACTTGGAGCGCGTATATGGTCCGTTGAACATCAACCGCTTCAACCTCTTCACCTCCATCAACGTTACGGCTACCGTGGCCGAAGGCTATTCCACGGGTGAAGCGCTGAAAGCGATTGAAGAAGTGGCCGCCGACAATCTGCCCACCGGCTACAGCTACGACTTCACCGGTCTGACCCGCGAAGAGTCGAAAGCATCCAACACCACAGGCATCATCTTCCTCCTCTGCTTCATCTTCATCTATCTGATTCTGTCGGCACAGTATGAGAGCTACATCCTACCGCTGGCCGTAGTGCTTTCCGTGCCCTTCGGTCTGGCCGGCTGTTTCCTCTTCACGCAACTCTTCGGCCATTCCAACGATATCTACATGCAGATTTCTCTGATCATGCTCATTGGTCTTCTGGCCAAGAATGCCATCCTCATTGTGCAGTTTGCCCTTGAGCGCCGCCACACGGGTATGGCCATATCGTGGTCGGCAGTGCTGGGTGCGGCAGCCCGTCTGCGCCCAATTCTGATGACCTCGCTGGCCATGATCATCGGTCTGCTACCTATGATGTTCGCATCGGGCGTGGGCAAGAATGGTAACCAAACGCTGGGTGCAGCTGCTGTGGGCGGTATGCTCATAGGCACCATCTGCCAGCTCTTTGCCGTGCCGGTGCTCTTCATCATCTTCCAGTACTTCCAAGAGAAACTGAAACCCATCGTGTTTGAAGACGAGATGAACGCCGACGCCAAGGCCGAACTGGAACAATATGCCCACGGCATGGTGCCAAAGAAATATGAACTTGAGAAGTAATCGACAATATGAAAACAATACGAATCCTATTATTTGCGCTGACCGTAGTATCGCTTACAGGCTGTAAGAGTCTCTACGGCAAGTATCACCGCCCCGAAGTGACCACCGACGGTCTGCTCCGCGATGTCACCTCGCTCACCGACACCCTGGCCAACGACGGGCAGCAATCCTTCGGACAGTTACCCTGGCGGCAGGTATTCACCGACCCGCAGCTGCAAGCGCTCATCGAGCAGGGACTGGCCAACAATACTGATCTGCTCAATGCAGCCCTCAACGTGAAAATGATTGAAGCCCAGCTCACGGCCGCCAAGCTGGCGTTTGTGCCTGGATTCACATTCACGCCGCAGGGAACCATCGCCTCGTGGGATGGAGCCAAGCCCACCAAGACCTACTCACTCCCTGTCAACGCATCGTGGAGCATCGACCTTTTCGGCAACCTCCTCTCCCAGAAACGCGCCGTGCAGATGCAACTCCTGCAGATGAAAGACTATCAGGTATCCGTACAGACTGCCATCGTTGCCAACGTGGCCAATATGTACTATACCCTGCTCATGCTCGACCGTCAGCTCGAAGTTGTTACCGATATGGAACGCCTCACCAAAGACACCTGGGACATTATGCAACTGCGCAAGAACACCACCATCGGTATTCGCTCCACCGCAGTGCAAAGCGCCGAGGCCAACTATCTCTCCGTGCAGACACAGAAGACTGATCTGAAGCGCCAGATTCGCGAGGTGGAAAACTCCCTTTCGCTCCTCATCGGACAGCAGGCGCAAACCATCAGCCGCGGCCGACTGGACGACCAGCAGCTTCCCCAGCAGTTCTCTGCCGGAGTGGGCATCGACCTGCTGGCCAACCGCGCCGATGTGCACGCCAACGAAATGGCACTGGCACAGTGTTTCCACAACGTACAGACCGCACGCTCACGCTTCTATCCCTCCATCACCATCAACGCATCCGGAGCCTACACCAACAACAGCGGAGCAGGCATTGTCAACCCAGGCAAGATCCTCGCTTCGGCCGTAGGCTCGCTCACGCAGCCCATCTTCCAGCATGGACTGCTGGTGGCAGGACTCAAGGTGGCCAAAGCCCAGTACGACCAGGCCTACAACACCTGGCAGCAAAGCATACTCAAGGCTGGCAGCGAAGTGTCGAACGCACTGGTGCAGTATAACGCTTCGGCCGAGAAGGCAGCGCTCGAACAGCAGCGCATCAAGGTGCTCCGCCAGAACGTGGAAGACACCCGCCTGCTCATGGCCTCAGCCGGCAGCACCTATCTCGAAGTTATCACTGCCGAACAGTCACTCCTCAATGCCGAGCTCAACGCCATCAGCAACCAGTTCAGCAAGATGCAGGCTGTGGTCGATCTCTACAACGCCCTCGGCGGCGGCAGCAAATAAAAACAGTAGCAGCAGATAAAAACAGTATTGTCTGAACTCCTGAACTATGAATTGTGAACTCTGAACTGTGAACTCCTGCAACTCCTGAACTCCTAAAAAAGTAAACGCTCAAATTGTCCAATAACAAGATGCCAAACGATATTTCTCCCAAGGCTGAGATTGCGCCAGGCGCAAAAATCGGTCAAAACTGTAAGATATTCCCCTTTGTCTATATAGAAGACGACGTAGAAATAGGCGACGATTGCGTCATCTTCCCCTTCGTCAGTATTCTCAACGGCACACGCCTCGGCAAAGGCAATAAGATACACCAAGGCGCCGTGATCGGAGCACTGCCGCAGGACTTCAACTTCTGCGGAGAGAAGAGCTACTGCATCATTGGCGACAACAACGTGATACGCGAAAACGTAGTCATCAACCGTGCCACCCACCGCGGGGCCAAAACCGTAATCGGCAATGGCAACTTCCTCATGGAAGGCGCGCACATCAGCCACGACACACAAGTCAGCGACAACTGTGTCTTCGGCTATGGCACTAAAATCGCGGGCGACTGCGAAATAGGCCGCGGTGTCATCTTCTCGTCGTCCGTCGTGGCCAACGCAAAAACACGCGTAGGCGAAGGCGCAATGGTACAAGCCGGAACCACCTTCTCGCGCGATGTGCCGCCATACATCGTTGTAGGAGGCAAACCCATTGAATACCAAGGACCAAACTACACCATGCTCACCACCTACGGCATCGACGAAAAGGTCCAGAAACACATAGCCAATGCCTACCGACTCATCTTCCACGGAATGGTATCCGTAGAAGATGCTGCCCGACAAGTAGAAGAGCAAGTGCCCGACTCTGAAGAAATCCGCAACATCGTGGACTTCGTGCGCACCACCAAACTCGGAATCATTGGCAAAATGTAACAGAATACTTCATTTTTCAATACGACAAAGCCATCGGTCTCACCAGCCCGATGGTTTTTTTATGGCCCCATCCCCCCACTTTCAAAAGCTATTTCAGAACACCATATTTACACAAAAAATTCACAGTTGAGCGCGGCTTGAAGCGAATACGAACAAGGGGCTGGGAGGTATTTTGAAGGCTACTTGCAAGCCATTGATAATCAGTAGGTTAAAAATTACGTTTCAAAAGCTATGCTTTTAGCCTCCAAAAGCATAGCTTTTAGGCCGCAAAACCTATGCTTTTGGAACGCGAAAGCTATGCTTTTGAAAACGAAGAAAACAGAGTAATCATTTCACCCCTTGCGAAAAAGGAGAAAAGAGCAATAGCAATTGAAAAAAAAGTTGTATCTTCGCGCCGAAATAACAAATGATAAAAAAAGGGGACGGAACGTGCAACTCCTGAACTTCTGAACTCCCCCCAAAAATAACATTCTAAAAACAATAAGATCGTGTTTGAAAATCTAAGCGAACGATTAGAACGAAGTTTTAAGATACTACGCGGTGAAGGCAAAATCACCGAGATTAACGTAGCTGAGACACTGAAAGATGTGCGCCGCGCCCTGCTGGATGCCGACGTAAACTATAAAGTGGCGAAGACCTTCACCGATAGCGTCAAGGAGAAGGCTTTGGGCATGAACGTGCTCACGGCCGTGAAGCCCGGCCAGCTGATGGTGAAACTCGTTCACGACGAGCTGGCAGCCCTCATGGGCGGCACAGCCTCTGAACTGAAACTGGAAGGCAAGCCTGCCATCATCCTCATGTCTGGTCTGCAAGGTTCAGGTAAGACCACCTTCTCGGGCAAACTGGCCAACCTGCTGCAAAACAAACAGCACAAGAAGCCGCTGCTCGTGGCCTGCGATGTCTATCGCCCGGCCGCCATCGACCAGCTGAAAGTGGTAGGCGAGCAAGTGGGCGTGCCCGTATATGCCGAGCCCGAGAACAAAAACGTGATTGAGATTGCGCAGCACGCACTGGCCCAAGCCAAGCAGACGGGTCGCGACGTAGTCATTGTCGATACCGCCGGCCGACTGGCAATAGACGAGCAGATGATGCAGGAAATCACTGCGCTGAAAAACTTCCTCCAGCCCGACGAGACCCTCTTCGTGGTTGACTCCATGACGGGTCAGGACGCCGTGAACACGGCCAAAGAGTTCAACGACCGGTTGGACTTCGACGGCGTGGTGCTCACCAAGCTCGACGGCGATACCCGCGGCGGTGCAGCCCTCTCGATACGCACCGTAGTGAATAAGCCCATCAAGTTTGTCGGCACAGGCGAAAAAATGGAAGCCCTCGACGTGTTCCACCCCGACCGAATGGCCGACCGCATACTCGGCATGGGCGACATCGTTTCGCTCGTAGAGCGCGCACAGGAGCAGTTCGACGAAGAAGAAGCACGCCGACTCGAAAAGAAAATCAGAAAAAACAAATTCGACTTCGAAGACTTCCTCGGCCAGATACAGCAAATCAAGAAAATGGGCAACATCAAAGATCTCGCCTCCATGATTCCAGGCGTAGGCAAAGCCCTGAAAGACGTAGATATAGACAACGATGCCTTCAAAGGCATTGAAGCCATTATCCGCTCCATGACACCCAAGGAGCGCCACAATCCCGAAATTCTGAACCAAAGCCGCAAACAGCGCATTGCACGCGGCTCCGGCACAAAAATAGAAGATGTGAACCGACTCATCAAGCAGTTCGACCAGATGCGCAAGATGATGAAGATGATGACCGGTGGCGGCATGGGCCAAATGGCCAACCTCATGCGCCGCAGATAAGCCCCGACCGCACATCCGGACTACACACATCAGCACAAAACTCCCACCACACGCCCACATGACAATCATCAACGGCAAAGAAACCGCAGCACTTGTCAAGCAACAAATAGCCGAACAAGTAAAAACGCTGACCGCAAACGGACAGCGCCCACCCTGTCTGGCAGCCATCATCGTAGGCCACGACCCCGCGTCGGAAACCTACGTGAAAAACAAAATACAAGCCTGCCAGGAGTGCGGCTTCACCTCGCTGCACATGCCCTTGGAAGCCAGCATCACGCAGGAGCAACTGCTGCACACCATCGAGCAACTGAACAGCAACGAGAAGGTGGACGGCATCATTGTGCAGCTGCCTCTGCCCAGCCATATAGACGAGGGCGCAGTGATCAACGCCATCGACTGGCGAAAGGACGTTGACGGCTTCCACCCCGTGAATGTGGGCCGAATGCTCATCGGGCTGCCCGCCATGATTCCCGCCACGCCGCTCGGCATACTCACACTGCTGCAACACTACAACATAGCAACCGCAGGAAAGAAATGCGTGGTGATGGGCCGCTCAAACATTGTGGGCAAACCCGTGGCACAGCTCATGATGCTGCCACAGTACGGCAATGCCACCGTGACCGTTTGCCACAGCCAAACGAAAAACGTGGCCGAAGAACTACGCCAAGCCGACATCATCATCACAGCCATCGGACAGCCAGGGTTCATCACAGCCGACATGGTCAAGCCCGGTGCCGTCGTGCTCGATGTTGGCATCACCCGCGTAGCCGACCCCACACACAAGAAAGGCTACCGGCTCATGGGCGATGTCGATTACGAACACGTAGCACCGAAATGCTCCTATATCACACCCGTGCCGGGAGGAGTTGGGCCCATGACCGTCTGCTCGCTCATGCAAAACACCCTCAAGGCCTATAACGCTCACAACCCACAGCACACACCCCAATCCTAAAACAAACATGAACATCTGTATCGTGGCCGGTGCACGGCCAAACTTCATAAAGATTGCCCCCATTGTCTGGGCCATAGAAAAACAGCAGCCACAAGTGCGGGATTTAGACTACACTCTGGTCTATACAGGCCGTGAGGATGATCCGACACTCGAGCCATCGCTCTTCGACGACCTGCAGTTGCAGCGCCCGACAGTATATCTCGGCGCATCGTGCGAAAACCTCAATGAACTCACCGGACAAGTGATGCAAGCCTTTGAGCAATACCTCAAAAACCATCCAACCGATGTGGTGATTGTAGTTGACGACTTGGCCTCGACCATGGCCGCCGCCATCGTGGCAAAGAAGCAAGGCTTATTCCTGGCTCACCTCGTGGCCGGAACCCGCTCGTTCGACATCTCCATGCCGAAAGAAATCAACCGGCTGGTCATTGACGGACTTTCCGACCTGCTCTTCACCGCCGGACTCGGCAGCAACAGCATCGTCACCCGCGAAGGAGCCGAAAACGACAAGGTATATATGGTAGGCAACATCCTGATGGATACCCTCCGCCGCAACCGAGAACGCTTTGTCCGACCGGCTGTGCTTGAAGAAAAAGGAATAGCCGACGGGCAATACCTCGTGCTGACGCTCAACAGAAAAGCGCTGCTGCAAAACAAGAAAAAACTGGAACGGCTGCTTAACCACCTCATCGGCGCCGCCAACGGAATGCCCATTGTTGCACCGCTGCGCGACAGTGCCCGCCAGACCATCGAGGAAATCAATCTGCAACCCTCATCCCTCATACTCCACCCCTCGCTCTCATATCTGGAGTTCGGATATCTCACACAGCACGCCTGCGGCATCATCACCGACTCGGGCAACGTGGCAGAAGAAGCCACGTTCAACGGCGTGCCCTGCATCACGCTCAACAACTACACCGAACACATGGAAACCGTAAGCCAAGGTACCAACGTGCTCGTGGGCGAAGATCCCGACCGGCTCTCCACCGCAACGGAAAATCTGGTCAGGGGAGAATGGAAACGCAGCACCCTACCCGACCGCTGGGACGGGCGCGCAGCAGAAAGAATAGTCTATACACTATTGCATCGATAAAACATAAATTATAAAATTTTAGATAGATGACTGTCAACGAAAATCCCACAGGCGAACAGAAGAAAAGCCTGAGCTTTGTAGAACAACTCGTGGCCGAGGACTTGGCCGCCGGTAAAAACGGAGGAAAAATACAAACCCGCTTCCCACCAGAACCCAACGGCTTTCTCCATATCGGACACGCCAAAGCCATTCTGATGGACTTCGGAGTGGCCGAAAAGTTTGGCGGTGTATGCAACCTGCGACTCGACGACACCAACCCGTCGAAGGAAAACGACGAATACGTACAGAATATCCTCAACGACATCAAGTGGCTCGGCTGCCACTGGGGCAATGTGTACTATGCTTCAGACTATTTCCAGCAGCTATGGGACTTTGCCGTCTGGATGATAGAAAAAGGTTACGCCTATGTTGACGAGCAGACCTCGGAAGAGATTGCAAAACAAAAGGGCACACCCACGGAACCAGGCGTGGAGTCGCCCTATCGAAACAGACCAGTGGAAGAAAACCTGAAACTGTTCCGCAAGATGAACACTGCCGAGGCTGTGGAAGGCTCAATGGTGCTTCGCGCCAAGCTTGACATGGCTAATCCCAATATGCACTTCCGCGATCCAATCATCTATCGCATCATCCACATCCCTCACCACCGCACCGGAACAAAGTGGCACGCCTACCCCATGTATGACTTTGCCCACGGACAGAGCGACTTCTTCGAAGGTGTGACCCACTCTATCTGCACACTCGAGTTTGTTCCTCACCGCCCGCTCTACGACAAATTCATTGACCTCCTCAAGGAAATGCGCGGCGAAACAGACAACATCAACGACTTCCGTCCCCGACAGATAGAATTCAACCGCCTGAACCTCACCTACACCATGATGTCGAAGCGTAAACTGCTGGCACTCGTCGAGGAAGGATTCGTCAACGGATGGGACGATCCCCGTATGCCAACCGTCAGCGGTATGCGCCGCCGCGGATACTCCCCCGAAAGCATCAGAAAGTTTATCGACTCTATCGGCTACACCAAGTTCGACGCACTGAACGACATGGCACTGCTCGAAGCAGCCGTACGCGAAGACCTCAACAAGAAAGCCCTGCGCGTTTCGGCAGTGCTCAATCCCGTGAAACTCGTCATCACGAACTATCCCGAAGGCCAGCAGGAAGAAATGATTGCAGTGAACAATCCCGAGAACGAGGCCGATGGCACACATACCATCACCTTCTCCCGCAACCTTTGGATTGAACGCGACGACTTCATGGAAGATGCTCCGAAGAAATTCTTCCGCCTCTCCATCGACAAAGAGGTACGCCTGAAGAATGCCTACATCATTCGCTGCACTGGCTGCACCAAGGATGCCGAAGGCAATATCACAGAGATTCAGGCCGAATACGACCCCACATCGAAGAGCGGAATGGAAGGAGCCAACCGCAAAGTAAAAGGTACGCTCCACTGGGTATCGGCCGACCACTGCCAAGAAGCCGAAGTGCGTATCTACGACCGACTCTTCAACGTAGAGAATCCCTCGGCTGACGAACGCGACTTCCGCGAGCTGCTCAACCCCGAATCGCTGAAAGTAATTGAAAAATGCTATGTGGAAGACTACGCTGCGAAGATGCAACCCGGACAGTATCTGCAGTTCCAGCGCATTGGCTACTTTATGGCTGATATCACATCCACACCCAATCACCTCGTTTTCAACAAGACTGTTGGACTGAAAGATACCTGGGCCAAACACAATGCATAACACACATGATTAGTTCACTGCTCAGCAATCTTAACTATTTCACCATATTCGTGCTCATGCTCATGGAGAGCACAGTGCTCCCCGTGCCATCGGAGCTCGTGGTATCCCCTGCGGCCTATCATGCCGCGGGGGGCAACCTCAATGTCTGGCTTGTTATTCTCGCTGCCACAGCGGGAGCCGACTGCGGTGCCACCATCAACTATCTGGCTGGCAAATACCTCGGTCGCCCCGTGATTTATCGTTTCGCAGCCAGCCGATGGGGACGCCTCTGCCTGCTCAATGAAGAGAAACTGAAGAAGAGCGAGGCATATTTCAATGACCATGGAGCAGTGGCCACCATCTCAGGAAGACTCATTATCGGCATCCGCCACTTGATTTCCATTCCCGCAGGACTGGCTCGGATGCACTTTGGACGCTTCCTGCTCTACACCACCATCGGTGCTGGAATATGGAACTGCATATTGGCCGCGCTCGGCTGGTATCTCTACTCTATTGTTCCAGAATCGCACCTCGAGGCAACCATTGAGCAATACGGCGAATATCTGAAATACGGAATCATCGCACTGGTGCTCATCGCTGCCGCAGGATTTCTCATCTACAAACGAATAAAGAAATAAGGGCCGAGACAGGACTGACGGCATCGGCGCAAGCCGCACGACCCGCCAAAGAATTTATTCGGGATTCTATTTCAAAAATTCGAGCAGCTGCGCGGCTTCTTCTTGAAACTCGTGCGGTTTAAAACCGTGGCCGGCGCCCTTGATAATATGCATTCGCGCATCGGGATACAGTTTTACGGCCTGCTGCGAATCGCCCAACGATACAATCGGATCTTTATCGCCCTGCACAATGAGAACCGGCCCTGCGTAGTGGCCGATGATGTCGAACGTCTCCAGCGAGTGAATCTCTTCAAAGAACCGGCGGCCTAACATCACGCCCCAGAGGTCAGTTTCCTCGGGTATATCGCTCAGCGAGGGATAGTGCTTGCGCCAGTCGCGAGGAATACAAAGAGCTGGGAACACGAGCACCAACTGGCTAATCTTGTCGGACATCTGCTCGGCCGTCAGAGCAGAAACGAAGCCTCCCTGGCTCTCGCCTATCAGCACTATGTTTTTATGCCCCTTGCCAAGAAAATAATTGACAATGGCTTTCAGATCACTCTTCTCGTCAAGAATAGACATATTGAGTGTGTTGTTGTCGGACAGGCTATTCACTGAGCCGCAGGGGAAGTCGAAGGCATAGCACTGGTATCCCTTTTTCCCTACCACATCGAAGTAGTTGCGGCTGAACTCGTGGGTTCCGTTGAACCCGTGGGCAACGATTGCCACGCCTTTGACTGCTCCGGCAGGAGTAAACAATTCACCATAAATCTGTCGGCTACCATTGGAAATCCAGAGCGTATCAACCGATGGGGCTTCCGCCTGGGCATGACCAAAAAGGCATACAACAGAGAACAGAAGGGCAAGAGAAAGTTTTTTGCAGTGCATGGTGCCAATAGTATGATTAGAGTTCTTTTACGGGGAAGGTGAAATAAGTGTCGGGGAAGGGTTCATCCTTCAGAGTGAAGTGCCACCACTCGCTGTCGAGCGGCTTAAAACCGTGGTTGAGCATAGCACGGCGAAGAATCATTCGGTGCTGGAACTGCTCGGCGGTGATGGTTCTGCCTGCGGGACTGGCACTGTTGTCGCCTGTATATTCACCCGTTTCCGGATTACCGCAGAAATCGGGATGGCTCTCGGGTCCAAACCAATCGAACGTGCCCCCCATGTCGAGTTCCTTCTCGGTGTGCATATCGAAGAGGGTCAGATCGACGGTGGAGCCGCGCGTGTGGCCACTTTTTTCCATGATATAGTCTTGCGCGAAGAGCACGCTCTTGTCCAGATCGGGATAGAAAAATTCCTTCATGCGCACATCCTCAACATTTTTCGACCAGCGCACGAAGTGGTCCACACCCATCTGCGGGCGATAGGCATCGTATATTTTCAGCCGATAGCCCTGCGCCTTCACCTCGTCGCTCACGGCTTTGAGCGCTTCGGCAGCCTGCCGAGTGAGCAGTGCGGTAGGCTGAAGATAGCCGTCTATGCGCTCACCCACGAAATTGTAGGTGCCATAATAGCGTATTTCCAAGATAGCATCGGGCACTACATCGGTGAGATTGACAAACTGGCTGCTGTCTTCCGTCGTATTGACCAAGGTTTCATCGCTGTCAGAGCAGGAGACGACCGCTACGGAGAAGGCTGCCAGCAGCGCCAGCAGCAGAGCGGTCAAAAGGCATATCGTTTTCTTTTTCATGTTTTTCAAAATTGTTTCTTTTTAGCAAAAATAAAAAAAACAACGGATTCCACTGCTGAATCAGATTTATTTTTTTTGCGAGCAGGCTTCTGCTCAATGCGTAAATACAAATCTGTCCGGTCGGTAGAATCCGTTGTTTCTAATAGCGTTGCAGCCTGTCTTAGGGCTGATAGAGGAATCGCTTGATTGATTTTTTCGGTGTTTTCTCAAACTCTTCGAGTTGCAGGCGAATGGCTGAGAGCTTGCTGTAGGCAGGCAACTGTGCGTTGAGTGTCTGCAGGTTTTGCTCCATGATGTTGTTCAGGTCCTGCGTGGTGAAACCGAGCTTATGGGCTTCGTCGTAGTCGGGGAACACCAGACCGATGAGTTTGTTGTCTTCCTGAATGACGAGGCTCTCGGTCACGAGCGTCATAGAGTTCAACTGGTCTTCAATTTCCTCGGGATAGATATTCTGTCCGCTTGGACCGAGGAGCATATTCTTCGAGCGTCCCTTGATGAATACGTTTCCTTCAGCGTCCATGGTTCCGAGGTCGCCAGTGTGGAACCATCCGTCGCCAGGCAGAGCCTGTGCTGTGGCTTCATCGTTTTTGAAGTAACCGAGCATCACGTTCAGACCCTTGGTCAAGATTTCTCCAGGAACGTTTTCGGGGTCCTCGCTGTCGATTTTCACTTCCATGTGAAGTGCTGCGCGGCCACACGAGCCTTTGGCAAAGGTCTCCCAGTCGGAGTAGCAGATAATGGGGCCGCACTCGGTGGCACCGAAGCCTACGGTGTAGGGGAACTCAATGCGCTTGAGAAAGGTTTCCACCTCCTGCGAGAAGGCTGCGCCGCCCACGATGATTTCGTAGAACTCGCCGCCGAATGCTTCGCGCACTTGCTTGCAGATGGTCTGGTTCACCTTCTTGTTCACCACTGGCATATTGAGCAGCAGGCGCATCATATTGTTCTGAATCTTGGGGAACACGCGCTTCTTGATGATTTTCTCAATCACGAGCGGCACGGCTATGATGATGCTGGGCTTCACTTCGGCAAAGGCCTGGGCTATGAGCGTGGGAGTCGGTACGCGAGAGAGATAGTAGATATGGCAGCCCACCAGGAATTCGTACATGAACTCGAAGGCCATGCCATACATATGCGCCATGGGCAGAATGGAAATCACCTTCGAGCCGTGGTGCACGTGCTCGCCCATCACGTTGCGGGCAAAGTCGGCATTGCTCCACATGGCGCGGTAGGGAAGCATCACACCCTTGGAGAATCCGGTAGTGCCGCTGGTGTAGTTGATGAGCGCCAGCTCCTCGGGCGACTGTTCCTTATAATAATTAATGTGTTCCTTGCGGAAGTATTTCGGATACTTCTGGCCGAACATGGCATTGAGGTTTTCGCGGGCATAGGTGAGTTTCTCCGAGCGCGAGATGAGCAGCGAATAGTCGGGTATGTTGATGATACCCTCGAGGGCTGGCATCTGCTCCGGATCGATAATCTTGGCCACGTGGTCACCCACAAAGAGCAGACGGGCCTCGGAGTGGTTCACAATGTTGTGAATCTGATCGGCGGTGAACTCGTGGAGCACGGGCACGGCCACGGCGCCGTAGGTCAGCGTAGCCAGAAAAGCCACAGCCCAGTTGGACGAGTTGCGCCCACAAAGGGCAATGCGGTCGCCGCGCACCACACCGCTGTTTTCAAACAGAATGTGGAGTTTTTCTATCTTTCGGGCCACGTCGTGATATTGCAGCGTGGCGCCCTGGTAGTCGGTAATGGCATCGAGGTCCCAGTTCTTGATGATACTGTCCTCAATCAACTGATTAAAACTTGGTACTTCAAGCATGATATTTTTCTGTTTTACGATTTTACTGTTTTCTTTTTCGATTGCAAAAAATGCACATTTCTTAAAAAACTGTGCAAAGGTAAAGACTTATCTGCACACTGACAAATAAAACCTGCAAAATGTTATTGTCGGGTTCCCTGCAAATTTCTGTAACTTGTTGTTTCAGAAACGGTTACATATTTTCTAAAATATCGCGTTTCAAAAGCTATGCTTTTGCGCTGTAAAAGCATAGCTTTTGGCGGGCAAAAGGATAGCTTTTGGAGGCCGAAAGCATAGCTTTTGAAAAACGGTTTGCTGCACCCCCGAATTTAAGGGCAAAAAAAATGCCTTGGCATCACTCACGTGCGACCAAGGCCAAATGAAAAAACTATACTAACAAAACTATTAAAGCCTATTATTTAGTTGCTTCACGGTTGCAAATATACGGATTTATTAGATTTCTCGCAAATATCTGTATGAACAAATTTGGTAAAATCGTTCAGCCGCGATATGTTGTGTGCAGCCTGCCGAGAGGCTTTGATTTACAATTCCTGGCGATAGGCTACGGGAGTTACGCCGTATTGCTGCTTGAACTGTTCACGCAGATTGGCCGGGGTGAATCCTACGGCGGCGGCAATGGCCGAGACATTCATTTCCGGATGTTCGCGGAGCATTTTCAGGGCTTCGGCCAGCCGGAACGAGTTGATATACTGTGGGAATGATTGGCCATTGGCGTGAATGGCTAAGATGTCGTTGAGTTTATGGCGATTGATTCCGAACTGATCACAAATGTCTTGACGCTGCAAATACTGATCAGCGTAGAGCCGCTCGATGCGGATGGCCGAATCAATCGCGCGAAAAAGTTCGGCTATAATCTCGGCTTCCGTTGAACCCTTTTTTATGCCAGCCACCGCTTGTGACTTTTTATGAGCATTGATACGTTTCACGAGTATTGTATTTTTGTTTTATTTTAAATCCCGATATCAAAAAAAACAAGTTTTTCGATATGAGATAACCTGTTGTTTTTCTTATTTTTATATACCTATTTTATATATGGGACAAGCCCCAAAATATCTTTTAACCTAAAAACTGAACGCAAAGATAAAGATAACATTTTTTTTGAGTCAAATAATTTATACACTGATTTGGTAAAGCACTCCAAAAAAATACCGACTATTTACCGCTAATTTGGGAGGGGGGGTAATTTTTTTATATCTTTATCTGCTTCAACACATTAAATACGCTATATTCACCAAAAATAAAACTACGCGCTCAATTTGAAAGAAATTGGCCGAATGACAACAATTTGGGAGAATTTTATGGAAAAGTAATGCGCTTTCGCAGATTATTCGTATATTTGCCTTGTAAATAAAAAACAGGGGTAAGACTGCACCGCGAAGGCATAGGCCGAACGGGAAAGACCCTTAACCAAAAAAACTCTAATACCATGGCAAAAGTAATTGACGGACTCTACTACGCAGAGTCGCACGAATTTGTACGCGTAGAAGGCAACATTGGCATCGTGGGCATTACCGACTACGCTCAGCACGCACTGGGCAACGTGGTCTATGTCGATCTGCCCGAGGTGGACGACGAGGTGAGTCAAGGCGAAGAATTTGGCGCAGTGGAAAGCGTAAAAGCTGCCAGCGACCTGATTTCACCCGTCAGCGGAACCATCGTTGAAGTGAACGAAGCCCTCGAAGATGAACCCGAACTCATCAACAAGGATGCCTTCGAAAACTGGATCATCAAGGTGGAACTCAGCGACAAGAGCGAACTCGACGCCCTGATGAACGCTACGGACTACGCTCAATTCTGCGAAAAATAATGAACACATACAAATACTTTCCTCACACCGAAGAGGATTTGAAACAGATGCTCGAAGCATGCGGAGTGAAATCGCTCGACGAGCTTTACTCCGACGTGCCCGAAGATATCCGCTTCAAGGGCGAATATACGCTGCCGCAAGAGCAAAGCGAGATTGAACTGCGCCAAGCGCTTGCACAACTCTCCGCGCTCAACACCCCGCTCGAATGTTTTGCCGGCGCCGGAGTGTATAACCACTACACCCCATCGGTGGTGCAAAACCTGGTGCAGCGCTCCGAGTTTCTCACGTCCTACACCCCCTATCAGGCCGAAATATCGCAAGGCACACTGCATTACATCTTCGAGTTTCAGTCGATGATGGCCAGCATCACGGGCATGGATATCTCAAACGCCTCGATGTACGACGGGGCCACTGCCACCGCCGAAGCAGCCATGATGATGGTGTCAGCCGGAAAGAAGCAAAACACTGTGCTCATCAGCGAAACCGTCGATCCCAAGACCCGCCGCGTGGTGGAAACCTACGCCAAGTATCACGGCCTGGAACTGACCACAATTCCCGCCGCCAATGGAGTGACCAACCGCCCGGCGCTCACTGAAGAACTGCAGAAAGGCGGCGTGGCTGGTGTCATTGTGCAGATGCCCAACTACTTCGGAATAGTAGAAGACTTCAGCGGACTGGCCGAAGAAATACATCAGCAGAAGGCGCTGCTCGCCATCAACAGCGTGGCCAGCGACCTTGCCATACTGAAAACCCCGGGCGAATGGGGCGCCGACATTGCTGTGGGCGACGGACAAAGTCTGGGTATACCCATGTCGATGGGCGGGCCGGGCGTCGGTTATATGTGCTGCACGGAGAAGCTCATTCGCAAACTGCCAGGACGCATTGTCGGCATGACCCACGACAACCGCGGGCAGCGCGCCTTCGTCTTGACCCTCCAAGCACGCGAACAGCATATCCGCCGACAGAAAGCCACATCCAACATCTGCTCCAACCAGAGCCTGATGGCACTCTTTGTGACCATATACCTCGCCACAATGGGCAAGGAAGGACTCAAAGAAGTGGCTGAACAATCGTATGGCGCAGCCCATTACCTTTGCGACGAGCTGCTCAAAACCGGACGCTTCACCCTGACCTACAACCAACCGTTCTTCAATGAGTTCTGTCTGACATACAACGGCAACGTTGACAAACTGCGGAGTTTCTGCGAAGAAAATGGATTCCTCGCCGGTGTGAAGATTGACGAGCACACAATCATGTTCGCTGCCACGGAGAACAACTCTAAAGCATCTATCGACAAACTGGTGAACACCATCAATAAACTACACGAGGAGGAATAGCACCATGAACAATAAACTATACGGAAACCTGATTTTCGAGCTCTCGAAACCTGGTCGCAAGGGCTATTCCCTTCCTAAAACCGATTACCAGCACACCACCTGTGAACTGCCGCAACAGCTCCGCCGCACAGAAGACGCAACGCTGCCCGAGTGCGACGAACTGACCGTGGTGCGCCACTATACCAATCTGAGCCATAACAATTTTGGCGTGAACGACGGTTTCTATCCGCTGGGCAGTTGCACCATGAAATACAACCCCATCATCAACGAAGAGCTTGCCGCTGCCACCAATGCCAACAAATTGCACCCCGCTCAGAGTGTACACACCACTCAAGGTGCGCTCTCGCTCTACAATCAGCTGGCAAAGATGCTGGCCAATCTGACCGGACTCGCTGAGTTTACGCTCAATCCCTGTGCCGGAGCCCACGGAGAGCTCACTGGACTGATGGTCATCCGCGCCTATCACCAAAGTCGCGGCGATAATCAACGCGTGAAGGTGCTGATTCCCGACTCAGCCCACGGCACCAACCCAGCCTCGGCAGCCGTATGCGGACTGGAAGTGATTGAGGTGAAGAGCCTGGCCGATGGCACCGTCGATGTGGAAGACTTGAAGACCAAACTGGGCGATGACATTGCGGCCATGATGATGACCAATCCCAACACGCTCGGCATCTTTGAGAAACGGATTCCGGAAATTGCCCAACTCGTACACAACTGCGGTGGACTGATGTATTACGACGGGGCCAACCTGAACCCCATGCTCGGCGTCTGCCGTCCGGGAGATATGGGCTTCGACGTGATGCACATCAATCTGCACAAGACTTTCTCCACCCCTCACGGCGGTGGCGGCCCTGGAGCAGGACCTGTCGGTGTGCGTAAAGGACTGGAACAGTTCCTCCCGACACCACGCATTGTGGAAACAAAAGATGGCTGCGGCGAATGCTTCGAACGGCATGAAGGCAACTACGAACAGTCGCTCGGCAGCATTGGCAATTATTTAGGCAATTTCAATGTTCTTGTGAAGGCCTATGCCTACATCCTTTCCTTGGGTAACGAACATATCAAAGAAGTAGGCCCACTCTCCACGCTCAATGCCAACTACATCAAAGACCAACTCAAAGACGTGTATGAACTGCCCATCGACGGCCACTGTATGCACGAATTTGTGTTCGATGGATTGAAAGACAAGTCAACAGGAGTCACCACCATGGACGTGGCCAAACGCCTTTTAGACTATGGCTATCATGCGCCAACCATCTATTTCCCGCTACTTTTCCACGAGTCGCTGATGATAGAACCAACCGAAAACGAATCAAAGGACACACTCGACCAGTTCATCGGAGTGATGCGAAAGATAGCAGAAGAGGCCAAAAACAATCCCGAACTGGTAAAGACGGCCCCCCACTCCACCCCCATCGGTCGCGTTGACGATGTAGAAGCTGCCAAACATCCCATCACTACTTATCAGCAACTTATCAATTCAAACATATAACAACTATTCTTAAGCAATTATGAACAGCAAACAACTCATGACTCGTGCAGCCGACAATATTCGTATTCTGGCTGCATCAATGGTAGAAAAAGCAAACTCCGGACACCCAGGCGGTGCCATGGGCGGTGCTGATTTTATCAACGTGCTCTTCTCAGAATTTCTGGTTTACGACCCCAAAGACCCACAGTGGACTGGTCGCGACCGCTTCTTCCTCGATCCTGGTCACATGTCGCCTATGCTCTATTCGGCTTTGTGCCTGCAAGGAAAATTCACACTTGAAGATTTGAAACAGTTCCGCCAGTGGGGGTCAGTTACTCCTGGTCACCCTGAGCGCGACCTTGCTCGCGGCATTGAAAACACCAGCGGCCCTCTCGGACAGGGACACGTGTTTGGTGCCGGTGCTGCAGTGGCTGAGAAATTCCTCGAAGCCCGTCTCGGCAAGGAAGTGATGCAACATAAAATCTACGCTTACATCAGCGATGGCGGTGTGGAAGAAGAAATCTCGCAGGGCGCCGGTCGTCTGGCTGGTCTCTTGAAACTGAACAATCTCATCATGTTCTACGATTCCAATGGTATTCAGCTCTCTACTGAGTGCAAGGACGTGATGAAGGAAGACACCGCAGCTAAATATAAAGCATGGGGTTGGAATGTAGTGACCATCAACGGTAACGACCCCGACGAGATTCGCAAGGCCCTGCAGGATGCCCAGCAGGAAAAAGAAAAGCCCACCCTCATCATTGGTAAGACTATCATGGGTAAAGGTGCTTTGAAGGAAGACGGTTCAAGCTTCGAGAACAGCATCAAGACCCACGGCGCTCCCTTTGGCGGTCAGTCGTATGTGAACACCATCAAGAACCTCGGCGGCGATCCTGAGAATCCATTCCAGATTTTCCCCGAAGTACAGGAACTCTATGCCAAACGCCAAGAAGAACTGGTGAAGATTGTGGCTGAACGCCGTGCACAAGAAGCAGCATGGGCAAAGGCCAATCCCGAGAAGGCCGCTCTGAAAGACGAATGGTTCAGCGGCAAAGCTCCCGCTATCGACTTCTCTCAGCTCGTTCAGAAGGAAGGTTCTGCCACCCGCGCTGCATCTGCAGCCTGCTTGAGCGTATTGGCTGAACAAGTACCCAACATGATTTGCGCTTCGGCCGACCTGTCGAACAGCGACAAGACCGACGGCTTCCTCAAAAAGACTCACGCCCTGACTGCCGACGACTTCTCTGGTGCTTTCTTCCAGGCTGGTGTTGCCGAACTGACCATGGCCTGCATGTGTATCGGTATGATGCTGCATGGCGGTGTGGTAAGCGCTTGCGGTACGTTCTTCGTATTCTCCGACTATATGAAGCCTGCAGTGCGTATGGCTGCACTGATGGAAGTGCCTGTGAAGTTCATCTGGACCCACGACGCATTCCGTGTGGGCGAAGATGGTCCTACCCACGAACCCGTAGAGCAGGAAGCACAAATCCGTCTGATGGAAAAACTCAAGAATCACCACGGCCGCAACTCAGTGCTCGTGTTCCGTCCGGCCGATGCCGACGAAACAACAGTATGCTGGCGTCTGGCCATGGAGAACGTTTCTACTCCAACCGCACTGATTCTCTCGCGCCAGAACATTACCAAACTGCCCGAGGGTACTAACTATGAGGCAGCTGCTCGCGGTGCTTACATTGTGGCAGGCTCTGATCCTGACTTCGATGTGATTCTGCTGGCCAGCGGTAGTGAGGTATCCACACTCGTAGCCGGTGCCGAACTGCTGCGCAAGGATGGTATTGGTGTGCGCGTAGTGAGCGTTCCTTCTGAAGGTTTGTTCCGTTCGCAGGATGCCGACTATCAGGAAGCTGTGCTGCCGAAGGGTGCCAAGATCTTTGGATTGACCGCTGGTCTGCCCGTAAACCTCGAAGGCCTTGTTGGCGCCAACGGTAAGGTGTTCGGTCTGGAGAGCTTCGGATTCTCTGCTCCTTACAAGGTGCTCGACGAGAAACTGGGCTTCACCGCCGAAAATGTGTATAACCAAGTGAAAGCAATGCTTTAATGGAAAAGAAGATGATAGGCATAGCCAGCGACCATGCTGGCTATGCACTTAAACAATACGTCAAGAAATACCTCGAGCAGCATGGTCTGGAATATAAAGACTACGGCACCTACACCGAGGAGTCTTGTTCGTATGCCGACTTCGGTCATGCGCTGGGCTACGCCATTGAACGTGGCGAAGTCTATCCTGGAATAGCAGTCTGCGGAAGTGGCGAGGGCATCTCCATGACGCTCAACCACCACCCCAAAGTGCGTGCCGGCTTGGCTTGGATTCCGGAGATAGCCCATCTCATCCGCCAGCACAACGATGCCAACGTGCTCGTGATGCCTGGACGGTTTATTGATGAAGCGATGGCAGAGAAAATCATGGATGAATTTTTTGCCACTCCTTTCGAGGGGGGCCGCCATCAACAGCGCATCGATGGTATTCCCGTAAAAGATTGAGAACCTCGATAGGCATTGTTCCAATCGTATAAACAAGAAAAAAGGATAGCCTCTAAACGTCAAGGCTATCCTTTTCTTATTTTTCTAATGGTCTGTAAGCAGTGTTATTTGCTGCTATTTTTTATTTCTTACTTTCTTTTCTATCTGCTGCAACTCGCTGCGGAAGTCAAGGTCTTTGTTCAACCGCTCTTCCACCTTGGCGCAACTATGGAGCACTGTGGAGTGATCGCGGCCACCGACAAGCTTTCCAATACGCGTGGCTGGTGTCTTGGTGAGTTTCTGCGCCATATACATTGTGATTTGTCGGGCCTCCACCAGTTCGCGTTTGCGGCTCGGACCATTCACTGCTTCAGCCGAAACATTGAAGTGCTGACACACAGTAGATACAATCTGATCGATGTCTGGCTGACGCGAGGAGCGCTTCATGGTGTGCTTCAGCACGCGCTGACACAGGTCTTCATTGATTTCTGAGTTATACACTACGCTATAAGCCAGCAGCGAATTGATGACTCCTTCCAGTTCACGAATGCTTCCTCCAGCCGACTGGGCAATCATCTGGACAACATTCTCGGGTATTTCCAATCCGTCGCGACGGATTTTGCTCTTCAGAATATCGACGCAGAGTTGCTCGTTGGGGCGCTCCATCTCTGCAATCAGTCCACAAGCGAAGCGTGTGAGCAGCCGCTCGTTCATGCCTTTGAGTTCAGCGGGCGAACGATCGGAGGCCAAAATGATGCGACGGCCATTGCGGAACAGGTGGTTGAAGATATGGAAGAAGGTGTCCTGCGTCTTCGTGGCAGTGGCCCATTCCTGCACATCGTCCACAATCAGCAGGTCGATGGTCTGATAGAAATTGATGAAGTCGGTGGTGGCGTTCTGCACCACAGCGTTCTGATATTGCACCTGAAAGAGGCGGGCGCTGATATAGAGCACACGCTTTCGCGGATAAAGCTGTTTCGTTTTCAGACCGATGGCATTGATCAGATGCGTCTTGCCGCAGCCC
This sequence comes from uncultured Prevotella sp., assembly GCA_905234815.1. Classification (GTDB taxonomy): domain Bacteria; phylum Bacteroidota; class Bacteroidia; order Bacteroidales; family Bacteroidaceae; genus Prevotella. Next base: position 20,755 of record CAJOIX010000005.1, on the reverse strand, counting down.
GACGGACCGAAAATGAACATGGGATTGAACTGCGTGGTGTTCGGATGCTCGGCAATGGACAGGCCTATTGAGCGCGAGAGTTTGTTGCTCTGACCTTCTATAAATGTAGAGAAGGTCTGCTTGGGGTTGAGCTGTGCATCGAGCTCAGCGGGTACTTCCACATGGAATGGCGACTGCACGACGTGCTGTGCGCCCATACCCGACAATTCGTCGGCAGGCTTTGCCTCCACCTGTGTGGTGGCATTATGCTCTTTATCGACCATGATGCGATACTGCAGCTGCACTCCCGGACCGTAGGTGCGGGTGAGCACGTCGATGAGCAAGCGACCGAAATTGCCCTCTAAGTATTCATATACGAACGAACTGGCCACCTGCACCAAAAGCGTCCGAGCCGTCTCGTCGTACGATTCGAAAACGATCGGCTTGAACCAGGTGGTAAATTGTTCGGGGCTTACCTGCTTCTCGATGAGCGATAAAGCATTAGCCCAACATGTTTGCGGACTCAGTTTCATTCGTTTAAAATAGGGGGGTAGATACCTATTGATTTTTATCTACGCGTGGCTTCTGTGGAAACCGTTTGCAAATATCGTATTTTTTTTTCAACCGCCGAAACGCTTTTTTTCTCTCCCAAAATGGATTTATTTGCAAGCAGTTCATTTTCAGCCACTTAGACGAAGGCAAAAATATGCTTGCCTGCAACCCTAAATTCAAGTATTAACTACATCATTTATGTGCTTGATTCCCAACTGGTTGCAAATCGGCTCTTAATTTAACTTAAAGTATTAGTGAAACATTGTCCCGAATGGGTGCCAAATGCTTGATTTTAAAAGTTTTTTATGAGGGATTCTGGCGTGTGAAACATTTTTTTTCGGGCCTGTTTGTTCTTTTATTTATTTCTGTTTTCGACCGAACACCGAGACATTGATGTAGCGCTTTGGATTTGCCTTCACATCTTTGAGCAGGGCATCGGCCGCCTGGAGGGTTTCGGTCAGATTGTTGTAGAGTGTCGGATCGTTGATGAGCTGTCCGGCAGAACCCTCTTTGGTATTGAGTTTTTGAGTGATTTCTTTCAGATTAGCCACGGTCAGTTCCAACTGTTGCAGGGTCTTGTCAATGTCAGCATTGGCCAGTTGCTGGCTCACCTGTTCGGCATTGGTCATCACGTTTTGCGCTTTTGACACGAGCGAGGGCATCTGCTGATTGGCAGTGGCCAGAAGCACGTTCAGTTCGCGCGTAGTAGTGGTCAACTGCGTGGTGATGTCGTCAGCATTGTGCAGGGTGTTCTTGATGGCAGGATCGGCCACGATTTGGTTGATGCTGCGGGCAATGGAATCAATCTTTGGCAGAATTTGCTCCACGATGGGTATGAGCTGGGCCGCTTGCGAGAGGGCGCCTGTGTAGAGACTACCCGGTATGGTGTCGCCGACCTGCAGGGTTTCGGCGGTATTGGTGGGCAGAAGGAGCGTCATATTGACATTTCCCATGAGGTCGCTGTCTATCTGTGCGGTGGTGCCGGCGGGAATGACCATTTGGTTGTCCACACTAAATCCCACGACGATGTGGCCGGGATGTTGATAGTCGTAGCTGATGGTTTGCACGGTGCCTACGCGGTAACCGTTGGCCATGATGGGGTTGGATGTAGTCAGTCCGTTTATATTGTTGAACGTGGCATAGTAGAGTTTACCCTGTGCGAGCGAGCGTCCCTTCAGGAAGTTGATGCCCAGCCAAACCACAACGATGGCCAGGATGGCAGTCAGTGCAATACGTATTTCTTTTTTCATTGGTTGATCGGTTGGTTGATGTGGTCTATTTGATTCGCTTTCCGTCTTGGAATTTAATCACGAAGGCTTCCGGGAAGTCTTGCGCCAGTTTGCGCCGCAGTTCCGTGATTTCCTTCTGCGAGGTGGTGGCGCCAATGGTGTATTTATACATTCCGTTGTCTTGATAGCAATCTACGTTGGCGTGGCCTTTCAGGCGGGCATCGCCGGCTGGTATGGGACTGCTCGATGCGAGCACCTGCACTTTGTAGAGCACCTCACCTGGGGCCACTACGGGAGCCGCTGTTGCAGCCTGTTGAGCCTCGGGTGCACTCTTGGATGCCGGTTCAGCCTGTGGCGCGGGGGCTGGTTTCGGTGCGGGTGTGTAGGGTCGCTCCTGACGCTTGTATTCTTCAGGCACAATCTCGGGTACCGTCGAAACGGCCACCTCCTTGGCCTTGTAGGGCGATATATTATAGGTATTGTATTTGGCCAGATATTGTACGAATGCATTGTAGAAACCGATGGTGTATTGCCGGAGAGCAGCCTCGCTGTTGAGATACTGTTCTTCGTCGGGCGTGGAGATGAATCCGAGCTCAACCAGACAGCCGGGCATGGAGGTGAGTCGCAACACGGCGAGGTTGGCCTGGTGGGCTCCCATGTCTTTTCTGCCGGTGGCGCGACAAACATTGCGCTGCATCATGCGGGCCAGATCAACGCTGTGCTCCATGTTGGTATCCTGAATAAACTCAAACATGATATTGCTCTCGGCCGAATTGGGGTCAAAACCCTGATAATTCTGCTTGTAGTCTTTCTCCATGAAGATTACGGCATTCTCGCGCTTGGCCACTTCCAGGTTTTTGATGATGCCCACGCCGCTTTCGCCCTTGCCCAGCGTGTAGGTCTGATATCCGCGGGCCACCCGACCGGCGGGCAGCGAATTGATATGCACGGATATGAAGAGGTCGGCCTTTTGCTTGTTGGCCACCTCAGCGCGTTGCCACAGTTCGAGGAAGGTGTCGGTCTTGCGGGTATAGACCACGCGCACCTCAGGACAGTCGCGCTCAATCATCCGTCCCAGCGCGAGGGCATATTTCAGCGTGAGGTCTTTCTCCTTCGAGATGGCTCCTTTGGCTCCCGAGTCGTGACCGCCGTGGCCGGCGTCAATCACGAGCGTGAACCGGTGGTTGGCTGCGTGCAGCGTGGCGGGAAAAATCAGAACAATCGAGAGAAAAAGAAGGAGTATATATTGGTGTTTTTTCATCGTTTGCAAGCGTGTTTGTAAGTCTTTGATTTCCAAGAGGTTAAAATTTGCGTTTCAAAAGCATAGCTTTTGGGCTCTAAAAGCATAGCTTTTGACGTGTAAAAGCATAACTTTTGGCGTGCAAAAGGGTAGCTTTTGAAAATGGGGTGCTGTGAGGTTACTTTTCAGGAGGGTCACGGGCGTATGACGAGATGCACGCCGGCGGCTTCAATCTGGCCGCTCATGGGCGGATTTTCCTTGACCAGTTCAATATCGACGAGCGTGGCCTGCGGGAAGGTCTGGAAGATGCTTTGCGCCACTCGGCCCGCCGCGTGCTCCAAAAGATTGCAGGAACAGCCAAGTGTCTCTTCCACCAGGGCTGCCACCCGGGCATAGTTGATGGTGTCGGAGAGCTGATCCGTTTCCATCGACCGGCCGAGCGGATACTCCACCGTGAGGTTCACACAGTAGCGATTGCCCACGGTGCGCTCTTGCTCCAGCGCGCCGATATAGGCATAGACGTGGAAGTTTTTCAGCTCAATGGCCGCGCGTTCGATGGTCATACGTTCTCGTCTGCTTCGCTGCCTGCGGCGGTGTATTTCTTCAGCGCACGCTCCACACCCGTTTTCCAGGTGTTGATGCTCTCGTCGCTGAGTTCGAGCGAGGCCACGAGTTGCACCACACGTTCAATGGGCATCCCGTAGCGCAACACACCCGAGATGAGCTTGGCATAGTTCCAGTATTCGGGATTGAATTTTTCGGAGAGGCCCTCCACGGTGGTCTTATAGCCGCGTTTGTTTTCAAACTGGAAGTCGTAGCGCTTCTGGCCGTTCTCGTCTATTTGCTTGATGATCTTTCCCTGGGTCACCGTCTTGGGGAGCACAATGCCCTCCTCGTCGTCCTGCAAGCCGGTGAAAATCTCATAGGGGCGCCCGTCGAGCAGACCCACAAAGGCCACCCACTTCTCTTTATTGTTCTGGAACCGCACTACGTCGCACTGCAATTCCTTGGGGCGCACCTCGGTCACAGCGTGGGTGATCACCACTTGGTCTGAGCGAGACTCGCCTGTATTCGATTGATTATTCATGTTTTTCCGATAATGATTCAATACCCTGCAAAGGTAACGAAAAAAATCGCATCGCCCACAGCGCTGAAAAAAAAAGTATTAAAAAACGTAAACATACCCGGCGGATGGAAGAAAAATTGTAACTTTGAACGCTCTATATGGTCTTCACACCAGGAGCACCTATCCGGAAAATAATCAAAATCAATATACAATGCACTTCAAATGGAACTATGAACCGCCCACGCCTGAGGAGCAACACGCTGCCGAGGAACTCGGAGAGAAACTCTCCCTGCACCCCAAGCTGGCCCTGCTGCTCATCCGTCGCGGCATCACCACCGAGAGTGCGGCCAAACGATTCTTTCGCCCTCAACTCGCAGACCTGATCAACCCCTTTCTGATGAAGGACATGGATCTGGCTGTCGATCGGCTCAACGACGCCATGGGAAGAAAAGAACGCATACTGGTTTACGGCGATTACGATGTAGATGGATGCACAGCAGTGGCACTCGTCTATAAGTTCTTGCAGCAATTCTACTCCAACATCGACTATTACATCCCCGACCGCTACGACGAAGGGTATGGCATCAGTCAGCAGGGACTGGAATACGCACAGCAAACAGGCGTGAAGCTCATCATCATTCTCGACTGCGGCATCAAAGCCATACAAGAAATCGCCTACGCAAAAACACTCGGCATCGACTTTATCATCTGCGACCACCACGTGCCCGACGAAGAACTGCCGCCAGCAGTGGCCATTCTCAATCCCAAACGCGAAGACGACACCTACCCCTTCAAGCACCTCTGCGGCTGCGGCGTAGGATTCAAATTCATGCAAGCATTTGCCAAGAACAACGGCATTCCCTTCTCGCGACTCATCCCCCTACTCGACCTCTGCGCCGTGAGCATCGCGGCCGACCTGGTCAACGTGGTCGATGAAAACCGAATACTCGCCTTCCACGGCCTGCACCAGCTGAACCACAACCCCAGCGTGGGTCTGAAAGCCATCATCGAGATTTGCGGACTCACCGGACGAGAGCTCTCCATGAGCGACATCATGTTCCGCATCGGGCCGCGCATCAATGCCTCCGGCCGCATGGAGAGCGGAAAGGAAACCGTCGATCTGCTCGTGGAGCGCGACCTTGCAGTAGCACTGACCGAAGCCGAGCGCATCAACGAATACAACGAACAGCGCAAAGACATTGACAAACAGATGACCGAAGAGGCCAACCAGATTGTAGAACGACTGGAGAGCCAGAAGCATCGGTCGTCCATTGTGCTCTACGATGAACACTGGAAGAAAGGCGTGGTCGGCATAGTAGCATCGCGAATGACCGAGCTCTACTTCCGCCCGACAGTCGTACTGACCCGCGATGGCGACTTTGCCACCGGTTCTGCACGGTCGGTGAAAGGATTCGACGTTTACGCAGCCATTAAATCCTGCCGCGACCTGCTTGTCAATTTCGGCGGACACACCTATGCCTGCGGCCTCACTCTGCGCTGGGACAAGCTCATAGAATTCCGCCGCCGCTTCCAACAATACGTTGAGGAACACATACATCCCATGCAGATTGAAGCATTGCTGCAAATCGACGCAGTGATAGATTTCAAAGACATCACCAAGCGATTCCACAACGATCTGAAACGCTTCTCACCCCTCGGTCCGGGCAATCAGAAACCCGTGTTTGCCACAGAAGGCGTATATGACTACGGCACCAGCAAGGTGGTTGGACGCGACCAGGAACACATCAAACTGGAACTGGTCGATTCCAAATCGTCGAACGTGATGAACGGCATCGCCTTCGGACAAAGCGAAGCAGCCAAATACATCAAGTCGAAACGGGCCTTCGATATTGCCTATACCATTGAAGACAATATCTACAAGCACAATGCCGTTCAACTCCAGATAGAAGATATACATCCCGCCGAGGAAGAATAACCGTGGATCGCTTTCAGTCCATACTCCATGAATACTGGGGCTACGACAATTTTCGTGGCATCCAGCGCGAGATTATCGAGAGCGTATGTAGCGGTCGCGACACACTCGGACTCATGCCCACAGGCGGCGGCAAGTCAATCACCTTCCAAGTGTCGGCACTGGCACTGGGAGGCACCTGTTTGGTTGTCACGCCACTCATTGCCTTGATGAAAGACCAGGTGCAGCAACTGCGCGCCAGGGGCATACAGGCAGAAGCCGTTTACAGCGGTATGCGCAACGACCGCATCCTGCAAATCTACGACAACGCCATCTTTGGAGCCGTGAAGCTGCTCTATCTTTCACCAGAGCGGCTGTCGTCGCCTCTTTTCTTGTCAAAACTGCAGCGCATGAAGATTTCGCTCATCACTGTCGATGAGGCACACTGCATCTCGCAGTGGGGCTACGATTTCCGGCCACAATACCTGCTCATAGCCAAAATCCGCGAACTGCTGCCCCAGGTTCCTGTGCTCGCACTCACTGCCACAGCCACCCAGCGCACCATTGCCGACATACAAGAGCAACTCCACTTCCGCGAGAAATGCGTCTTCTCCATGAGTTTCCGACGCGAAAATCTGGCCTACGTGGTGCGCCATACCGATGACAAAGAGGGACAGCTCGTCCATATTCTGCAATCGCTGCAAGGCTCGGCCATTGTCTATGTCCGCTCGCGGGCCCACACCACGGAACTGGCGCGAACGCTCGCCAACTATCATATCAGCGCAACATACTATCACGCAGGGCTCGACCGCGCCGTGAAAGACCAGCACCAAAACGACTGGACAAAAGAGAAATATCGCGTCATGGTGGCCACCAATGCCTTCGGAATGGGCATCGACAAACAAAACGTGCGCCTTGTGGTCCACTATCAAGTGCCCGACTCTATTGAAGCATACTTCCAGGAAGCGGGTCGCGCCGGCCGCGATGGCAAACGTGCCTATGCCGTACTGCTCTTCGCCCAGGCCGACAGAGAGGTGCTACTCCGCCGCGTGAAGGACAATTTTCCGCCACGACCCTTCATCCGGCAAATCTACGAAGAGCTCGGCTCGTTCTATCAGATTGCCGAGGGCATGGGAGCGGGACATACTTTTCTCTTCGACATTGACCGCTTCTCAGTCAACTTCCACCACTTCCCCACACAGGTACACGCAGCACTAACGCTCCTTTCGCATGCCCGGTATATTGAATACGTACAAGAGCCTGATGCCCGTTCGCGGGTAAAATTCCTCGTCACGCGCGCCGAGCTGTCGCGGCTGAACCATCTGGCACCAACAGAAGAAGCGCTGGTCACCGAAATGCTGCGCCACTACGGCGGACTCTTTGCCGACTACGTCTATATAGACGAGGGATTGCTCATGGACTGCCTGAAACTTGACCGGCAACAAGTGTATCTCTTGCTCAAAGGACTCAGCACCCAGCGCATCATCCACTACATCCCGCAACAGCAAATGCCGCAGATCACCTTCCTCCAGCCGCGTTTGGATGCCGAACTGATTGTCATAAACGAAGCCATCTACGAACAGCGACTGGCACAATATCAGGCAAACATCAACGCCATGCTGCAATATGTCAGCAATGATGCCTCCTGCCGCAGCCGCCAATTGCTGGCTTATTTCGGGGAAACGAGTAGCGACGACTGTCATCTGTGCGATGTCTGCGTCGATAAAGGAAAAGCTGAACGGAGCGTTGAACGCCAACAGGCTGAACAAATCATCCTGCAACTGCTGTCCGACGGCGCTGAACACACGCTCGAATCGCTACAACAACTGCCCATTCGCCCACATTGTCTGGCCGAAACACTCCACCTACTATTGGAGGAGGAACGCATTGAGATGCGCCACCAGCAATATAAAATCAGAGAATAACCAATCCCTCGACTATATACAAGCAGCCCGCTTAACCATGAAAGGTCAAGCGGGCTGCTTCTTTTGTTATATTTAAAGATATTACTTCACTACAAATTTCTTGCCGTTGCGGATGTAAACACCTTTCGGAAGCAACTGCTCCACGGTGCCTACATACTGGCCGTTGATGTTGTAGATACGCTCCGACAGCTGCTGCTGACTCTTTTGCAGGTCATCTGCAATGCTGATGATGCCCGTGGTGGATGGCGCATAAATTGTAAATCCATCGAGCAGGAAGGTACCATTGTTGGTTTTCAGCGACAGACGTGCTGTACCTGTTCCGGTGAGCGTAACAGTGAATTCTGTCCATTCACCTCTTACCAAACCAAGCTGGGTATCGGAAAGTGTGATATCTGTATTGTCAATGCTCAGCGTGAGGTCTTTATTCTGTGTTGACCAAGGTGCAGCCTTAAACTGCAGGGTGTAGGTGCCGTTAACGTCAAATGATGGTGTGCGGATGGTTGTCTTTGCAATATAGGCACATTTGGCACCACCTTGCAAGCCGTCTGTAGTGTTTTTCTTGCCATTGTCCCATCCAGACACATCGGTTTTAAACGAACCGCTGCCACCCGAACCGCTAAAGACTCCATCGTTACCGCCTGTTCCGTCACAGCCATTGAACGTTTCAGCCAGCACTACATCACCATCCACATCAATATCAATGATCGATTTGTTCACAGCTTCGTATTTGAACGACATTGTTCCATCGCCATTGCGCTTAATGTTTTTAATGGCTTGATTCATGAAGTAGCGGCCGTCGCTATTGGCGTTGTAAGTAATTGCAGCAATCAAGGAGTTGTTTGTCAGCGAATCCAGATTGGCATAAGGGTATGGGTCATTGCGGTATCCATACGAATCATCGTTCACACCGTCGGCACAGATAGGCTCCACACAGAAATGATCCTTACCAGTGCGGTTTTTACAGTTGGGCGCACTCGACCAGTTTTTACTGCTATTGTCAATGTGCACAATGAGCATTCCACTGCCATAGAGCGAGGCATCCCACCCTGTTTGCTGACGGTTCTCAAGATAGTAGAACTCGTTTTTGTTGCCATTGTTGTACATCACGTAGAAGTCACCATTTTCCGACATGGGCTTCACATTGGTGAACTCCTCGTCTTCGGTCAGCGCAACGGGGTACTGCCAACGAGCACACCACTTTTCAAATCCAGAGTAGCCAGCGGGCTGATATCCGTCGCCATTATATGATCCAGAGCACATCAGATCCCAACGGCCCATGCCATTGAAGGTATCGCCAGTAGTGGGGTCTATACACTTGTAGTCCACATCATAGAGGTCGGGGAAGCCCATGCAGTGTGAGAACTCATGACACATGGTACCAATTCCGGCTGCATTGCCGCTACTATTCAGTTCGCTGGTGCAAGCATACACCCAAATTCGTTTACCGTCAACATTGTAATAAGTACCTTCATCGGTATTCCATGTCTGCGATTTGTGGGGCCAGATGCCTGTGCCGCCCTCAGCCATGTTGTCGCCAGCGTAGATGATGAATACTTCATCCACTTGGCCATTGTTGCCCCAGTCGTAGAGCGAAAAATCAACATTGAAATTCTCATCGGCAGCTTTGATGGCACGATAGGCAAATTCCTGCGCATTCTCTGTACCGCCGTCGCCAGCATAGTAAGATGAGTTTTCTGGAAGCGTCACGGGACCCACCACATCGAAGTCAATGAGCAGTTGTCCGTTCGACTGGTCTTTGAAGTAGTCGCGTGTAGAGCCTTTAAAGTTGCCTTCGGAGAAACCTTCCTCGTTGCACACGCGATTGTAGAATGCCACGTCGTGACCTTCTCCAAACTTACGGTCTTGGAATTCGGCAAGAATCACCAAGCAACGTTTATTACCCACCAGGTGGGCACCACCATCGGCACCGTTTGGAGCGTAAGTGCTGATCTTACCATTGGCTTTCTGCACAGCACTCTTGAGAGGTTGTTGGGGCTTCATTGCGCCTTTTTCAAATTCCAATGTAGCCTTTCGGCGAGCTAATTGAATTTTTTCCACCACCTCATCGCGATTGGCTTCTACAAACACATTGTTTTGTTGCACATAAACCTTGCCATTCTGGGCTTCCCAGAAATGACCATACTCATCACCGCGAAGTTCGGCCACAAATTGCGTTCCATCTTGCAGCTTGATAGTCCGCTTGAGTCCGGGCTTGACCGGCACTGCCTGCATTGCCATTACCACGAACAGCAATACAAATAGCGTAAAAATTTTCTTCATATACTTCCTTGTTTTTTGAATTTATATTCTACTATTCAGATAAGTGTATATTTCGCGGCAAAATTACAAATAAAGTTTGAAGTAGAAAATTCAAACACCTTTTTTCTGCGTTTCTTATATTATTATCTGCGTTTCCTGCACGACAAACAACTGTTCGCCTCCCAGCGAGACACTACTGATTTTCACCATATATATTAATAGTTACGCACGCAATAAGAAGTGTGTAACGGCAAAAAATACAGTCAGTTTACTGATTAACTGCCCAAAAATCTGTACATTTGCGGTCAGAAGACAATGATTTCACTTCGATAGGTAATTAGTAAAAAACATGATTATGAAACAAAACGAACAGATTCAGCTTCCCGAGAACGCGTTTCGGGAGTTGCACGAAGGAGAGGAATATCAACCATTGATGCCCGCATCGGAGTCGCCATCAGAGGTCAACGCTTGGTCGGTGACATGGGGCATCTTGATGGCCATGCTCTTTTCGGCCGCCGCAGCCTATCTGGGATTGAAGGTTGGCCAGGTGTTTGAAGCCGCCATTCCGATTGCCATCATTGCTGTGGGTGTATCAACGGCCGCCAAACGCTCAAAGGCACTGGGCGAAAATGTGATTATTCAGAGCATCGGAGCCTGCTCGGGTGCCGTGGTGGCTGGTGCCATCTTCACACTACCGGCCATCTATATCTTGCAAGCAAAGTACCCGGAGATGAGCGCTTCGTTCCTGAAAATTTTCATTTCATCGCTTTTAGGCGGAGTGATTGGCATTCTGTTTCTGATACCTTTCCGCCGTTACTTCGTGAAAGAGATGCACGGCAAATATCCATTCCCCGAAGCCACCGCCACCACTCAGGTGCTCGTCAGCGGCGCACAGGGTGCCGGACAGGCCAAACCGCTACTGATTGCTGGTCTCGTGGGTGGACTGTACGATTTCGCCGTAGCCACACTGGGCTTGTGGAACGAGAATTTCACCTCGCGTGTATTTGCCTGGGGCGAAGTGCTGGCCGACAAAGCCAAACTCGTGTTCAAGATCAACACCGGTGCAGCAGTGCTCGGCTTGGGCTATATCATTGGTTTCAAATATGCGCTGATTATCACCCTCGGCTCGCTTGCCGTGTGGTGGGTCATTGTGCCTGGCATGGCTTTGCTCTTCAGCGGCGATGTGCTGAACCAGTGGAATCCCGAAATAGTGACAGCCGTTGGCCAGATGTCGCCCGAACAAATCTTCACAGCCTACGGCAAGTCAATCGGTATCGGTGCCATTGCCATGGCTGGTATCATAGGCATCTGGAAGAGCCGCGGCATCATCAAGAGCGCCATCTCGCTCGCTGCCGGCAGTTCACACGCTTCATCCGCCACTGCTCAAAACGCATCGCGCACGGATCTTGATCTGCCCATGCGCTTCATCGGCATTGCATCGGCACTGACCATTCTCATCACGTTTATCTTCTTTTGGCTCGGCGTGATGGACGGCAATATGCTCTTTGCCCTCGTAGCCATTGTGCTCACAGCCGGCATTGCTTTCCTGTTCACCACCGTTGCGGCCAACGCCATAGCCATTGTAGGGTCCAACCCCGTGAGCGGCATGACACTGATGACCCTCATCCTGGCCTCGGTAGTGCTCGTGGGCGTAGGTTTGAAAGGTCCGTCGGGTATGCTCGCTGCCCTGATCATGGGCGGTGTGGTATGCACCGCACTGGCCATGGCTGGTGCCTTCATCACCGATTTGAAGATTGGCTACTGGCTGGGCACAACTCCCCGCAAACAGGAGACTTGGAAATTCCTCGGCACACTCGTCAGCGCTGCCACCGTGGGCGGTGTGATGATGCTGCTGAACGAAGCTTACGGTTTCACTTCCGGACAGCTTGCTGCGCCGCAGGCTAACGCCATGGCCGCAGTAATCGACCCACTGATGAATGGCGTAGGTGCACCGTGGTTGCTCTACGGCATTGGCGCCGCTATTGCACTGGTGCTCACCTGGGCCGGAATCCCTGCACTGGCCTTCGCCTTAGGAATGTTCATTCCTCTGGAACTGAACGTACCCCTCTTGGTTGGAGGTGCCGTGAACTGGTTTGTCAGCACACGCTCTACCGACGAAGCCGTGAACAAAGACCGCCAGGAGCGCGGCACACTGCTGGCCAGCGGATTCATTGCCGGTGGCGCTCTGATGGGTGTGGTCAGCGCACTGCTGAAGTTTGGCGGTTTAGACATTGTCAACCAAGACTGGCTGAACAATTCTCTCTCAGAAGTGCTGAGCCTCGGAGCCTACTGTCTGCTCATTGCCTACCTCATCCTGGCCACAAAGAAGGCAGACAGATAACGGATGAAGCATGATAGAGAACCAAGAACTTAAGTGGGCACTCGACTTTATTGAGAACACCGGCCGGAGCGTTTTTCTCACAGGTAAAGCCGGAACGGGCAAGACCACGTTTCTGAAAAATGTCGTGGCGCGCGCCAAGAAGCGCAGCGTGGTGGTGGCTCCAACAGGCGTGGCAGCCATCAATGCCGGCGGTGCAACCATCCACTCGTTCTTCCAACTGCCGCTCTCGCCCTTCGTGCCCGGCGCGAAGGTGGAGAGCAGGTTCGATTTTTCAAAAGAGAAGCGGCGCATCATTGCCTCGCTCGATTTGCTCATCATCGACGAAATATCGATGGTGCGGGCCGATTTGCTCGATGCCATTGATACAGTGCTACGCCGATTCCGCATCAGGTCGCTGCCCTTTGGCGGTGTGCAACTGCTGATGATTGGCGACTTGCAGCAACTCACTCCTGTGGTCACTGCCGAAGATGAGGCCCTGCTGCGACCATACTACGACACTCCCTATTTCTTTGGCTCGCAGGCGCTGGAACAATTAGACTACGTCACCATCCAATTGGAACAGGTCTTCCGGCAGCAGGACAGCGTGTTTCTCGACATACTGAACCACATCCGCAACGGTCAACTGCTCCCAGCCGATATGCGGCAGTTGCAGGCGCGCTATCAGCCCGACTTCCGTCCACAGCCCGAAGAAGGCTACATTCGTCTGACCACCCACAATCAATCGGCCGACCGCTACAACGAGTCGGAGCTACACCGACTGAAAGGGGCTTCGGAATTTTACCGTGCCGAGATTGACGGCACGTTTCCAGAATATGCCTATCCCACAAATGAAGAACTTGAACTGCGCGTCGGTGCACAGGTGATGTTCATCAAGAACGACCCCTCGGCCGACCACCTCTTCTTCAACGGGAAGATTGGCTACGTGACCAAACTCCATCGCGAGGGCGTGGTGGTACGCTGTCCCGACGACGATGAAGACATTGATGTGCAGCCCATGCTCTGGGAAAACGCTCGCTACACCCTCAACACCAAGACCCGCGAGATTGAAACCGATGTGCAGGGCACTTTTCTCCAGCTCCCTTTGCGGCTGGCCTGGGCCATCACCATACACAAGAGCCAAGGCCTGACGTTCGACCGCGCCATTATCGACGCCCAGCTGTCGTTCGCTCCCGGGCAGGTGTATGTGGCACTGAGCCGCTGCCGAACGCTGCAGGGCTTGGTGCTGTCGTCACCCATCAGCGAGCGCTCCATCATTACCGACCAGCGCGTGGACCGGTACATTGACCGGCAGGAGGAGGCCGCCCGCCGCAGCATTGAGCAGTTGCCCAGTCTGAAGGAAGAATACTTCCGCCGACTCTTGCTCGAGATGTTCGACCTGCGTGCCAGCATTGCCCAGCAGGAACGCATGGTACGGCTCTTCACCGAATACTTCTCCCACAGCCATCCACAGCTGTTCTCGCTCCACAAGCAGACACTCCACGATATCATCGACGAAGAAACACAGGTGGCCGAGCGCTGGCGGCGGTTCATCGCACAACGGCCCAACGCCGAACTGCACGAGGAAGCCTTCCTTGAGCGCGTGAAAAAGAGTTGCGACTACTTCTTCGAACGGCTACTGAAACTGTTTCTACAGCCCATGAAAATCACGCTCAAGACCGAGAGCAACAACACCCATGCCATGGATAGGCTGGAGGTTGTCTTCACCGATTGGCGGCAAACATGGCTCGCTCAGGTCTATCTGCTGCAACGGATGAGCGAGAAGACGTTTTCCGTGGAGGCTTATCTGCACGAAAAGCAAATGGCCGTGCTCGACGCGATGAACAGCGACGCCACACCAAAACCTGCCAAGCGCCCCACAAAACGGCGACGCCGCAAGTCGGAATAGGCCAACTGTAAATTTTACTGCTGTCGCCTACCCCCATTGAAGGAACCTTCGGGCTCCTTTTTTTTGACTCAAAAAATCGTGCAGATAGGCTAAATTTTCTGTTTAGAAATGTAAATTCTTCCCCCAAATGACCGTTTCGGACGTCGATTTCGGGCTTTTTTGAGCCGAAAAACCGATTTTCCGCACTCCAAAAGGTGCCCTTTTGCAATGCAAAAGCATACCTCTTGCCGACCAAAAGCATAGCTTTTACTCACCAAAAGCTATGCTTTTACAAATCGAAAATTTTGAGTTTTCAGACAGAACACTTGTAAGTGGCTGTTTATCTGTCGGTTATACATTTCTCACGCAACTCTCTCCAGAATCGCGTATTTGTGCGCTCGCGAAAAAAAATTGCAAATACGCGAAAATAGAGATAGTGAAATTGGACAATCCGAATAGTTTCACGATTGTCCAATTTCACTATCTTACAAGTTATTTTTCCTCCCCTTGAAGGGGGAGGTTATGAAGGGTTTGTTTCTCTATTTCATTCCTCTTGCTCTTCAGAATCGGCTTTCTTGCCCTGCAAAGCCTTGTCAATCTCCTGCTGAAAACGCTCGCTCGAACCGGTAAACACATGATTGAGCAAACCTACGGAGATGATCTGCTCGCTGTCTTTCATTTCCAGACGGCCAATGGAGAGCACCACATAATTGTCAACATGGAACTTCCGCTTCAGCACAGACTTCACCACAGGCTTGGTAAAGACCGA
>CAJOIX010000005.1:0-5561 GCA_905234815.1 uncultured Prevotella sp. | reverse complement strand
TGGCGGTGAGCCTCTTCGTTCGGGCAAGTGGCAGTCATCAGCACAGCCACGCCCACTATAAATAATAAGGTAAGAAATTTTTTCATTGTCGAATAAGAAATTTTTTCATTGTTGAAATGGTAAAATTTTGGCGGCAAAGGTACACAGAAGAACGAGATTACAAAACTTTGGGAGGAATTTTCGTTAATTCTTCTTTAGTCATTTGTCGGACTCGTCGCCCGCGCCATAGATGACAAATATCGAAGATACAACCACTAAAAAAGCGAAGCCGTATGGCCTCGCTTTATTCTATTCTGGCAAATCATCATCTTCCGTCTTTCTTCTTGCTTTTTGGAGAATTTCATAATCCCATTTGTTTAAATTATCACCTTCCCAAAATGAATATTCTAAAAATGGGTTATCATAAATCATTTGACTCCATTCCCTATTTGCTTGTTCAACATCATTTCTAGAAAATGGAATAGGTAGACTTTTGTGATAACAACCTGCCCAAAGTAGAAGATTACTTTCATCCCAAAATATAGTTACTAGTCCAAATCTACAATAATAACTTGCTATTTTTAAGATTCTTTTCCAAGAACAATTTACATGTCTTATCTCTTCGCGTTCACCAAACTTTGAACTAATTATTGGAATAAGTATTTTAAAAAAGTGTGCTCTATTATCCTTTGAAATCATATCAATAAAGGTGTTAAAAAAACTTTTATTGATAATACTAATCACATATTGTTCAAACTTATTGTTGCCAAAATCTTTTAATGTGCCATCATCATTTATTTTACTGATACACAATGCTGGTTCTTCGTCATCCCATAGTTCAAGAATTCCTGTTACCTTACTACCATCATCCATAATATTTACTGAATGAGGCAACATCTCATATGTTACACAAGGAAATAATTGAACTAAATTAATTCTCTGCCAGCCATTTTCTTTTGCATATTTGAGTGCTTTCCGATGACGGTTGAAAAAATAATACAACAATGCACGTTGTATTTCAAAGTCCAAAGGGACGGGGGTATGATGCCATTCATCACATACACAAAACCCTTCGGTTATTTCATTTGTGTATTCATCTATTTCTTTATGATAGACGAATTTATTTCCCGAAACATGCAAAAGAACCGGCATATACGTCAATGGAAGCCCTTCGGCATAGCATGTTTCGATAGAAATTGGATTATTTACAAAATCTTCTCTTCTCATAAGTCCAGCAAAGGTACGAAATTTCTACCATTTTTCTTCTATGGTCTGTGTTAAACTGTCTTTTCATCCCTCTTTTCCCATCCATATCTTTGCATAAAACATCGGACTTGAACTGGTGCCATTGATGACAAATATCGAAGATACAACCACTAAAAAAGCGAAGCCGTTTGGCCTCGCTTTTTACTCTTCTATAAATTGGAATTTAGTGTTTTGAAGAGGGGTTGAATGAATCTTTTGGTTTTGTTTCAAACTCACAAGTCAACAGGTGCCAGTTTTGGACGGAACTCCACCATCTGAAAGTTTCGGATTCATATATTTTTGTTGCAGAACCTTTTATGTTATTCTCTGTGGAATAAAACAAATTGAATCGGTACCTGCCGGGAGGAGTCTTTATCCCGAAACTTGCCACCCATGCCGGTTTAATGGAATCAGGGTATAGTGGTGGTTCGTCAGCCCATGTCGTGCAAATCTGACCGCTGTGGTTACCCACATATTTACCTTCCACCCATTTGGAGAGTGTACCCCAAAAATAACCGGGAAGCCATTCTCCATAAAGTGTGTCCCGGCTTTCATTTTTGACAATGAACAACGGTCCAGGAAACTCGTTATTCTCACCAGTGGAACTACGTATGTATTTCATCTTAACCAATGGAGAAGGATGAGAATATTTGGTGATGGTGAACCGACCAGAGTTAATAGAATCTTTGCTCTTCCAGTCGGAATAGTTTCTGCGTTCCCGCTCGAAACGGGCAGACATTTCCACCTTGTATTCTTCGCCTGTCAGGATGAATCTTCTCTCCAAGGAGTCCTTGCCTGATAGGGCACTGAAAAAGACGGCAGTAAGCCGGTATTCGCCAAGTTGCTCCAAATGAATCGTTTTTTGTATCTGCCTGATGGTGTCGTCAAACAGAATTGTGCTCTTCCCGTCAGGAAGAAGCATTCTCAAAGTCCCATGGGAAGTTGATGGTATTTTCTCAACAGAATAATCAATCAGCATGTCACATTGCCCTTTCACGGATATGACATTTGATAAAAACCGATTTATCTGTTACTATTTCTTATCTGGCTGCTGGCCGTCGTGGGCCTTCCAGGCGCACTCGGTAATCTTCATGTCGGAGAATACAGCCGTGAAGGATGATTCCTCGGGCGAACAGGCATAGATGCCAAAACTGATCTCGTCGGCACCGGCATACATGTGGCAGATGCGCATCTGGCTGAACTTCTCGCCGTCGGCGGAGCACTCGATGCAGTAGTCATCTTCGCGGCGCGAGAAGCGGTACCACATGGTCTTCACATCGGCAGGAATGGCCGTCGTGGCCCAGTCGGAGTAGCCATTGTTGGTGGCTACGCTGCCCAGATGCTGAAACTCCTCGTTCTCGTATTCCACCGAGCCCTTCAGCCAGTTCTCGCTATCGAGATACATCACGATACCACATTGGTCGAAGCGGTGATGACTCTCCGTGAAGTCAGTCTTCACCACGAAGCTGAAAAACTTCTCGCGCGTCTTCATCTGAAGCACGGGGGCATTGTCGTTCTGGAAGTGATAGTAGGTGCGCTGCCAGAGGTCGGTCTTCGGAGCGGTGGTGATGCGAATGGTATCATTCTTGATTTCACATGCGGCAGGCTCCCGCGTCCACTGGAGGCTGTCCAGATTGATGTGGCCGCTGTCAGAGAGTGCCACCTTTACGTTGTCTACGAAATCCATAGTTGTTTCCTGTTTGTTCTGCTGTCCGCATGCCGTGAGCATGATTCCAGCGCATAATAATGAGTATAGTTGCTTGTTCATAAATACCTAATTTATCTGTCAGCATTATTAATAATTTGTTGCAAAATTAGTCATTACTGATAAATTCCCACGATTATTGCGTAACTTTAACTTTTGTTGAAGTTAGGCTGTACCTCAGTTTCGAGCTTGCTCGCTTATTCCGAAGGTCTTGAGAAATACTCAAAAACTCCGAGCTTGCTCGCCTGAGCACCGCTAATATTAAAAATGAGCGAAGAAATTTGGTATTTCGTTCGGTTTGCACTAACTTTGTGCCTGATTTTAGGATGATTTATGAATAAATGGGAGTATCTCCATAGGAAATAAATAAAACGACAAGCAAAAACGATGAGTGATTTTATACAGCATATCATCATTGACAACACATTAAGGAGGATTGGCGAAACAGCATTTGCCGACTATCTCTGTCATGCCTATTGTTACGGAGGACATTGCACATTTGAACGTAATGGACAGTCGTTCCGTTTTGAGGCTGGTGACTGTCTGATAATTGCCCGTCGGGGCGATTTGGTGAAGAACCTGCAGGAGAGCGAGGATTTCCGTGTGGATGTCATCTATGTGACACAGAAGTTCATCGAACTAAGCACACCCCAGAGTAACTACGGCATGCGCGGCCAACTCTTTTTATTTCAGAACCCCATCATCAGACTGACACCTGAGCAGCAGGCGGTGTGCCGCATGAATTTCGAGGCCGTGAAGCGCAGGTTGGCACAGACAGAACATTGCTTTCGCCACGATGCACTCAGGAATGCCATTGAATGTATGATCATCGACTTCTTCGATTTCCATGCCCGACTCTATCCGGCAGACAAGATCAGCAGCCAGCAACATCAGTTGATGGAGGAGTTTATGGCGATGCTGGAACGTGGAGACTTCCGTCAGAACCGAGACATCGGCTACTATGCCGACAAGCTCTGCGTCACACCGAAATATCTGAGCGAGGTCTGCAAGAAGGTGAGCGGGCTGCCTGCAGCCTTCTGGATTACCCGCTACACGGCACTCGACATCAGCCGATTGTTGCGTGATCGCAGCCTCTCGTTTACTGACATCAGCGATATGTTCGGTTTCTCCTCGCTCTCACATTTCAGCCGATATGTACAGGCGAACTTAGGTGCTAAACCGTCAGACTTCAGGGAATAGAAGAACGATTATCCGAATTTGGTAAAATCCCCCGAAATTTGTGTTAATGCAGTTTCGGGGAATTGTCGTACCTTTGCACTCGTAAACTTAAATGCATGTAATTATGGCAAAGAAAGTATTGATTGCGTACTACTCTCGTCGCGGAGAGAACTATGTGAACGGAAGCATCAGGAACTTGAAACTGGGTAATACGGAAGTGGTGGCTCAGAAGATTAAGGCATTGCTGCCAGATGCAGACATGTTCCAGATTGACACGACCTACGAGTATTCCAAATCCTACATGACTTGCATTGAGGAGGCCAAGCAGGAACTGCACGACCAGGTACGCCCTGAGGTGAAGAATCCTTTGGAGTCGATAGATGAGTACGACACCATCATCCTGGGCTATCCCAACTGGTGGGGCACGATGCCAATGGTGTGCTACACGTTCTTGGAGTCGTATGACTTCACGGGTAAAACGATTATCCCCTTCTGCACCAATGAAGGCTCAGGCATGGGCAGCAGCGTCCGCTTCATCAAGAAACTCTGCCCTGGGGCAAACGTTGAGGATGGCACGCCCATACATGGAGCAGAGGCTGCCAACGCCGACCGCGAGGCAAGAGAAATAGCAACATTAGCAAAATAAACAATAAGGTATAGCGATGAAAATATTTAAGTACATGATGGCCATTGCCGCATTGCTGACGGCTACGGCTTGTAACGGAAAGAAAACGGCTCCTGACACGCAGGAGGCAAGTAGCGAACAGACGGCACAACAGATTGATACGAAGAAGAAAGCCCTCGTGGTATTCTTCTCACACGCTGGCGACAACTATGCCGTAGGCAATATCAAGGTGGGCAACACGAAGATTGTGGCCGACTACATTTCTGCCTTCACGGGAGCCGATCAGTTTGAAATCAAGACCTCGAAGTACGACGGCATGGCCTACAAGCCGCTGTGCGACTTGGCCAAGAAGGAGCAACAGAACGGTGAACTGCCTCCGTTTGAGGGCACGGTGGATGTCTCGAAGTATGATGTCATCTTCGTTGGCGGTCCCGTCTGGTGGGGCACTTATCCGCAGGTGATGTTCACGTTCTTCAAGAAATATGACCTCTCAGGCAAGACCATCATCCCCTTTACCACTCACGAAGGTTCCGGCCTCGGCAGTTGTGTGAAGGACGTGAAGAAAGTCTATCCGAAGGCCAACGTGCAGCAAGGTTTCTCGATATACGGTCACGATGTCCGCACAGGTAAGGAGCGCGTGGAAAAGTGGCTGAAGAAGTTAGGTTATCAAGGAAAATAATATGGAAACAATCAAACTTACAAACGGAGTAGAGATGCCATTGCTGGGCTACAGTTTGTGAAATACTTAATTCAGAATTACGGATAATAAAAAATACAACTATGCTTGGAAACTTTTCTTATTACAACCCCACCAAACTGTATTTTGGT
>CAJOIX010000004.1:84358-95007 GCA_905234815.1 uncultured Prevotella sp. | reverse complement strand
GAGGTGTTATGGAATGCTGTTGGAGACATTCCAACGGTTAATCATTTACATGGATGCATATTGTATGCAGATCCCAATCCTTCGCCAGTAGAGAACTATTACAGTCATCGAGATTTATATAAATTTTATTTGGTAGAGGACGTGATATCGTTGCTAGGTCACCAATGGATGCCTCGCAATCAAGTTGGTGATTCAATATTCTATACACCTATTATTACAGGTTTGAAGAAGACAGATAAGATATGCTATATGCCTCACAATATATATCATGCTAATCTAGTTAAGAAGATAATAGAGAATCCTTCTCTTTTGATTTGTGGTTATTCTTTTGGAGATTTATATGCGAATCAACTTTTAGAAAGACATAAACTTATTCATAATAAGAATCAAAGAGTTGTGGTAATCGACAAATGGCCTGATTACGTAAACGATAATAGTGTTAGTCTTTATAGATATTATATGGATTACACTTCAGGTGGATTAAAAGAATTTGTGGCAAGAATAATCGAAGGAGGAATTGCCCCGATAGATACTTTCAACCATTTTTTGCAAATTGCTGATGATTGTTGGCAATCTCCCAACGGTGTACTCAGGTTGTATACAAAAGGTATGAAATATGCGGTTGAGAATCATCAGGACGAGATTCTGGCGTATTTGAGATTAACAAGCTCCTAAGCATATTCTGAATAATGAATAAGATGAATTGTGCAGTTTTATGACTCTTGATGCAGATATGAATAAATTGGTCATTGAGAAGTGTCTTGAATAAATTGTAAAGTAAAGATTTATACTATGGATAAATTTAAGGACGAAGAAGCGGTTTTCGATTTAGATCTGTTTACGACAAAGACAAGTCGAAATGAAACCAATCATTTTCATATATATGTAGATGATAATGGAAAGTATAAAGCTGAAGATAGCAATTTTGTTGCAGATGAGTTAACCCCAGAAGAATACGGCAGTTTAATACATGAATATGTGCATTATATACAGCATATCCAGACATTGTTTGGAGTCAACAGAACGAGGTTGTATACACGACTGTATATAGAATATAGAAAATATCTTATTACTCATAAAAAAATCGAAATGCCTCTTAAAATAGATGTTGTAGCTCCTTCTGCAATCCCGATATTTGCGAAAGAGTTAGATAAGGAAGGATATCAACATTACGATTATGGTATCGATGAAGTCGAGATTCGTGGTATTGATATTGAAGAAGCAAGGACAAAACATCATTCGGTAAGAATTGGCATTTATGATTTTGTGCTAAACGAAGCATGGGATGGAGAAAAAGGGTATCACTTTGGATATTGGGCAATTATTGAAGGTATGGCTCATAACATACAGTTACTAATAGACCCTACTGTTGATGACCGTCATCTATCAGTACCATATAAAGTTGTGGATAGAATATGCGAAAAACTATATCCGGAGATATTTAATAATAAGCTATTAATGATTTCATTGTGTTTGGTTTCATTATTATATGATAATCCTGGAGTTGGATTCTTTGATACTGCAAATCATATAGTCGAGTTTCATATAACCGATGGTAGACAGTTATATAAAGAGTCATTGCTAAATATCATAAACTTTAGAGGGAAGTCTATGTCTGTAAAAGATATGCTAAAAACCATGCAGGATGAACTCTTGAATCAACTAAAAATGCTTATTGGCCAGGAATTAGATTATTATCCGAAAGTTTTTCACCAAACACGTGAAGAATTGACAACAGGTGAAAGTACTTTACTTAATATTCTATATGATGATCGCATAAATGATAAAAAGTCGTTTAATGATATTCTATTGCGAGTTTATGGCTTTCCATTTATAGAGTCACATGAATCTTCTCTTCTTCAAAATAACCCTGATACAAATAAACCTTATATAGAAGTGGCTTGTTTGGCCTCATGGGAATTATTGTATAAGCGATTAGTAGATAAATCCACCAAATGTAGGAGATATGAGTTGTGCCGTGGCAACGAAAAACATGAAGCTAGTGATGCTTTTTCTCCAGAATGTAAAGATGCTCAATGGTTAAAAGATAAAGATTGCATACTTAGCCGGGGCTTTAAATTATTTGGAAGTCATGTTGTAGAATGGGAACAAAGACGGGAGTGAAAAGATTTGAAATAGTGTTGTATAGATCAACATCTTTGTCTAATTTTAGCGAGTAATATATAGTTATCTATTTCTAAAATTTCAACAAATTGTAGTAGATATGATAGGCTTCAATTCGTATATCAATGGTCTTGACTATTGTGTTAATCATGGGCGATCGACTCAATATGCTAAAGGCAATTATTTCGTCAAAGAGGGTGAAGAGTCTCGTTATATTGCCTATATTGAATGTGGATATTTCAACTACAAAGTACATAATTCCTCTGAAGGAAAAGACTATCTCACGGGTTTTGCATTTGAGGGTGAGTTCGTGGGTGATTACCCAAACTGTCTTTCAGGTAAAACATCTGAAGTGACTATTGTAGCTGGAACTTCATGTAAGGTCTATCAATTAGCAGGTGAAGAATTATGTAATCTGTTAGATTCCGATGGTATGAGAGATCTAAAACTAGCCATATCCGACCATCTCTTTTCTCAGGTCTATACACAATACCTTGATACCTATCGAATGACAACCAGAGAACGTTATAAGCGTTTACTCCTTCGTTGTCCTGAAATAGTACAAAGTATCAACCTAAAAGACATAGCCTCTTATCTAAAAGTTACACCAACAACTATCAGCAACATACGTAGAGAGATAACTTTTGGGCTGTAAATTCTCAAAATGTTTTGAGAGTTTGCCCTAATGACGTTTCTTTTACTTTCAATTGTGCTTAGGCTTACAAATAAACTATTACTTTTGTACACAAAAAGCACAATATGAATATCGTTATCATCGGAGCCACCTCGGGTATTGGTAAAGCTCTTTTCGAGAAATATGCAAATGAGAACAATAGAATCGGCATTATTGGACGACGAGCACATTTGGTTGACGAATTGTATCATAAATATCCATCCAAGGCCATTCCTGCTAAAGCTGACATTACCAACTTGGAAGAGATTGGGCAAGCCATTTGTACTCTCCATGAAACGTTTGGGCACATTGATCTTGCTATCGCGTGTGCTGGTACTGGTGAGATTAACGCCACTCTTGACTATGCCGTGGAGCGTCCAACTATTTATACTAATGTCGTAGGTTGGACATTTGTCATTGACATGCTCTACCACATTTTCGAACGACAAGGCTGCGGCTATCTTGTTGCCATTACTTCTGCAGGTGGCCTGCGGGGTGAACCTATGGCACCTGCCTATAGTGCAACTAAAGCCTATCAAATCAACTATATGGAAGCCCTGCGTAAGAAGGCTTTCAAAAACGGAGGGCATATAATTGTTACAGATATTCGTCCAGGTCTTGTTGATACAGCTATGGCAAAAGGAGAAGGATTATTTTGGGTAATGCTAGTAGAAAAATTTGCTAATCAAATCATTACTGCCATTCGGAAGAAGAAATCCAAAGCCTACGTTACTAAGCGTTGGCATATTTTAGCGATAATAAATAAAATCCTTCCATATTGTTTATATAAAAGAATGTAACTTCCTAATATTGAAAGAAAATTGCCTTTTGAAAGCAGTTTAGTTTATTCCGCTTTATATATAAAGAGGTCTAAACTAAACCTATTTTCCCACGCAGAAATTTTATTTAGATTACCATGCATAAAGCAATGGGTTTCTTCTAGATATATAAGCACATCATCAAAGATGAATGGCTTATCAGATTTCCTTTTTATAATTTCTTCTTTGTGTTTACTATAGTACGTATTAATCACGCATACGGACTCCTTCGGAAGGAAAACTTTCTTTTTCTTATTTTCGGTAAACTTGTAATTATACGCCTTAATAAATAAAGTTTCAACAATATCTATGTTCTTAGGCTTTTGATTGATTTCTTTTGCAAAGCTTCCAATCCATATTCTTATTTCCGCATTGTTTCTTATAAAATGTCCAAGATGTTCATGAGCGGGATTGACGCGTTTGTTTATTCCGTCATTTTGTTTGTGTATCCCAATATATGTATGCCATTTATATCGTTTGTCTTGTCTCGCCTCGAAATAATAGAGGTTGAATAGATTTGGGTCCAAAGTATCTGGATTATTAATGTATTCCTTATACTCCTCGTAATTCATTGGACCAACCCATTGTATTGTATATGTATGTTCAATGTAGTCCATATAAATGAAATTTCTCTGTTATTTGTAAACTAAACCTATTTACCCACGCGGAATCTACTTGCCGACGCAGAAGTGGGAGAAGATGTTGGCGAGGACTTCGTCGGTGGTGATTTGGCCGCCGGTGATTTCGGCAAGGATGGAAAGGGTTTGGCGGAGGTCTTCGCTGAGGAGGTCGCCGGTGAGGCCTGCCTGCATACCTTCAATGATGCGTTGCGTGGTTTGCTGTGCGCGGCAGAGGACTTCGTAGTGGCGGGCATTGGTGATAATGACGCTGTTTTCCGATTGGTCGGGCAGGTGGGCAGCGTTGTAAATGGCTTGTCGCAGTGCCTCAATGTTGATTTGCTTCTTTGCGCTGATGCTGAGCATTTCAGCGGGTTGCAGCGTGAGCGATAAGGATTGCAGTGTGGGCGACAATGCCTGCTGTGCGGGAGAAGAAGATTGCTGTGCTGACGATGAAGACTCCAACGCTGACGATGAAGACTCCAACGCCGATGAAAACTCCTGCTGTGCCGACGAAAGCTGCTGTGCTGACGAAGCAGACTGCTGCGTTGATGATAAAGCCGGCGAAAGCGATTGCTGTGTAGAGTGGGTTGCCGATGCAGCTGGCTGGAGGTCGATTTTGTTTTGTGCGATGATCAGTTCTTTTCCGTCGGCGCGCTGTTTCATCCGGTTCACCTCGTCGTCGGTGGGCGCTTCGTCGAGCATCCAGACAATGATGCGTGCCTTGTCGATGGTCTGAAGCGTGCGGTCGATGCCGATTTTCTCAACGGTATCGTCGGTTTGTCGTATGCCTGCGGTGTCGATGAGGCGGAAGCTGACGCCATTGATGTCGATACATTCTTCAATCGTATCGCGGGTGGTGCCGTGAATGTCGCTGACAATGGCGCGGTTGTCGCCCAGCAGGGCGTTGAGCAGTGTTGACTTGCCCACGTTTGTCTTGCCCACGATGGCCACTGGTATTCCTTGTTTCATGGCCTGACCCTGCAGGAACGACTGCGCCAGCTGACCGATGTGCTTGTCTATTTCGCAGGTGAGCTGCAGCAGTTCCGAGCGATCGGCAAATTCGAGTTCTTCGTGGTCGGAAAAGTCGAGTTCGAGTTCGAGCATCGATGTGAGGTGGAGCAACTGTTGGCGCAGTTCAGCCAACCGTGACGACACGTTGCCGCGCAGCTGGTTGATGGCCAGCTGGTGCGTTGCCTTGTTGGTCGATGCAATCAGGTCGGCCACGGCCTCGGCCTGTGCCAGATCGAGCTTCCCGTTCAGGTAGGCGCGTTGGGTGTATTCGCCTGGTTTTGCCATCCGGCAGCCGTTATCGACCAGCAGCTGGAGTATCACCTGGCAGATGTATGCCGACCCGTGACAAGTGATCTCCACGCAGTCCTCGCCGGTGTATGAGTTGGGCGCGTGATAGACGCTCACAATCACGTCGTCAACGATTTTCTCTCGGTCTGTTAACTGCGTGTGCGCCAGTGTGTTCGGCTTTAGCTCCTTTAGGTTTTTACGGACTATCTTGTCGGCCGTTTGAATGGCTTCAGGACCTGAGATTCTAACGATTGCGAGTGCTCCGCCAGTGGGTGTGGCGAGTGCGCAGATGGTGGGAGTGGAGTTCACGGGGAAAGAGTTAAGAGTTAAGAGTTAAGAGTGAAGAGTTCAAAGTTTAGAGTTCAAAGTTCAGAGTTCAGGAGTTACAGGAGTTCAGGAGTTGCAGGAGTTCAGACAATACTTTCTTTTAACATCAATTTTTAACTAATTTCGAGGCTGCAAGCCGACCAGATTCCATAGTTCAGGAGTTCAGAGTTCACAGTTCAGAGTTTAGAGTTGAGAGTCAGAGCGAAAGTTTAGAGTGAAGAGTTTAGAGTGAAGAGTGAAGAGTTCACAGTTCATAGTTCAAAGTTCAGAGTTTAGAGTTTAGAGTGATGAGTGAAGAGTTTAGAGTGATGAGCGGAGGGCGGCGAGGTCGGCGTCGGTGGTGGCCCAGCTGGTCACAAACCGGCACAGGGTGTGGTCCTCGTCAATGGGTTCCCATGTTTCAAAGGCTATGCGCTCGGCTATTTGTTTCATCTGCTGGTTCGTGAGCACGACAAACTGCTGATTGGTGGGCGAGTCTTTGAGCGAATAGCCCGCCGCGAGGAAAATTTCTCTGAGCTTCTGCGCCTGCCTGATTGCGTGCCGTGCAATGTTGAGATACAGATTGTCGGTGAAGAGTGCGTCGAATTGCACGCCTGCCAGCCGACTTTTGGCGAGTAGCGCTCCCTGGCGTTTCACCATGGTGAAGAATCCGCGCGGAGCGTTTCCTCTCGGGAAAACCACCGCTTCGCCGCAGAGTGCGCCCTGTTTGGTTCCGCCGATATAGAACACGTCGCAGTGTGCGGCGAGCCACGGCAGGTCGAAATCGCACGCTTCCGAAGCCAGTCCATAGCCCAGTCGTGCGCCATCTACGAACAGCGGCAGTTTGTATTGCTGTGCCACCCGATAGATGTCGTCAATTTGCTGTCGCGTGTAGGTGGTGCCGAGTTCTGTGGGGAAAGTGATATACACCATTGTGGGCACGGCCATGTGTTCCCATGTGGGGTCGGCAAAGAAGCGGCTGAGGTATCGGTTCAGTTCTTCTGCGTCGAGCCGGCCGTCGTGCGAGGGTAGGGCAATCACTTTGTGTCCGCGTGCTTCCACGGCGCCTGACTCGTGCTGATTGATGTGGGCCGATTCGGCAGCTACCACGGCTCCGTACGACGGGCACAGGGCGTCAATCACGGTCGCGTTGGTCTGTGTGCCGCCCACCAGAAAGTGGATGTCGGCCTCGGGCGCAGCGCAGGCTTGACGAATCTTCTCGCGGGCTTGTTCGCTCCATACGTCGAACCCATACGAGGCGCTTTGCTCAGCGTTGGTTTCTATAAGACGACGGAGCACAGCTGGGTGTGCTCCGTTGTTGTAATCACTTTCGAATGAAATCACGATTCAAAGTTTAGAGTTGAGAGTTGAGAGTTTAGAGTCAGAGCGAAAGTTTAGAGTGAAGAGTGAAGAGTGAAGAGTGAAGAGTTCAGAGTTCATAGTTCACAGTTCAGAGTTCAGACAATACTTTCTATTCTTAACTAATTTTTAACATCAATTTTTAACTAATTTCGAGCCGCAGGCGACCCGACTCTATTCCGTTGCGCTCCCATTCCTCCCCTTGAGGGGGAGGTTAGGAGGGGGCTCTATGTTTTTTTTCTCTCTCTTGGGCGCTGCGCTTGAAATGGGTTAAAAATTTAGGTTTAAAATTATGGGCGCCAAGCGCCTGAAGTTATTCTTAACGAATTTTTAACTCCAATTTTTAACTAATTTCGAGGCTGCAAGCCGACCAGATTCCACAGTTCACAGTTCAGAGTTCACAGTTCAGAGTTCACAGTTCAAAGTTTAGAGTGAAGAGTTTAGAGTGAAGAGTGAAGAGTTCAGCGTTCAGCGTTCAGAGTCGGGCTTAGATGCGGTCGAGCACTTTCTGAATGAGCGTGTCGATGGTGTTCTTGTATCCGGTGTTGGCCTCTTTTATGAGTCGGTTGGCAATCACCATGCAGCAGGTCATGGCCTTGTGTCCGAGCAGCGAAGCCAGTCCGGCCAGCGCCGAGCTTTCCATTTCGAAGTTGGTGATGTCGAGGTCGCCGTAGTGGAAACATTCCACCTTCTGGTTCTGCTGCGGGTCTTGCAGCGGAATGCGCAGTTCGCGCCCTTGTGGACCATAGAATCCGCCACAGGCAATGGTTATGCCGCGCACCATGTCGTCGGCTGCCACGCGGTCGATCAGTTCGGGACAGGCCGTAGCCACGTAGGGCGAGCCCTTCTGCGGGTTCCAGTTCATGTGGCGCTTGAAGGCCTCTTCCAGTTCCAGGTCGCACACCTCGTCGCGACCGGCGTAGAAGTTGAGCAGTCCGTCGAAGCCGATGCTCTTCACCGAGGCGATGAAAGTGCCCACGGGCGTGTAGGGCTGCAGTCCGCCGCAGGTACCGATGCGCACCATGGTCAGTGTGCGGTGTTCGGGTTTCAGCTCGCGGGTTTTGAAGTCGATATTGGCCAGGGCGTCGAGTTCGTTCACCACGATGTCGATGTTGTCGCAGCCGATGCCGTGGCTCTGCGCGGTGATGCGCTTGCCCTTATAGGTGCCGGTGATGGTGTGAAACTCGCGGCTCTGCACCTCGTTCTCAATCGAGTCGAAGTGTTTGGCAACGAGCGAAACTCTCTCGGGATCGCCCACGAGCACCACTTTGTCGGCCAGGTGTTCGGGTTTCAGATGGAGGTGGAAGCACGAACCGTCTTCATTGATGATCAGTTCGGATGGGGCAAAATACTTACTCATAGGTTTTATCAGGATTTAAGATTAATATAGGTTTACTCTTTCATATTGGGGTCTTTAAGAAAAGACAAAAATAAAAAGTATTTTCTTTTTGTGCAAATTTCCATCTGACAATCGTGCAAAAAACTTTTTTGTTAAAAAGTGTTTCGTTTGTTAAAACGCTGCAAGTGGAAAAATAGCAGTTCGCAAGCCAAATTTTGCCCATTTTCATGCCGATTTCCGACCGAATGGCAGGCAAAAGCTATCCTTTTCTGCTTCCAGAACTATTTTTTCTGCCAACAAAACCTATGCTTTCGCTCGCCAAAACCTATGCTTTTGCCGACCAAAAGCATAGGTTTTGCTTTTCGGGTGCTTACGCTCCGAAGTAGCGAAAACTGCTAACGGTCTGGGTTGCAGCGGTTTATCTGTTTTTGTGATTTTTGCTTCGTTTTTGCCGTTTGGCCGCTGCGCCGCGGAAATTTGCGTGGGAAATGTTATGTGCAAAAATCTCAGCGCTCTGTTTTCTGTCTGCCGTCGGTGTGCTCGGAGGCTGTTTTGCTGCCGGCCTCATGCTTCGGTTCGTGACAGCCGCGGACAAATTCGTGCCTGTTTTTATTTTGAGATTTTGGAAAAAAACATAAATTTGCAGTCGAGTTATTATAAAATTATTATAATATAAGTACGCGAAAAGACTAACTGTAAGTACGCGAAAAGACTAACTGTTTTTCTTCCCGCACATTATTCCGACCGGAATCATATAATCAATTATAAAATTTATGTTCAATTATTTTTACACACAAAAGCTTATGAGAACAAAATTACTCTCTCTTCTTGCCCTGCTGCTGGTTTGCGCAATGCAAGCACATGCGGGAGCAATTATTACCGGAACTTCTATTGAAGTCTGGGGATCTGGCAGTGGCACTGTCAGCAGCGACATGACTTGCACGGATTTCGACGTGGACAATTCCACGCTGACCATTAACAAGGGTGTTACCGTGACGCTGAACAATCCCAGTACCTTCTACTTATCCAATAAATCCAAGCTTGAACTTCACGGCACGCTGGCAGGAAGTGTAGGCAGTAATGCTAACTGGATGCTGGATAGCTACATCAACGTCTATCTCTCCGACGGTGCGAAGTACACGGTCACGGGGCTGTCGTGCATGCAAGGTGACAACTACCTTGTCTATTACGGCTACGACGCTGCCACCGACGGCAACGGCACGGTGAGCGTGAAGAACGGCTCGACCGACGTGACCAGCACCAGCAAGGGCTACAAGACGACCACCTACACCTTCACCGCCACCCCCAGCGACGGCTACAAATTCGTGAACTGGACGAAGGGCGCGGGCGGCGAAGTGCTCGGCACCGATGCCAGCATCAACGTCACCTGCGAGCAGAACGGGCAGTATCAGGTGTATGCCAACTTTGAGGCAGATGCCCCAGCCCCCACTCTCTACAACCTGACCCTCGCCGATGGCATCGACGATGCCGCCAACTGGACCATCAGCCCCGCCGCCGCAGAGGCAGGCGAGACTGTGACCCTCACCTATGCCGGTACCAAGACCGTGAAGAGCATCAAGGTAGTGAAAAAAGAAGCCGCAGCAGCCCGCCCACTGACCGAGGCCACTGCCGAGGACTTAGGCAAGATAGTCGGTGGCGATGGCAATATCTATGACACGAAGGATGCTGCCGAGGCCGCTGGCACCACCGCCGTGGCTATGATTGCCTACGTGGGCAGCGATACAGACCACGCCACCTACAAGCAAGGTCTGGCCATTGCACTCGCTGACGAGAGCGACTTAGACTGGAGTACGGCCAAGAGCACCTGCGAGGGCAAGAGTGCCGTTGCAAATGCCGCATGGCTGTTGCCCAGCGAGAATCAGTGGAAGACTATGTTCAAGGCTTTCGGTGACGACGATGCCAGCTACACTGGCCTGAATACTGCTATCACCACCGCCGGAGGCACAGACTTGAAGGGCGCCTACTGGTCGTCTACGCTGGACGAGGACGATGAAGACCGCGCCATGTACGTGTCCCTGGTCACCGGCAATAACTGGTGGAACAGCAGCAAAAAGTACTTCTCCGAGCATGTTCGCGCCTGCCTCGCTTTT
>CAJOIX010000004.1:83855-84334 GCA_905234815.1 uncultured Prevotella sp. | reverse complement strand
TTGGCAGCGACGGCAATGCATACGCCGTGGCCGACAAGGACAACCTGCCCGAGGGCGTGACCGCCGTGGCTATGGTGGCATACAAGAGCGCAACTGCTGACAGTGGTCTGGCCATTGCACTCGCTGACGAGATCACCGCTGACGAGATCACCGCTGACGAGATCAACCAATTTGACTGGAGCACGGCCAAGAGCATCTGCGAAGGCAAGAGTGCCGTTGCAAATGCCGCATGGATGTTGCCCAGCGAGAATCAGTGGAAGGCTATGTTCAAGGCTTTCGGTGACGACGAAGACAGCCACACTGGCCTGAATACTGCTATCACCACCGCCGGAGGCACAGCCTTGGTGGAGGGAAGGGCATACTGGTCGTCGGAGGTCGATGAAACCTACGCCTGGGAAGTGTTCCCGAACTATTATGGCCATGCCGACTGGGCCGAGACCCCTAAGAGCATCGCCTACCGTGTTCGTGCCTGCCTCGCT
>CAJOIX010000004.1:12709-83783 GCA_905234815.1 uncultured Prevotella sp. | reverse complement strand
TTGGCAGCGACGGCAATGCATACGCCGTGGCCGACAAGGACAACCTGCCCGAGGGCGTGACCGCCGTGGCTATGGTGGCATACAAGAGCGCAACTGCTGGCAGCAGTCTGGCCATTGCACTCGCTCACGAGACCGACTCTAACTGGAGCAAGGCCAAGAGCAACTGCGAGGGCAAGAGTGCCGTTTCAAATGCCGCATGGATGTTGCCCAGCCAGGATCAGTGGAAGGCTATGTTCAAGGTTTTCGGTGACAACGAAGACAGCTACACTGGCCTGCAGACTGCTATCACCACCGCCGGAGGCGAAGCCTTGGGGGAGGATCAGTACTACTGGTCGTCGTCGGAGGTGAAGACCGCGCCATGTACGTGTCCCTGGTCACCGGCAATAACTGGTGGAACAGCAGCAAAAAGTACTTCTCCGAGCATGTTCGCGCCTGCCTCGCTTTTTAATCCGCTTCTCCATTAGACAAAAACCTACAAGAATAAAAAACACAATAACAATATGAAAACGACTAAGAGATTTATATTAGTGCTCGTGGCAATGCTGACCATTTCCATGCAGGCGAGCGCTATGCAGATATTCGTGAAGACACTGACGGGAAAGACCATCACGCTCGAT
Organism: uncultured Prevotella sp.; assembly: GCA_905234815.1. Lineage (GTDB taxonomy): Bacteria > Bacteroidota > Bacteroidia > Bacteroidales > Bacteroidaceae > Prevotella. The sequence continues at coordinate 83,166 of CAJOIX010000004.1, read as the reverse complement.
GTAGAGCCATCGGACTTAATCTCGGCTGTGAAGACGAAAATAGAAGATAAGGAGGGTATTCCCGTGGACGCCCAGAAACTTATCTTCGCAGGTAAGGTGCTGGACGACAGCAGAACCCTGGCCGACTATAACATCCAGAAAGAGTCAACACTCCACTTGGTATTTAACTACGTTATTCCCACTCCCGTTGAGGGCCAGACCAACCAGTGGACCTTCACGATGCCTGACTACGATTGTGAACTGCAGATAGCATACGACGACGAGACCACTGCCATTGTAAGCATCGAGCAGGGCGAGGTGAAGGACGTGAAATTCTACGACCTGCAGGGCCGCCGCGTGGAGAAACCCGCCAAGGGCGTATTCATTGTGAACGGCAAGAAGGTGCTGATGAAATAACGCGTCATTCCCCCCGTTTCTTTTGATTCGCATAGGCTGCGGCAGGATTTTTTCTTTTCCTGCCGCAGCTTTTCTTTTTCCCGCCGCGGCTTTTCTTTTTCCCGCTGCGGCATTTCTTTTTCCTGCCGCAGCTTTTCTTTTTTCCTGCCGCCGCCCCGCGAGCAATCGGGCAAAACTCGGTTAGTTTGCCGGCAAAGCGAGTAAACTCGAAGAGATTTTTGGTTGGATGGAAAGAAAACCTTATCTTTGCAAGAAATCTATAGTGCATGAAAACGTTCAAGCGTATTTTTATCGGACTGCTCGTGGCAGCACTCATTCTGCTGGTGCTGTTGCTGGCAGGCACTTTCAATGTGCTGATGACAGCAAAGAAGCAAGCCGAGCGCGTGGAGCAAATCAAGGCCCAACAGCCAGCCGACTTGAAGTTCATAGACTTTGCGGCCGACTATCAGTGCAAGACCACACGGCTGAGCGACTATGTGGGTCGCGGGCAGTATGTGCTGGTCGATTTCTGGGCATCGTGGTGCGGTCCCTGCCGACAGGAGATACCCAATCTGATTGCAGCCTACAATAAATATAAGGATAAAGGCCTGGTGGTGCTGGGCGTGGCCGTGAGCGATGATCCTGCCGACACGGAGCAGGCCATCAGCCAGCTGGGCATCAACTATCCGCAGATGATCAATGCCGGCACCGCCCCCTGCGAGCTCTACGGCATAACCGGCATACCGCACATCATACTCTTTGCGCCCGACGGCAGCATCGTGGCCCGCGGCCTGCGCGGAGAGGCTATAGAACAGGCACTGCAAAAGATATTCAACACGAAGCATTAAAACCATAAAAAATAATTCATCATAAATCATCAAAAAAACATTATGGCTAAAGTAAAAAAGTTTATCACCTGTGATGGTAACGAAGCCGCTGCTCACATCAGTTATATGTTTTCTGAGGTAGCCGCTATCTATCCCATCACTCCTTCTTCGCCCATGGCCGAGCACGTTGACGAATGGGCCGCTCGTGGTCGTAAGAATCTGTTTGGACAAACCGTAAGCGTTCAGGAGATGCAATCGGAGGGCGGTGCTGCCGGCGCGCTGCACGGCTCGCTGCAGGCTGGTGCCCTGACCACCACCTTCACCGCATCGCAGGGACTGCTGCTCATGATTCCAAACATGTACAAAATAGCCGGCGAGATGCTGCCCTGCGTTTTCGACGTGTCGGCCCGTACACTGGCCAGCCACTCGCTCTGCATCTTTGGCGACCATCAGGATGTGATGGCCTGCCGTCAGACCGGTTTCGCCATGTTCTGCTCAGGCTCTGTGCAGGAAGTGATGGACCTCACCGCTGTGCCCCATCTGGCCACGCTGAAAACCAATATCCCCTTCGTCAACTTCTTCGACGGTTTCCGCACCTCGCACGAATACCACAAGATTGAAGTGATGGAGCAAGAGGATGTAGCCGCTCTGCTCGATGCCGACGACGTGAAGCGCTTCCGCGATCGCGCCCTCTCGCCCGAGCGTCCCATCACCCGCGGTACTGCCGAGAACCCCGAAACATTCTTCACCCACCGCGAAGCCTGCAACAAGGCTTACGAGCAGGTGCCCGAAGTGGTGGAATACTATCTGGGCAAGGTGAGCGAAATCACCGGCCGCGAGTATCACCTCTTCTCTTACTACGGTGCCGACGATGCCGACCGCATCATCATCCTCATGGGCTCTGCCACCGAGGCAGCCCGCGAAGCCATCGACTACCTCAACGCCCAGGGCCAGAAGGTAGGTATGATCTCTGTGCACCTGTATCGCCCCTTCTCGGTGAAACACCTGCTGGCTGCCGTGCCCAAGAGCGTGAAGCGCATTGCCGTGCTCGACCGCACCAAGGAACCCGGCGCTGAAGGCGAACCCCTCTATCTCGACGTGAAGTCGGCCTTCTACGATGTAGAGAACAAACCCCTCATTGTGGGCGGTCGCTACGGTCTCGGTTCGGCCGACACCACACCGGCAAAGATTATCTCCGTGTTCAACAATCTGGCACTGCCCGAGCCCAAGAACCACTTCACCGTCGGCATCGTCGATGACGTGACCTTCTCTTCGCTGCCCGAAGTGGAAGAAATCCCTATGGGCGGCAAGGGTATGTTCGAAGCTAAGTTCTACGGTCTGGGTGCCGACGGTACCGTAGGTGCCAACAAGAACTCAGTGAAGATTATCGGCGACAACACCGATAAATACTGCCAGGCATACTTCTCTTACGACTCGAAGAAGTCGGGCGGTTTCACCTGCTCGCACCTCCGCTTCGGCGATACCCCCATCCGTTCAACCTATCTGGTGAACACTCCAAACTTCGTAGCGTGCCACGTGCAGGCATATCTGAATATGTACGACGTGATTCGCGGTCTGCAGAAGAACGGTACCTTCCTGCTGAACACCATTTTCGACGGCGAGGAACTCGTGAACTTCATCCCCAACCGCATCAAGCGCTACTTTGCCGAGAACAACATCACCGTTTACTACATCAACGCCACCAAGATTGCTCAGGAGATTGGTTTGGGCAACCGCACCAACACCATCCTGCAGTCGGCCTTCTTCCGCATCACCGGCGTTATTCCCGTGGACCTCGCCGTTGAACAGATGAAGAAATTCATTGTGAAGTCGTACGGCAAGAAGGGTGAAGACGTGGTGAACATGAACTACGCAGCCGTGGATCGCGGTGGCGAATACAAGCAGCTCGCTATTGATCCCGCATGGGCTCAACTGGCCGACGACGTGAAAGTGGCCGACGAGGCTCCCGAATTCGTGAAGGAACTCGTGCGCCCCATCAACGCTCAGAGCGGCGACCTGCTGAAAGTGAGCGACTTTGTGAAGCACAACACCGTGGACGGTTCGTGGGAGAACGGCACAGCCGCTTGGGAAAAGCGCGGCGTTGAAGCCTTCGTGCCCGTTTGGAATCATGAAAACTGTATCCAGTGTAACAAGTGTGCCTACGTTTGTCCTCACGCTGCCATCCGTCCGTTCGTACTGACCGACGAAGAGCTGGCAGGCTTCTCTGCACTCGACACCATCGAGATGAAGGCTCCCGCTGCCATGAAGGGTATGCACTTCCGCATTGAAACGTCCGTGCTCGACTGTCTGGGTTGCGGCAACTGCGCCGATGTATGTCCAGGCAATCCGAAACTGGGCAAGGCCCTCTCTATGGTTCCGTTCAACCCCGACACCGAGGAAATGAAGCAGGAAGCCAAGAATTGGGACAAGCTCGTGAAGGACGTGAAGTCGAAGCAGGACCTCGTAGATATCAAGGCCAATGTGAAGAACTCGCAGTTCGCCACTCCGCTGTTTGAATTCTCCGGCGCTTGCTCGGGTTGCGGTGAGACACCATACGTGAAACTCATCTCTCAACTCTTCGGCGACCGCGAAATGATTGCCAACGCCACCGGCTGCTCGTCAATCTATTCTGCCTCTATTCCTTCTACTCCTTACTGCAAGAACGAGAAGGGTCAGGGCCCAGCCTTCGACAACTCGCTGTTTGAAGACTTCTGCGAGTTCGGCATGGGTATGGTGCTCGGCAACAAGAAGATGAAAGAGCGCGTGACCATGCTGCTCAAGCAAGCCATTGAAGAGGACAAGGCTTCTGCCGAGTTCAAGGCTCTGGCTGCCGAGTGGATTGAAAAGCAGAACGATGCCGACGAAACCAAGCGCATCGCTGCCGAACTGAAACCGCTCATCGCTGCTTGCGCTGAAAACGGTTGCGAGATTTGCAAAGAACTGAAGACCCTCGACCACTATCTCGTGAAGCGTTCACAGTGGATTATCGGTGGCGACGGTGCTTCCTACGATATCGGCTACGGCGGTCTCGACCACGTGATTGCCTCTGGCGAGGATGTAAACCTGCTCGTGCTCGACACCGAGGTTTACTCCAACACTGGCGGCCAGTCGTCGAAGGCTACTCCGCTCGGTGCTATCGCACAGTTCGCCGCCCAGGGTAAGCGCATCCGCAAAAAAGACCTCGGCATGATTGCCACCTCTTACGGTTATGTATATGTGGCTCAGGTGGCCATGGGCGCCGACAATGCACAGTGCCTGAAAGCCATCCGCGAGGCTGAGGCTTATCCCGGACCATCGCTCGTGATTGCTTACGCTCCATGTATCAACCACGGACTGAAGATCAAGGGCGGCATGGGTCGTTCGCAGGCTGAGGAAGGCCGTGCCGTTGAATGTGGCTACTGGCACCTCTGGCGCTACAATCCACAGCTGGCCGAGGAAGGCAAGAACCCATTCACGCTCGACTCGAAAGAGCCGCAGTGGGATAAGTTCCGCGACTTCCTGCTTGGCGAAGTGCGCTATCTCTCCGTGCAGAAAGCTTATCCTAACGAAGCCGACGAACTCTTCTCCGAGGCTGAGCGTATGGCTAAGCTCCGCTACCAGAGCTATGTGCGCAAATCGAAAGAAGACTGGAGCGAGATTATCTAATCGCCGCTCATCCGTCATAAACAAAAAGAGCATCCATCACTGCGATGGATGCTCTTTTTCTTTTATCGTGCCCCGCGCTGCCGCCGCTGGCAAATGTGGGCCACAGCCTGCAGCCGCAAGTAGCAAAAATGTGAATTACTCCGGTTGGTGTTGCGGGCGGAGCAGGTCGTTTACTGTCTTCACGGGGTTGAATGTTTCGAGGGGTACTTCCACAAAGACAGTGTTCCAGTCGGACATGGCCCCATTCCAAAGGCCTGGCAATTCGAGTGCGAGCAGGTCGCGGCCGTTCTTGCTCTTCTGCGAGATGAAGCCCGTTTGCGGGTCAACATAGTCTTTGAGCGGGAAGGCGTGTCCCTCATAGTCCTTCGTGGCGCAAACCAGATCGACTGGATTGAAGTGAGTGCCTTCGCGGAACATACGCATATACTCCTCGTTCGATTTGTCAATCTGGCTCGATTCGAGAATCTGGAGCGAGATGGTGCCATCGGCATTGTAGGCCAAGAATGGGCCGCCGCCAGGCTCACCGGCGTTTTTCACCACACCGCAGACGCGCATTGGGCGGTTCAGCTTCTGAATGAGGTAAGCCTCCAGGTCTTCATCGTCGAAATTTTCAGCCTCGGCGTTCAGACAGCAGAGCTTCGACTCGAGGAAGTGGAGCATCTCTACCAGTTGAGCGTGTGTGCACTCGCGCTTCTGCAGCAGTCGCAGATAGGCGAATGTCTGCGCCTGAAGCTCAACGAGCATACCGGCAATCACCTGTTTGTATTCGGTGGTTGGCGCCTTCAGATGGTCGGGCACCACATTGTCGATGTTCTTGATGAACACCACGTCGGCTGCTATTTCGCCTAAGTTTTCGATGAGCGCTCCATGACCGCCCGGACGGAACAGGATAGAGCCATCATCGTTGCGGAATGGCGTGCCGTCGGGATTGGCTGCCACGGTATCGGTGGCAGGCTTCTGTTCGGAGAAGGAGATGTTATATTTCAGTCCGTATTCCTTGGCAAAGGCTGCTACGCGTTCCTCCACCTTGGCGCGGAAGAGCGGCAGATGCTCGTGCGACACAGTGAAGTGGATGTTTGCCTGACCGTCCGATGCAGCGTATTGCGCTGCCTCGACCAGGTGTTCCTCCATGGCGGTGCGCACGGAGTCGGCATATTCGTGGAAGGTGAGCAGACCCTTTGGCAGCTGGCCGTAGTTCAACCCCTCCTTGTTCAGCAGATTGCGCACAATGGCTTTGTACTCGCCGGCAGGCAGCAGCTCGTGGATGTGCTTGCCTTCGTTCTCCACGCACTTCTTGCAAAGTTGCTTGCGGAAGGCAAATTTCTTGATGTTGTCGAAAAATTCGTGCTCAAAAGCCGTTGTGGGCTGATCGTAATCGGCCGAGAGGAATGCAAACAAATCCTTAAACATACGGCTGGCAGCACCCGAGGCAGGCACGAATTTCACGATCTGGTGCCCTTCGGAAAGGTATTTTTTCCACACCTCGATATAGTGTTGACGCTCTGCCACTGTGGGCGACACAATGCCGCGTCCCACGCGGGCAGCGGCTTCGATGCGCAGATAGGGGAAACCCTCTTTAATCTGTTGTAACTGGTGGAGGAGCTGCTCCTCGCTGATTCCGCGTTGAGCAAGCTGTTGCAGGTCTTGTTGAGTTAGCATAATTGTAGGACTATGAAAAAAATGAAACAAAGAAAATTAGCGCAAGGCAAAGTATTAATAAAGGTAAAGATTTAGTGTTTATTTGCCAAAAGTAAAGAATAAATCGTACATTTGCAAGAAATATGTTTGAATTTCTTCCCGATAATATCCGCATAAAAGCCACTGATAGTTACAAGGCATTGTTGCAAGCCGATGGCGTGAGTCTTTCTCCTTCCGATGAAGACCGCCTGGCGTATTATCTCTCAGCGGCTCAGCGCGAGGGTGTGATGCCCGACGATTACCTCGGTCAGCACCCACTGCTCCACGCGCTCCACGCAGCCGAAATCGCTGTTCATTCCATTGGACTGAAACGCGACTCGCTGCTCTCACTCCTTATCTTTCATGCTGGTGCCACGCAGCTGTTCAGTGAACAGGAAATCACCGACGATTTCGGTGCTGATGTGAACAAGATTGTGCAGGGACTGGTCAAGATTTCCGCCCTGCTGCAGCAGAACCATATAGGAGAAAGCGACAACTACCGTAATCTTCTGCTCACTGTGGCCGACGATGTGCGCGTCATTCTGTTGCTCATAGCCGAGAGTGTCAATCTGATGCGCCATTTGAAAGACTATCCCGACGAGGAACAGAAACAGCAATCGAGCGAGGAGGCGGCCTATCTCTATGCCCCGCTGGCTCATAAGCTTGGCTTGTATCAGTTGAAGAGCGAGCTGGAAGACCTCTCGCTCAAATACATGGAGCACGATGCCTACTATTTAATTAAGGAGAAGCTGAATGCCACCAAGCGCTCGCGCGATGAGTATATTGCTGCGTTCATCGGCCCTATCGAGGAAAAACTGAAGGCCGCAGGCTTGAAGTTCCACATGAAGGGGCGCACCAAGTCGATTCACTCCATCTGGCAGAAGATGAAGAAGCAGCGCTGCGGCTTTGAAGGTATCTACGATCTCTTTGCCATTAGAATCATTCTCGATGCGCCGCGCGAACAGGAGAAAGCCCTCTGCTGGCAGACCTATTCCATTGTGACCGATATGTATCAGCCTAACCCCAAGCGTCTGCGCGACTGGCTCTCGGTGCCGAAAAGCAACGGCTACGAAAGCCTTCACACCACTGTGCTCGGACCGCAAGACAAATGGGTGGAGATACAAATACGCACAGAACGCATGGACGAGATTGCCGAGCACGGACTGGCGGCCCACTGGCGCTATAAAGGCGTGAAGCAGAGTCAGGGCATGGACCAGTGGCTCGCTGCGGTGCGCGAACACTTGGAAGACAGCGACGAGCCCACAACCTTGGAGCCGGCTGCTGCCAAGATGCAGAACGATGTGTTTGTGTTCACACCGAAAGGCGATCTGATGAAATTATCGCCCGGTGCCACCATTCTCGACTTTGCCTATCACATCCACTCGAACGTGGGTAACCATTGCACCGGCGGAAAAGTGAACGGGCGCCATGTGTCTATTTCGCAGGAACTCCATTCGGGCGAGACCGTGGAAATTATCACCCTCTCTACACAAAAGCCCAATGCCGGATGGCTGCAGATTGTGCGCTCGCCTCGTGCCAAGGCAAAGATCCGACTGGCCCTGAAGGAAACCCAGGTCAGAGATGCGGCCTACGCCAAGGAACTCTTGAATAGGCGGTTTAAAAACCGGAAAATCGAGATGGAAGAATCAATCATCTCGCATCTGGTCAAGCGATTGGGTTTTAAGGAGACTTCCGACTTCTACCGCCAAATAGCCGAGGAGCGGCTGAACGTAAACGATATCATTGACCGTTACCTCGAAATACGCGAAGAGAAGCAAGAGGCCAAGAGCAAGAAAGCTGACACACAATCGGCTGAGGAATTCTTTTACAATAGTCCGGAAGAGCAGCGTGCACGAGACAACGACGATGTGCTCGTGATCGATCAAAATCTTAAGGGCGTGGACTATTCGCTGGCCAAATGCTGTCAGCCCATCTACGGCGACAAGATATTCGGATTTGTCACGGTGAACAACGGAATAAAAATTCACCGTATGACCTGTCCCAATGCCGCAGACATGCGCTTGCACCACCCTTACCGCATTGTGAAAGCGCAATGGAGCGGCAAAGGCACGTCGCGCTACAACATCACCTTGCGCATCGTGGGACAAGATGATATTGGCATTCTGAACAACATTACCAACGTCATTTCAAAAGAAGAACGACTGACCATCAGAAACATTAAAGTGGATTCCCACGATGGTATGTTCAGTGGATTTGTGGTTATCATGCTCGACGATACCTCTCATTTGAACGCACTCATTAAGAAACTGCGCACCATTCGTGGTGTGAAAGAAGTGGATCGCTGGTAGTCGGCGATTCTAATAAACTAACGCTATGAAAAAAATCCTCCTTTTCGCCGTGGCATTCTGCTGCTGGCTTGCTTTGCCCGCTCACGCCGAAACCATTCGCGTGTTGAGCCCCGACAGGCTCACATATGTTGACATTTCGCTCAATCGTGGAAAACTGATCTACACGGCTGGCTACCGACGGGTGGTTACTGCCCGCAAAAACGCTCAGCCCGATACACTCGATGTGCCGATGCTCGACCCCTCGCCGCTGGGCTTGATGACCAATGTGGCCGACCTTTCGCGCAATCTTGAACTGAAAAAGACCATCAATCGTGGCTTCCACCGCCAGCAGTATCAGCTGCGTCAAGGCAAGCAGCGCAATATCACCGCCGAGGAAAATGCCTTCAGCCTGATTGTTACCAACGCTGAAGCGCAGCAACATGGCATCTCGATGGAAGTGAATTTCCGTGTGTTCAACAACAATATCGCTTATAATTACCGCCTGATTCAGGGAGGTGAGACATCGGCACTTATCGTCACTGGCGAAGCATCGGGATTTGATTTGCCCGAGGGTACCACCGCATTTATCAGTCCCCAGAGCGATGCCATGATTGGTTGGAAGCGCACCAAGCCGTCATACGAAGAAGAATATATCTGGGATGCTCCCGCCGCCACACCCTCGCAGTATGGTCACGGCTGGACCTTTCCCTGTCTTTTCCACGAAGGTGAGCGCGGCTGGCTGCTCATATCCGAGACGGGTTTGAGTTCCAACTACTGCGGAAGCCATCTCTCCGATGCTACTCCCGAGGGACTGATGACTATCGCTTTCCCTATGCCGGAGGAGAATAATGGATTCGGCAGCACTGGCGCTCAGATGGGTTTGGCTGGTACTGAAGTGTCACCCAATGCCGCACAGACTGGTTGCACCCCGTATCGCACCATCACCCTGAGCCCGTCTTTGAAACCAATAGTGGAGACAACCATACCCTGGGATGTGGTGGAACAGCTCTACGAGCCGTCTATTGATTACCAGGGGATGCGCAATACATGGTCGTGGATTATCTGGCAAGACCCCAGCATTGTCTATGATGACCAGATTGCCTTCATCGATTTGGCAGCCGAGCTCGGCTGGGAGGGCTGCCTGATTGATGGTGGCTGGTATCAGAATATCGGTCGCGAAGGCATGGAACGCCTCTTCGCCTATTGCAAAGAGAAGGGTATCCGCCCCTGGGTGTGGTACAATTCAAACGGAGCATGGAACGATGCGCCGCAGTGTGCACGTCAGGCTATGCATAATCCCATTGTTCGCAAGCAGGAGATGCGCTGGCTCAAGGAGCATGGAGTGGCTGGTATCAAGGTCGATTTCTTTGCCGGCGACAAGCAAGAAACGCTTCGACTCTACGAACAGATTCTCAGCGATGCCAACGACTATTCGCTACAAGTCATCTTCCACGGTTGCACTTTGCCGCGCGGTTGGGAAAGAATGTACCCCAACTATTGCTCGAGCGAGGCTGTCTTGGCTTCCGAGAACCTGGTGTTTAATCAGCATTTTTGCGATATGGAAGCGCGGAATGCTACGCTTCATCCCTTCTGCCGCAATGCCGTTGCCTCCATGGAGTTTGGCGGTACAGTGCTGCAAAAGCGTTTGAGCCGCGACAATCAGAGCGGAACATATCGTCGCACCAGCGATGTCTTTGAACTGGCCACTGCGGTTGCATTCCAGTCGAGCGGTCAAAACTTTGCGCTGACGCCCATGACGTTGGATCCTGCTGTTACTCCAACATTCGCAGTTGATTTCATGCGGCAGGTGCCCACCACTTGGGATGAGACCTGTTTCATCGATGGTTATCCCGGGCAATTCATCGTCTTGGCACGCCGTAGTGCCGACACATGGTATGTCGTGGCCATGAATGCCCGCGAGGAGGTGTTGAAAATCAATGTTCAACTGCCCATGCTTGCTGGCAAAGAGATGAATTGGATTGATGACAAGAGCGGTGTGCGCAAGGTGAAACTTGATCGCCGCGGATTGTTCAAGGCCGAGATTCCCTCAAATCAGGCCATCATCTTGTCAGGAAAATAAATTGCTCTACTTTCGTAAGGACATAAAAAAAAGGATGTATCATCGAGATACACCCTTTCTTTTTTGTTTGATGGAGCCAGAAATTATTCTGCAGCAGCCTCTACGGGAGCTTCCTCTGTTGCGGGAGCTTCAACCTCAGCCTCTTCAGCGGGAGCCTCAGCAGCTGCAGCAGCAGCTTGCTTTTCAGCTACGGCCTTGGCTTTGGCCTCGTTCTTGGCTTTCTCATCTTTCAGACGAGCCTCAGCAGCATTCTTCTTGTTGAGTTTCTCGTTCTCAATGAGTCCATTCGTTTCTTTGTCTTTTCCGGCTTTCCATTCGTCGAAACGAGCCTGAGCTGTAGCTTCGTCGAAGGCGCCTTTGCGTACACCACCGCGGAGGTGTTTCATCAGGTACACACCCTCGTGCTTCAGCAGCATACGAGCAGTGTCGGTGGGCTGTGCGCCACACTCTACCCAATGGAGTGCACGTTCGAAATTCAAGTCGATACCGGCGGGAACTGTGTTGGGATTATAGGTTCCCAGCTTTTCAATGAAGCGACCATCACGTGGTGCTCTTTCGTCTGCAACAACCACACGATATACTGCATATCCTTTGCGGCCGCCGCGTTGCAATCTGATTTTTGTTGCCATTGCGTTGTTAAGTTATTGAATTATGGTTAGAATTTCATGCTACCAACACGTGATAGCGGCTGCAAAGGTACACTTTTCCAGCTTAGCTGTCAACTATGTTGAGCCAAGTGTTTAAAATTTTAAACTTCTTTAAAACTATTTAACAAATACAGCCTTAAAAGTGTCTCAAAACTGCCCCAAAACTGCCTGTTTCCTGTATGCTAACTCTGGGTTAAGTCTATAGCAACTCTATCAAAATTTACAAATGAGAGAATTTTGCTAATTTCTTAAACAGATTTTTCATTTTTAACCCTTTTGCTCAGTTTTGTGCATCACGAGCTTCACTTTGGCTATGCGTCGGTTTTCGAGTTCCAATATCTCGAAAGTGTAGTTTTTATAGTTGAAAGTTTCGTGCAGGGTGGGGAAGTCTCCTTTCAGTTCGAGTAACAGTCCCGCCAGCGTTTCTGCCTCGCCTTCAATGTCTTGGAACTCCTCGTCGTCAATGCCCAGCACCTTGATCACGTCGGTGAGCAGTGTCTTGCCTTCAAAGATGTAGGTGTTGTTGTTCACCTTCGAGTACGACTTGTTGTCTTCGTCGTATTCGTCGTTGATTTCTCCGACTATTTCTTCCAGGATATCTTCCATGGTGATGAGGCCGCTTGTGCCGCCAAATTCATCGACCACGATGGCCATGTGGATTTTGTTTTCCTGAAATTCGCGCAGGATGTCGTCAATTTTCTTTGTCTCCGGCACGAAGTAGGGTGCACGCACCAGTGTCTGCCAGCGGAAGGAGGCTGGGCGCGACAGGTGGGGGAGCAGGTCTTTGATGTAGAGGAATCCGCGAATATTGTCGCTGGAGTTCTGATAGACGGGTATGCGGCTGTAGTTGTTTTCCAGAATACAGCGGAGCACCTCGTCGTAAGTGGCCGTAATGTCGATATCTACAATGTCTTGGCGCGAGGTCATCACTTCCTTGGCCGTCTCGTCGCCAAAGCGGATAATGCCTTCGAGCATTGATTTCTCGTCTTTGATTTCTTCGTTGTCGGTCAGTTCGAGCGCCTGTTCCAGTTCATCTACGCTGAGCACGTGATTGTGGTTGCCCACCATGCGCTCTGCCAAGCCGCTGCTTTTCATCAGCAGCGAGGCCGGCTGGTAGAAAATCTTGCGCAGGAACATGATGCCGCCGGCAGCTTGCCGGCAGAAAGTGAGTGCGTGCTGCCGGCTGTAAATCTTCGGAATAATCTCGCCGAAGAGCAGCAGCAGGAAGGTCAGAATCACGGTGTTGACCAGAATCTGCGGCCAAAAGGCTCCGTCGCCATACTGTATCACCTGTGCCATGGCCCAGTTCAGGAGCATGATGATGGTCACGTTCACCAAGTTGTTGGTTATCAGTATGGTGGCCAGTGTGCGGTCTGAGTCCTCGCGCAGCTGTTGAATGTTTCGGTCGGTGGTGGAGTGGTCAGCGTCTAAGGCGGCTTGGTCGGTGGGCGAGAGGCTGAAGAACGCAATCTCCGAACCGCTCACGAAACCTGACACGAGTAATAAAGCGAAAGCCAGAAGAAATACGATGATTACTTCTGGCGTAGGTGCGGTGAATATCATTCTATATTGGTTGTTTGCTGCTGTGCGCCAGCTTCTTGTGTAGGTCGAGGCGTGAGCAGCTCCATGCTATCTACGTTGATTTCGGCAATGGTGCGGCGTATGCCTTGCTTGTCATCGTAGGAACGGTAACGGATTCGGCCTTCCACATAGAGTTTGTCACCCTTGTTGACATATTGATCCACGATTTTTGCCAGTTGGCGGAAGAACACAAGATTATGCCACTCCGTGCGTTCTGGCACTTGGGTGCCGTTGGGCAACTTATAGCCGCGCTCGGTCGTGGCCAGTCGTACCTGCGCCACTGCTTCGTCGGCGTTGTAGTAATGAACGTCGGGCTTCTGGCCCACGTTGCCTATGAGCATTACCTTATTCATGGAGTCTTTGAAGTTAACGCGTGAAATTTCAATACTTGAATACTTTTCTTACTTCCACATACCGAGATACTGGCAGTGGTAGTATTTGCCTTTGTACGAGGGGAACTGGCTGCGGCTGTCAACACGTTCGCGCAGATATTCCACAATGCGCTCGTAGCAGTGGATGGGCGAGGTGGCCTTGCAGCGCGCCACGAAGTGGGTGTCGCGATACTCGCATTTTCCGTTCATCGGGTTCACCACCACACGCTTGAAGTCCAATTCGCCTTCATACCATCCAATACGCTCGTCGTTCAGCTGCTCCTCGCTGGCTGCTTTCTGCTTGCCTTCGAGTGCCTGCTCGGCCGAACGGAGGGCTTTCTTCTGTTTGAAATCGAGCATGGTGGCTGCCATGGTCTTAATCATAATGAAGTACACGCGCGAGCGCACCTTGTAGCGCTTGGGAAACGAAACCTCGCTGGCTGCGTATTCCCGAATGTCGCGCTCCAGTTTGGCATCTACATTGATTTCGGGAATGGAACGCAAGAAGTCGAGTGCTTCATCTACATTCTGTACCAATATCTCGTCGTTAAAATAGCGAAGGTAAAGATTCATTAATTTTACAATTTTATAATTTTATAATGCAAAGATAGAAATTCAAATCCAATAGGAGAAATATGGGAAATAAAAAAAGTTGAAAAATTAACAACTGCTCTGTGTAAACCTGTTAATTTGTCAACTCTCAACTACTGAAAAAAGAGCGGAAAACGGGACTCGGACCCGCGACCCCAACCTTGGCAAGGTTGTGCTCTACCAACTGAGCTATTTCCGCGTTTACTTTGTAAACTTGGCATTTTTGGCGGCGCCTCAACATAAAGTAAACTTTCTGTGTTCGGCTTGCGCAAAAAATCCGCATTTTCTTTCTTTTCTATTTGTGAAGAGGAGGAGACTCGAACTCCCACGTCGCACTTGACACTACCCCCTCAAAGTAGCGCGTCTACCAATTCCGCCACCTCTCCAACAAAATAGGGTGGTTCCAAACTGTGGTGCCCAGAACAGGACTCGAACCTGCACACCTCGCGGCACACGCACCTGAAACGTGCGCGTCTACCAATTCCGCCACCTGGGCATTTTTACTTTAACTCTTGCGAGCTAAATTGTTCAGAACCGATGAGCGGAAAACGGGACTCGGACCCGCGACCCCAACCTTGGCAAGGTTGTGCTCTACCAACTGAGCTATTTCCGCGTTTTCTTCGAAAACTTGGCATTTTTGGCGGCGCCTCAACATAAAGTAAACTTTCTGTGTTCGGCTTGCGCAAAAAGTCCGCATTTTCTTTGGGACTTTAGCCTTTATTTTCAAAGGCGTTTCTCTAAACGCGAATGCAAAGGTAATGCTTTTTCTTAAACCGCCAAATTTTTTTTGATTATTTTTTCAACTAACTATTTTTTTCGCCCCTCATCCTTGCGCGCGTGAACATTATATTCTAATTTTTTTAGTTATAAATGTATTTAATCACCGCAAAATGTTTGCAGCATCGGTATTATTTCTTATTTTTGCCTTATCGAAATTGTTGAAGCCTATAATCAACTAAATTTATTATAAAAACTACTCTATTATGGTGACAGAAGGACCAAAAAAGCCTTATGTGATTGGCTTAGACCTTGGCGGTACGAATTCGGTGTTCGGAATTGTTGACAGTCGAGGCGAAATCAAGGCTACAACGGCTATTAAGACTCAGGGCTATTCCGATGTGAAAGATTATGTGAAGGCATCGGTTGATGCGCTTGAGGTGATTATTGAAGAAGTGGGTGGCATAGAAACCATCCAGGCTATGGGCATTGGTGCTCCCAACGGTAATTATTATCAGGGCACCATTGAGTTTGCACCCAATCTGGAGTGGGGCCACAATACGGTTGTGCCTCTGGCCAAACTGTTCAGCGAAGCGCTGGGCGTGCCTGTGGCGCTGACCAACGATGCCAACGCTGCCGCCATTGGTGAGATGATCTACGGCGTGGCCCGCGGCATGAAGAATTTCATTGTGATCACCCTCGGCACGGGCGTTGGTTCGGGTATCGTCATCAACGGTCAGGTGGTGTATGGTTGCGACGGCTTTGCCGGCGAACTGGGTCATACCATCATTCGTCGCGAAAATGGTCGCCTCTGCGGTTGCGGCCGTCACGGCTGTCTGGAGGCCTACTGCTCGGCCACGGGTGTGGCTCGCACTGCCCGCGAACTGCTACAGACTCGAAAAGACCGCTCGCTCCTGCGCGAATACAACCCTGAGGACATCACCTCGCTCGAAGTGTCTATCGCTGCCGGCAAGGGCGATGCGCTGGCCAAGGAGATTTACGAATTCACCGGCTCGCTGCTGGGTGAGGCTTGCGCCGACTTTGCTGCCTTCGCTTCGCCCGAGGCGTTCATCTTCTTCGGCGGACTGACCAAGGCTGGCGACCTCATCATGGATCCCATCAAGCGCTCGTACGATGAGCATGTACTGCCCATCTTCCGCGGCAAGGCAAAGTTCCTGGTGAGCGGACTGAATGGCGCTTCGGCTGCAGTGCTCGGCGCTTCGGCCGTGGGCTGGGAAATCTAAGAGCCTTTCCATCGGAAAAAATAGAAGTTGAGGGAGCGTTTGCTTCCTCAACTTTTTGTTTATGCTTACATCGAAAAACGCTAAAAACACGAATTCTCCATGAGAATAGGTCATTCGTTTCTTTCGTTTCTTTCGATGTTAAATCAAACAACGATAGCATATATAATTTTTTTCGACATCGAAAACGCTAAAAAACACGAATTTTCTATGAGTATAAATCATTCGTTTCTTTCGTTTCTTTCGATGCTAAATCAAACAACCGACAGCAGATTTATATTTTTTTCAACATCGCAAAACGCTAAAAGCACGAATCCTCTATGAGAATGAATCATTCGTTTCTTTCGTGTCTTTGGATGTTAACTCAAACAATCTTAATCGTTCAAAATTTCCCGTTGTCAACCATCGAATTACGCACTTTTCGTAATAAAACATAAAAAAAAGACCGCCAAACTCTCCCGAGTCGGTGGCCTTTTTAATTCTTTAATTTTTTAATTTAAAAATTCTATGTAAAGGTGGTCAAACTTCTTACTGAAATCCTTGTCAGCCGTCACCATCCATTCTTTGTTGATCTTCTCGCCAGGCGTGATATAGTCGCTGTTGGTCTCCAATTCGTTGCCCTCGGCATCCATGAACACCCATTTGAATGCAACCTCCTTGTTGACAGGCTTTGCCATAGTCACATCGAAGGCCAAATTGAAATAACCGCGTTCAGCATTTGTCACCTTCAGCGTTACTTTGCCATCAGAGAACTGGTTCTTGTCATACTCCACCTTGATGTCCTTCCCATCCAGGGCAGTAGCAGCCTCACTGATCTTCGCTTTGTAGTATTCCTCCAGCTTTTTCTCAGCCTCGTCGCGCAACGACTTGTTCTTCACAGCCTCATCCATGTCCTCCGTCTTCAGTTCCCTGAAATGCTTGCCCACGATGGTACCGGCCTCCAACTTCTGCTCGTACAGCAAAGGCAGATTGCCGAATATCGGCGACTCTTCAGCCGTTATCGTCTGTTCAGCCTGTTTGATGGCCTCCTCCACGATTCCGCCGCCCGAAGCACCGCCTTTGCAACTGTTGAACACCATGCCCGAGAGGGCTCCCACTGCCAAAAAGGCAATCGATTTGAAAAGATTCTTCTTCATAGGTTTAAATAAGTTTTTGAGTTTATAAGTTTTTGAGTTATTAATTTCTAAATCGTAAATTGAAAAAATGCTTTAGCCTCTCGGTCCCCCCAGGTATATTAAATTCTTAACGAACTTATACACCACCAGCAGCCACGTGAGCACAACCACGAAGAGTAGAAAATACATGGCGGCGAATGCCAAGATGACCGAAGCAGCAACCAAAATGAGCAGGGTGCCCCCTACGCTTCCCAAAAAGCCGCCCACGTTCGCGTTTCTGTACCAAATGGTGTTGCCCGAACGGCGCACGATGTCTATCGGAGCCCTCGCCAGCATCTTCATTGTCCAGCTGATGGTAGCCGACAATCCAGTTCCTATGCCAGCAGCCGCAAGGCCCGCCGTCTCGAAGAGCACAGCATTCTGATCTTGCGCCTCTTCCAACTGGTCGGCATCCACAGGTTTGAAGGCAATCACGTAATAGCAGAAGAAGAACAAGAACGAAAGCACCACCAAGAACCACAACCCGTTATTGCCGAAGAAACCCAGATGAGGGTCAATCCACCCCGCAATGATGGTCACCACCAAACTCAGCACGGTGATGATGAACAGCCAGTAGGCAAAGCGACTTGCATTCGAGACATAGCCAGCAGTGCGAGCATTCGGCTTCACCGAACGAAGCCATATCGCCAAGATGGCAAGAACAAAGGGTACAAGCATCATGAGCACCCCATAGGTCTGATGTACAAATTTCCGATAGTCATAGTTTAATAGTTTTTGATTAAATGATTGTTATGAATTATTATGTCGTTTTCGATACTCACTGGGCGTTAAACCCTTGATTTTCTGAAATGCGCGTCGGAAGGTGGAAATCGATTGGAAACCACTCTCGTTGGCAATGCGTTCGAGCGTGTACTCAGGGTGTTCCTCCAAGAGCGGAATGCACTTCTTCACGATGCGCAGGCCGTTGATATAGTCGTAGAAGGTCGTGTGGAGCACGTTCACAAAATAGTCGCTCAGATAGGTGCGGTTGGTACCGATGCGCAAAGTCAGATCCTTGATCGAAAGCGTGGGGTTCAGATAGAGTTCCTCGCCTTCGACCACCGAAGGTAATAGCTGGGCGAATCCATATTCGCGCGGGGGCATAGGCTCCGCATCCTCCACCATTGGCTCAGTTTCGGCCACCTCCACCGTTATCGGCTTCTGGCGCATCACGTGATCCAACGTAATCTGCCACAAGACGATGGACATCACATAGTAGAGGCAATCCGTGAGCGGGTGGCGCACGATGGAAATACCCACCCACAGCAACTGGCAGATGACGAACAACCACGCCACAGCACGAAGCCACGAAATGTCTATCTCATCGATATTCGAGAAACTCTCACGAATGTATCGAGCGTAATATCTCGCCTTGCGCAGCCACAACACAAAGATGATAGCGCCAGCCAAGAACAAACACACCATATAACAACGTATCACCCCCTCATGGCGCCATAGGGCATAAGCAGCAAAGAAGGGGACATACGCTGCCAGCATCCACAGCACCTTGCGCAACGTGGCCCATCCGGGACTTATCAGCTCATACACCAGGCAAGTGTATCCAATGAGCGAAGTCCCGTCAATCAAGACGAGGATATTCTGTATATTCGGGTCGTTGTAATCGTGTATGGTCAGCAGGAAATCTTTCAGGTTGAAGAGCGCCCACTGCACGAAGATGCAGGCCATCACCCGTTGCATCCGCAAACAGTCCTCGCGGCGAAACAACTGGTAGGCGTGCAGGGCGAAGTAGGCCGTGGCGAAACCACTCAAAAACATCGACAGTGCAATCTCTTCCATAAAACCAAATTTATTTTGCAAATATGAGAAAAAAACACGAAGACCTACGTGTCACCCCTCACATTTTGTCAAATTGACCTACAATTTTGTTTGATTGATACGTAAAAACAACATCCAGCATTCCTCAAAGACGATCTTGGCCTTCTGCGAAACAACTCATTGCATAAATATGGCTTCGTCATTTGTGGCTTTTGACCGCCTCTTTGCATAACTTTGCCTTCGGCGAAATTGCTCACGTCCGGGATAGCCCGAATGGAATTCAACTCTTCTCTCACTAACTCGCAGCTTTGACAACGTCATTGATGGCCTTTGGCGAATTTTTGTAACATTTGTAACAATTGTAACATGTAACATTTAGTACCTTCCACATATGCAAAAGCGCCCCCTCTACCTATAAGTTATTATCCCGAACTGGGGTATCATTCGTTTCTTTCGTTTCTTTCGATGTTAAATCAAACAACCGATAGCAGGTTTATATTTTTTCTAACATCGAAAAACACTAAAAACACGAATTTTCTATGAGAATAAATCATTTGTTTCTTTCGTTTCTTTCGATGTTCAATCAAACAACCGATAGCCGATTTATATTTTTTCAACATCGAAAAACGCTAAAAACATGAATTTTCTATGAGAATAAATCATTCGTTTTCTTTCGTGTCTTTCGATGTTAATTTTTGTCCTCCTTTCAGGAGTGCAAAACAGCGGTTTTCCAAAAGCTATGCTTTTGCCTTCCAATAGCTATGCTTTTAGCGTGCAAAAGCTATGCTTTTACAACCCGAAAGCTATGCTTTTGAAAAACGGGTAGAAAAAAAGAGTTGTCCAAATTGCATGGACAACTCTTTATTTTTGTAGAGCAAACGTATGCTATTAGTCTGGTCTTTAAAGACTTGCGGACTGCGAGAGCCACTCGTAGATGCACGAGCCGATGCCGAACAGCGCGATGCCTACGGTGCAGAGGGCGAGCGCCAGGCGTGTGTTGCAGTTGCTGCGGAAGTAGGGCAGCGGGCTGTCGCTCTTCTTGATATACATGGCTTTGACAATGAGCAGATAGTAGTAGAGCGACACCACGGTGTTGAGCAGTGCGATGAACACCACGGCGTAGGCCCATACCGAACCATGCTCGGCGGCTGCCATGAACACGAAGAACTTGGAGAACATACCAGCAAACGGCGGGATACCGGCCAGCGAGAAGAGGGCCAATGTCATCAGAAACGACAGGCGCGGGTTGGTCTGGTAGAATCCGTTGTAGTCGTCTATTTCGGTCTTGCCCTGGTTGTTCTCTTCCACTGCGCTGATCACGGTGAACACGGCCATGTTGGCCACCACGTAGATGAGCGTGTAGTACATCAGTGCGGTGAGGCCAGCGGCTGAGTTGCCCACCACGGCCAGCATGATGTAACCAGCCTGCGAGATAGAGGAGAAGGCCATGAAGCGCTTCAGCTCCGACTGACGCATGGCGAAAAGGTTACCCACGGTGATGGAGAGCACGATGGTGATATAGAGCAGGCCTTCCCACTGGTGTACCATTGAGCCGAACACGTGCACGAAGATGGTGCACAGGGCGAAAGCGGCAGCTCCCTTGGAGATGACCGAGAGATAGCCCGTCACCGGAGTGGGGGCACCCTGATAGGTGTCGGCTGTCCAGAAATGGAAGGGAACCAGCGAGAGTTTGAAGCCCATGCCGGCAAAGAAGAATACGAGACCCAAGATGGTCACGGGGGAAAGTGGCAGGGCGTTGGCCACATCCTCAAAGTAGAGCGTACCGGTGCTGCCGTAGATATACGACAGGCCGAAGAGCATCACACCCGAGGAGAACACAGCCATGAGCACATATTTGGCGCCGGCCTCGGCCGAGATCTTCTTCCATTTGTCCATTGCCACGAGGCAGGCCATCGGCACTGAAGCCATTTCCAGACCGAGGAAGAACAGCAGGAAATGACCGCTCGACATCATCATGTACATACCCAAGAGGGTAGAGCAGATGAGTGCGTAGAATTCACCTTCGTTACGGGCTGCACGCGAATCGTTCAGCCACGAACGCGACATAATCAGCACAATGAGTGTGCCTGCGGTGAGAATCACTTTCATCACGTTGGCTGCTGCCGTAGCGACGTACATTCCGGCGAAGGCACTTGCCGGTTCGGCCAGCGCACAGGGTACAATCTGCAGTGCCAGCAACGCGCAAACCAGCGGATTGAGCCAGCGGCGCTCGCTATCCTTCGACGAAAACAAATCGGCGAAGAACACGATGAGCAGCACGGCAACAAGCGTTGCCTCTGGAATCATATTTAAAAACTGTGAATAGTTCATTGTGTATTCTAATTTAGGAATTTAAGAATTTAAAATCTTTAATTCTTTAAATTTTTACATTTTACATTAAGCTTACGAGGATCGGTGCAACTGCATTGTCGATGATAGGCTTGAAGATGAACGGAGTGGCACCTAAACCGGCTACGCAGAAAATGAGGCAGGCCACAGCCACACGCTCGTCCCAAGTAGCATCGGTGAGCTCCTCGTAGTGAGGATCGGCCACCTTGCCCATCAATATCTTACCAGCCACACGCAGGATGTAAACAGCCGTTACCACGATAGAGGTACAAGCAATGATGGTGCACACACGGTGAAACACATCGTTGTTTTCGAACGAACCAACGAAGATGGTCATCTCAGCGGTGAAACCAGAGAATCCTGGCAAGCCGAGATTGGCCAGACCGGCAATCAGATAGCCGACAGCCAGGAACGGCATGATCTTCATCAGTCCGCCCAAACGGCGCACATCGCGGGTGTGGGTACGACCATAGATCATACCAATCAGGGCGAAGAAGAGGGCCGTCATCAGACCGTGTGACAGCATCTGCAGGATGGCACCCGAGCAAGCTGTCTGGGTCATCATGAGCAGGGCAAAGAGCACCAGGCCGCAGTGGCTCACCGACGAGTAGGCATTGATATACTTCAGGTCGGTCTGCACGCAGGCAGAGAGCGCACCATAGACCACGGAGATGGTGGTCAGGATGAGGAAAATCCATGCCAAATCGTGGGCAGCCTCAGGCAGCAGGTACATGGCCACGCGGAAGCAGCCGTAACCTCCCAACTTCATCAGCACACCAGCATGAAGCATCGACACAGCCGTAGGCGCCGAAGCATGACCGTCGGGGCTCCATGTGTGGAACGGGAACATGGCTCCCAGCACACCAAAGCCAATGAAAATGAAGGGGAAGAACACCTTCTGAATATCGGGGTCGATATTGTGCAGGGCAGCAATCTCAAGCACATTCATGGTCTGGGCACCGCTGAAGAAATAGATGCCCAAGATGCCGAGTATCAAGAGAGCCGAACCACCCATGAGCATCAGTGTGAGCTTCATGGCAGAATACTCCTTGGCACCGCTGCCCCATACACCAATCAGCAGGTACATAGGGATGAGTGCCACCTCGTAGAACATGAACATGGTGAACAGGTCGATGGAGATGAAGAAGCCATACACACCCGTGGAGAGCAGGGTGAACCAAAGGAAATACTCCTTCGTGAGCGGCTTCAGCTGCCACGAGGCAAACGTGCCGGTGAAGACAATGATGCTCGAAAGTAGCAACATCACCACCGAGATGCCGTCAACACCGATGGCATAGGCTATATGCAAAGGCTTGAACCAATCAACACTATACTGCAACAGCATCACGTCGGTATTGCCGGCATTGCGCTGTTGAACAAAATAAATTGTCAGCCAGATGCTCAGGGCCAGCAGGCAGGACGAACCTGCCACCATGACTGCACGCACTTGATTCAAGTTGCGCGACAGCCAAAGGCACAAAAGCATCACTACAGGAATGACAACAAACAATGTGAGTATATTCATATCTTAGTCCTCCTTCATTTAAATGCTTAACAAAATCAGTGTCAGTGCCACGGCGCCGGTGATGAACCAGATGGCATACTTGCGCACATCGCCACTCTGCCAGGGACGAATGCTCTCGCCGGCCTCGTTGGCACACCAAGCGGCAAAATTGAACGTGCCGTCGATGATGTGGCGGTCGAACCAAGCAATGGGCATTGAAACACAGCGGAATATCACCTTGTGGGTCATGAACTGCCACAGCTCGTCTTGATAGAAACGCTTGTAGGCAGCACGGTGCAGGCGTGGGAAAGTCTTATACAGCCGATCGGCCACGGGCTGACGCTCACCTTTATATATATAGGTGGCAAGCGCAATGCTCAGAATAGCCACCACAATCGAGGTGCCGGCCACGGTCCAGTCGAGATGAATGTCGTAGAGCTGACCGCTGGCGCTCACGAAATGGCCAAAAGGAATGAAGCCCGCGAAGATGGTAACCAGCGAGAGGAATATCAGCGGGAAGGTCATTGTCCAAGGCGCTTCGTGCGGAGTGTGATGCGCGTGGGCCTCTTTGTTCTCTGTGCCCCAGAAGATGCCGTAGTACAGGCGGAACATATAGAAAGCCGTCATGGCTGCAACGCCCGTCATAATCCAACCCACCACGGGGCTGTACTGCATGGCGGCGGTCAGGATTTCATCCTTCGAGAAGAATCCCGAGAATGGAGGAATACCTGCAATGGCCAGACAGGAAATCAGGAACGTGATGTGGGTGATGGGCATATATTTGCGCAGTCCGCCCATGAGTGCCATCTCGTTGGAGTGTACGGCGTGGATAATGCAGCCGGCTCCAAGGAACAGACACGCCTTGAACATGGCGTGGGTGAAGAGGTGGAACATACCAGCCATGTAGCCCAGTTGGGCATGATTGTCGAGCACGGCTTCATGGCCAGGCAGACAAACACCCAGTGCCACCATCATGAAGGCAATCTGCGAAATGGTGGAGAAGGCCAGTACACGCTTGATATCGCTCTGGGCGCAAGCCACTGCGGCAGCATAGAATGCGGTGAACACACCCACCCATACGATGATGGACATAGCTTGGGGAGCGTACTCTATCCACAGCGGGAACATACGAGCCACCTGGAACACACCAGCCACAACCATTGTGGCAGCGTGAATCAACGCGCTGACTGGTGTGGGGCCTTCCATGGCATCGGGCAACCAGATGTGCAGCGGGAACATGGCACTCTTACCTGCACCGCCAATGAACATCAGGGTCAAGGCTGTGGGCAGGATAAATTCGCCGGCAGCAACTGCCTTGGCTGCACTGCCAGTTATGAAAGGAGTGGCACCTTCCATGAGTTCCACATTGCCGGCAAACGAGAAACTGAACGAGTCGGTGTAATAGCCGAAAATGAGGATACCGATGAGGAAGAACATATCGGCAAAGCGCGTCACGATGAATGCTTTCTTGGCTGCATGTACGGCTGCTTGGAGCGGATAGTAGAAGCCGATGAGCAGATAGGAGCTCACACCCACAAGTTCCCAGAAGAGATACATCTGGAAAATGTTGGTGGCCAATACCAGACCGAGCATAGACATGGTGAACAGCGACAGGAAAGCGTAGTAACGCTGGAAGCCTTTTTCGCCGTGCATATATCCAAACGAATAGATATGCACCATGAGCGAAACTGTAGAGATTACAATGAGCATCATCACGGAGATTGGATCCAGGAGGATACCCAAGTCGAAGTGAAGATTGCCCAGCGGCAGCCATGTGAAGTTATAGGGGACCAGTGTAGTGAAGGTCCCGTCGGCTCCACGACCGGCCGAGAAATAAGTAAATGCAGTGGCATAAGAGATGAGCGTGACCAGAGCAAGCACCGAAGTGCCAATCAGACCAGCTGTCTTATGCGAAATCTTCGAATCCGCCAATCCAATGAACAGGAACGAAAGAGCGGGAAGAAGAAGGATCAATAATGTGAATGAATAATCCATTTTTACTGTTAGGTTTTATTAATTCTTCATTTCTTGAATTCGATCAACTTGATCGCTCTTGAAATTGCGGTAAACATTCAGAATAATGGCGATGGCCACAGCGGTTTCTGCGGCGCTCACACCAATGGAGAAGAGAGTGAAGAAGAAACCGTCCAATGCCTGATGCTGGGGGAAAATGAAGCGGTTGAAGATGGCAAAATTCATGTCAACCGCATTGAGTATGAGTTCCACCGAGATGAGCATGGCAAGCAGGTTGCGGCGAGTGACAAAACCGAACACGCCGATGAAGAACAGCACTGCGCTGAAAGCGAGATAACATCCTACGGGTATCATGCGTTGTCCTCCTTTCTTGCTACCATAATGCCACCAATGATGCAGGCCAAGAGGAAGAGCGAGATGAACTCAAATGGCAGCACATATTGGTACTTGTCGGCACCAACAAGGGCGTTACCAATTAAGTTCATGCTTACTTCTCCACCTTTCATGGAGGTCAGCAGATGGAACATTTCACTTTTAACGAGTACATACAATACGGTGGCCAGTCCCACGAGCGCGATGACGGCTCCCGGGATGAAGCGCTTCAGCTGAATCTTTTCAGTGGCACCTTGCAGCGTTTTCTTGCTAACGAGTTGTATGGCAAACACATAGAGCATGGTGATGCCACCTGCGTAGATGCTCACCTGCGCTGCACCGAGGAAGGTGTAGTCTAACAGGAAATATATGCCAGCCACGCCAAACAGCACAAACAGCAGGAATGTTGCTGCTCGCATGATGCGTGTTGTGGCGACGCACATGATGGCTGAGCCGATGATGACTACGGCCAACATGCCAAAAACAATTATATCTGTCATATCGATTATTTTATTTTAGTGTTGAACTGACCGATGGTTAAGTCTGCTCCGCCGTTGAGGAGATTAGGCAGTGAGCCTCCATCATAGGTTTCCTTATCAAGATGCAGCACAAGGCTGTCGCGCTTGAATACGCTGTTTTCAAAATCGTTGACAAAGTGGATGGCGTTGAAGTTGCAGGCGTTGGTACAGAGTTGGCAGAACATACAGTCGCCAAGGTCGTACTGATAGTCGAGCAGCACGCGTTTCTTTTTGCCTGTTTCGGGGTCTTCGCGCATCTCCGATGTGATCTTGATGGTGCCATTGGGACAGGCTTTTTCGCACAGGGTGCAGGCAGTACAGTTGTACGAGCCGTCCTCGTTGCGAGTGAAGACCAGGCGTCCGCGGTGGCGCTTTGAGATGTGGAGTGTTGTCTTACGATTTTCGGGATACTGTTCGGTCGATTTCTTGGTGAAGAACTCGATGAGTGTCACCTTCAATCCCGTGGCAAGTGTTTTTACGGCACTGCCCAATTCTGAGAAATATGTGTTATTTTTCATTTTCGTATCCTTTCCTTTTAGAGGGTCCAACCCATGGCTACGCACACGGTCATCAGTACAATGTTGATGAGTGCCAGTGGCATGAGGTATTTCCATTCAAGTTTCAGAATTTGGTCAATGCGCAGACGGGGATATGTCCAGCGAACCCACATGAGCAGCCAGACAATGGCCAGGGTCTTGCCCATGAACCATACAATGCCCGGGATGTAGTTCATCACTTGGTCGAACGCTTCGATGCCAATGTTCACTGGAGCCCAGCCGCCCAGGAAGATGGTAACGGCAAGACCGGAGATTACGAAGAGGTTCATGAACTCGGCCAGATAATAGTAGCCAAAGCCCATACCGGAATATTCAGTGTGGTAACCGGCGGTGAGCTCGCTCTCGGCTTCTGCCAAGTCGAACGGACCACGGTTGGCCTCTGCATTTCCTGCAATGAGGAAGGTGAAGAAGGCAATCACGGCTGGAATATGTCCTTGGATGATCAGCCAGTTCCATGGACCTGTTTGCTGGTCAACAATGGTGCTGACTTGCATCGTGCCTGTGAGAATGACCATGGCTATGAGTGTGAGTCCGAGCGACATCTCGTAGGAGATCATTTGCACGGCTCCGCGCATGGCCGACACCACTGAATACTTGTTGTTACTGGCCCAACCTGCGAGGAAGATGCCCACAACGCCGATGGAAGAGATGGCGGTGATGAGGAATACTCCAACATTGAAGTCGAGCACCTCGGCACCTTTGTTCCAAGGGAGGAATGAGAAGGTGCCCACCGAGGCGATGACTACGAGGAAGGGAGCCAGGCAATAGAGCAGTTTATCAGCGCGATCGACGATGAAAATCTCCTTGATGAGCATTTTCAGCACGTCGGCAATGATTTGGAACACGCCCCATGGACCTACGCGGGTAGGACCGAGGCGGCACTGGAAGAAGGCACAGACCTTACGTTCCATATAGATCATGAGCATGGCAATCAGGGCATAGGCAGTCAGGATGACTACTCCCACGAGCACACACTCAATGAACACAGCCCAGCCTGTAGCCAACCCGAGGGTGACTGTCAGCAGACTGTGGATCCATTGTGTTACTATTGAGAAATCAAACATGATGTGTATTTTACGATTCTTTTAATTTTACGATTTTTCTATTTTCCCGATTTCTGATGGTCGAACGGCGAAATAGTCAAATTGTCAAATTGTTCAATTATTTTATCTGTCGATGTCAGGTATGACGAAGTCGATGGCTGCTCCGGCAGCAACAAGGTCGGCCACTTTCTGTCCGCGCAGCATGGGGTCGAGTGCTCCTACGAGCGACAGGCCCATGGGGCGCAGCTTGAGTCGGTAGGGGCTCTTGTCGCCACGCGAGTCGAGGTACACACCGAATTCGCCGCTGGCTCCTTCGACGGAGAAGTACCATTGTCCTTCGGGCACCTTGATGATGGGCTTCTGCTTTACGTAGAAGTCGCCTTCGGGAATGTTGTCGATGAGCTGTTCGATAATGTCGAGGCTCTGATACATTTCCTCAATGTGCACGAGGTAACGGTCCATCGAATCGGCTCCTGTGAGCGTGATTTGGCGCCATTCCACTTTGTCGTACATATCGTAGGGATGGTTCTTGCGAACATCGTTACCCCAACCTGCTGCACGCCCGGCAGGGCCTGTCACGCCGTAGGCGATGCAGTCTGCCTGGTTCATTGGGCCAACGCCTTCAAAACGATTGTGGGTGATCACGTTATCGCCGAACACATCCATGTATTCCTGAATCATTGGACGGAGATATTTGCAGAGGTCTTTCACGTTCTTGACGAAGTTCTCGTCAATATCGTCCTGCAGTCCGCCGATGCGGTAGTAGTTCTGAATGAGGCGTCCACCAGTGGTTTCTTCCATCACATTGAGCACGTGTTCGCGGTCGCGCATACAGTAGAGGAATGCTGTGAGTGCGCCAAGGTCTTGTGCGCAGCATCCGCAGTACAGCAAGTGTGAGTCGAGTCGCTGCAGTTCATCCATGATGGTGCGGATGTATTTGATGCGATCGGTAAGCTCAACTTCCAGGGCTTCTTCAATCACTCCCACGAGAGCGTGGCGGTGCATCATGGCCGAGAGGTAGTTCAGACGGTCGGTCAGTGCGAGTGTTTGAGGGTAGGTGTATGCTTCGCACATCTTTTCAATGCCGCGATGGATATAGCCCAGGTGGGGATAGATGCGCTTCACTTTTTCGCCGTCGAGCACGGTTTGCAGGCGGAGCACACCGTGGGTGGATGGGTGCTGCGGGCCAATGTTCACCACGTATTCGTCGTCGGTAAAGAGCTGGTTCTGCTTGGTCTGCAGCTTGCCGTCTTTGGTGAGCGAGAATTCGTAGCCGTAGTTGGGCTCGTCGTCGTCTTGCAGTGTATATTCATCGTTGAACTGCCAGTCTTTTCTGAAGGGGTATCCCTTGAAATCGCTGCGCAGGAACAGGCGGCGCATATCGGGGTGGCCGAGGAATTTTATTCCATAGAAGTCATAGACTTCGCGTTCCAGCAGATTGGCGCCTGCCCAGATGTTTATGACTGAGGGTATGAGATAGTCTTCGCCGAGTTGCTTGGCAAGGGTTTTCACGCTGGTGCGCTCTTGGGTCTGGGTGTTCTCAAGGATATAGATACATCCGAGACCTTCTTCTGCACCAAAGTCTTCGCCAATAATGGTCACGAGGAAATCGAAACCTTTCTCGTTTTTCAGCTTGGCCATTTCTGCGGCAAACTGATCAAATGCTAATAGGGTTGGATTGAGTTTCATTTTGCTTCCTCCTTTCCTGCTTGCTCCTGGCTGCTTTTTTGCATTTCTTGTACGAATTCTTCGGGCACGTCGGTCACCACGATGGGCTTCTTGCGGCCGTAGGTGAGCTCTTCGTTGCTCACGCCGAGCTCGCGCTCTGCCTTGGTTTGCTTGTGGTTGGCACCACCGAAGAATTTCTCAACTTTCACTTTTCTCTGCAGTTGCATCATGCCGTAGAGAATGGCTTCGGGGCGGGGAGGGCATCCTGGGATGAATACATCGACGGGCACGATTTCTTCAATGCCTTTCACTACGTGATAGCTCGACTTGAAGGGTCCGCCCGAGATGGCGCAACCGCCCACGGCGATGACGTATTTGGGCTCGGCCATTTCGTCGTAGAGACGCTTCAGTGCGGGGGCCATCTTGTGGGTGATGGTGCCGGCGCACATGATGAGGTCGGCCTGACGGGGAGAATTTCGGGTTACTTCAAATCCGAAGCGCGAGAAGTCGTAGCGGGCGCAACCTACTGCCATGAACTCAATGCCGCAGCAAGAGGTGGCGAAGGTGAGCGACCAGAGCGAGTTGGCGCGGCCCCAGTTGATGGCTTGGTCTAATGAGCCGACTACAAGGTTGACACCGCCTTCGTGCAGCTCATCGATGATTTGCTGCAGGCCGGCGTTATCCTTAAACTCATCGTAAGGAATGTTTTTGATACTGGGCTTTCTTACTTCCATTCTAATGCTCCTTTCCGCCAAGCATAAGCCAGGCCTAAAACAAGTACTGCCAGGAAGAAACCAATGCTCACCAGAGCCATTGGGCCAAACTGTTTCACAACGACTGCCCAGGGATAGAGCAATACGGTCTCAATGTCGAACATCAGGAAGAGGATGGCGAACAAGTAGTAGCCCACGCTCAGCGGTAGCCAAGAGCTGCCGCGCGTGGGGATACCGCACTCGTAGGGTTCACCCTTCAACGGATTGTACGAACGGGGACCGATCAGCTTGGCCACGACGTAAGCGCCGAGCACCAAGGTAGCAGCCGTCAACAATACGGTGATTAATAAAAAATTCATAAACGTTTAAGAAATTATAATTATTTTGGTTTTGTTGTTTCGTGGTATGTATAATTCGCGCGCAAAATTATAAAAAACTTTTCAATTAGCCTTCTTATTACTTTAAAAAAGTACGCTTGCGCGCGCGATGAAAACTATTAAATTACAAAAGCATAGGTTTTGGGCTCCCAAACCTATGCTTTTGGCGTGTAAAAGCTATGCTTTCGGAAGGCAAAAGCATAGCTTTTGAAATGTGTTTCGTAAAGGGTTGATTTTCAGCGATATGGCGGCGCGAAGAAAGAGTGCGACTGCCGTGTCTCTACTTGATTTGCTTCATCAGACTGTAGGCGTTGTAGAGGCCCAGTTCTCCGGCGCGGCTGAGGTCTTGTTTTGCAGCCTGGTTGTTGCCTGCGGCAAGATGTGCCAGTGCGCGATTGTAGTAGGCTTCGGCCAGCATCGGGTTGAGTGCGAGCGCCTGGGTGTAGGTGTCAATGGCATCGTCGAAGCGTCGGTCGGCTGCGAGCAGGTTGCCGCGGTTGTAGAGCAGAAGCGGATTGTTGGGCTGTTGCTTCAGTGCGCGCTTTGTATGTTCCATGGCGCGTGCCGAATAGATGGAACTGGCCGTGGAGTTGCCGATGTTGTCGAGCGCCGATGACTGCGGCAGCGAGGCGAGTGCGGGCAGATTGGCCAGCGCGGCTTCCACTACGCTGATTTGCCAGCAGGCAAGCACGGAGGTGGAGTCGGTCTGCAGGCAGACGGTCAGATCGTTCAGGGCGGCGTCGTAGTCGTGGAGCATATTATAGAGCACGGCGCGCTCCAGCAGTTGCGTTACAAGTTCGGCAACGGCGGGTTGTTTCTCGATGGCTGTCGTGATTTGTTCAATGCGCTGGAAATAGGTGGCCGACTGGCTCTCGGTCAGCGCGTCGTTGCTGGTCACGATATAGAGCGGCGCCGCCGCACCTGCGGCTTTGATCTGGTGGTTGAATGCATCGACTGCTGAATCGTAAAGCTGGATGCTGTTCACACCGCCTCGATAGGGCAGGTACGAGAGCGAGAACATGGGCAGGAAGGTGGATTCGATGGAGCGATTCTGTATGCGCCCGCGATATTCGCTCTTGTAGTCGTGGTCAACGGTTTCCTCATCGTTCACCACCAGCTGATTGTATTTCTCCGGGTCTATCTCGCTGCGTTTGCGCACTTCTTCGGTTTTACCTTTGCTCCAGCGTTGTTGCACGCCGAGGTGTTTGTTCATCTGGGCTTTCAGGATGCGAAACTCGTCCAGTTCGGCCTTGGCGGTCTGTCCGAGTCGGCGGTAGCAACGGGCGCGGTAGTGCAGACCGGTCCAGAAGTTAGGAAACTGGTCAATCACCGTTGTGTAGTCGCGAATGGCTGCTGCGAGGTCGCCTGTGCGGTCGAGTAGGAGGGCGCGATTGAAAATGGCGGTTACATTGTCGGGCTCGAGACCAATCACGAAGTTGAAGTCGTCGATGGCGCGATTGTCGTCGCCGAGTTGCATACGGAGCTGTCCGCGGTTGTAGTGGGCCAGGAAATTGTTGGGGTCGAGGTCGATGGCCATATCGTAGTCGGCCATGGAGCCCCGCAGTTGGTTGAAGTTGTAGCGCGCCAAGGCGCGGTTGACATAGGCACTCACCGTTTTAGGCTTCAGGCGAATCACTTCCGAGAGAAATCGCTCGGCATCTTTCCATTCCTTTCTGGCCAGTGCGATGTAGGCGCGGGTGGTCCAGGCATCAGCATCGTAGGGATTGATTTTCAGACTGGCGGTTATCCAACGGGCCGCCTCAATGGTGTCCTTCTTGTGGAGATAGAGCTCGGCCTTGAGCGAATAGGCATTGGAGTAGTTCTGCCATTTTCGAATGATGGTATCTACATCGAGCAGGGCTTGATCGTAGTCCTTATTGTTCAGCCGGCAGAGCGCACGGTTAAACCAATAGTTCTGCTGGCCTGGGTTCAATGTCAAGGCCTTGGTGTAATCGTCAATGGCGGCGGTGTAGTTTTTCTGGCGTATGCGGCTGATGGCCCGCAAATCGTACAACATGTCGATATACGGATTCAGTCGCAATGCTTCCGTGGCATCGGCCTCGGCACCCACAAAGTCGTCAAGGTAAAATTTAGCCACACCGCGCATCTGCCAGGGGCGATAGAGGTATGGCTTCAGTTGGATGGCTTGATTGAAGTATTGTATGCTGAGCACATAGTCTTCATAGTGGAGGGCTACTTCTCCACTGCGAACCAGCCGGTCAACCTTATACTGCGCGCTCGCTTGAAGCGCGAGCAGGGTGAAAAAAAAGAAGACTATTGTGCGCCTGAGCATTAAGATTTCGTTTTGTAGCCGCAGCGGAACCGACCTTCGCTCACTGCCTTGAGCTTATTCTTGATGAGTTGGCGGCGGAAGGGAGTGATACGATCAGTGAACACGTGACCTTCCAAGTGGTCGAACTCGTGCTGCATGACACGGGCGAGATAGCCCTCCACCCATTCGTCGTGCGGTTGCAGTTCTTCGTCAAGGTATTTGACGTGTATGCGTGTGGGTCGGGTCACCTTCTCGTGAATGCCTGGCAGCGATAGACAGCCCTCGGCCATGGTGGCCATAGGAGCGCTTTCGTCCACTTCTATGATGTGCGGATTGATATAGGCATGGTGGAATCCCTTGTATTCAGGGAAGTCTTCGCTCAGCGGGTCAAGGTCGATTACCACCACACGGATGGATTTTCCAATCTGAGGAGCCGCCAGACCAATGCCGTCGCTGGCTGCCATGGTCTCATACATATCGGCCACGAGTTGCTGCAGATTGGGATAATCGGTGGGAATATCTTCGGCCACCTTGCGGAGTACGGGTTGTCCGAGCGTATAAATAGGGAGTATCATTTTCTTGAGATGAATGGGGAAAAGATGAGCATCGCCGCATGAAAGCTTTCGGATGAAAACACGTTCAGCGCCGCGATGCGAGATAACTCTGCAGAATGATGGTGGCACTGATTTCATCCACCAACGCTTTGTTTTGCCGAGCCTTCTTTTTTAGTCCACCGTCTATCATAGCCTGATGGGCCAAGACGGAAGTGAACCGCTCGTCGTAGTATTCAATGGGTAGTTCGGGATGCGCCTTTCGCCAGCGGTTGACAAACGCTTGCACCCGCGGGAGGTTCTCGCTGGGCTGGCCGTTAGGCTGGCGCGGCTCGCCGATGACAATCCGCTCTACCTCTTCACGAGCAGTATAGTCGGTCAGAAAATCGAAAAGGGTGGATGTAGGAACAGTCGCCAACCCATTGGCTATAATCTGCAATGGGTCGGTGACTGCTAATCCTGTACGTTTCTGTCCGTAATCGACAGAGAGTATTCTTGCCACGCAGTGCTGATTACTTCTGATAGAGCAACCAGGCGTCGGGATATTTGTCGCGGAACTGGTTGCGCGAAGCAACAGCCGAAGCCTTGTCAACGAAGGTGCTGGCCACTACACGGTACATGTTGCGAGCAGCATTGTAAGCAATCTGAGCTTCGTAGCCTGCGGCTTTTAGGGTCTGCTGCAGACCTTCAGCATTAGCCTTCATAGAGAAAGAACCTACCACAACACTGTAGTTGCTCAGGCCTCTTCCGCTCACTACGGTCAGACCGTCTTCCTGACGTACAGATACGTTTTCGGTGTCAACGGTTTGGGGCTGAACGGGCTGAGTCTGAACAGGGGCAACGGTTGCTACTTCTTGCTGCACAGGTTGAGCCTGCTCGGCTGCTTTGGCTTTCTCATAGGCCTTCTTGTAGGCGCTGTCCTTGGTGGTTTTACAACTTGTAAGAGCTACTGCCATGCAGAGGGCAATGCTGTAGAAAAAAACTTTTTTCATGTTATTTTTTTAATTATGAATGATTAAATCTGCCTATTTTTTATTGCGCAAATTTACACAATTCTCACTATATACTACTTATTTGGTATGAAAAAGTTTGTTAAAAATCGCGTTTTTATTCCCTTTCGTCTAAAAAAAGATAAAAAAATACTTCTATCAGAAGATAAAACGCTACATTTGCATCAAATAAAACCCTATAAAAATATTTGTTTATGAAATCACTTGGATATCTTGGCGCTTTCCTGACAGGCGCTCTTGCAGGTGGCTTGGCTGGCCTGCTTTTGGCTCCCGAAAAGGGTGAAAACACTCGTGCAAAACTGACTGAAGCTGTGGAAGACTTTTGCAAGAAACACAATCTCAGTCTCAGTCGCAAAGACGTTTCCGATTTGGTTGACGATATCAAAGACGCTGCCGAGGACTAACCAATCGCTGCCGATATGCTTTCGACCGATAAGAATGTAGAGACTATTGCTTCGTTGGTGGAGCAGTTGAAGGAGTATGCCGGTCTGCAGGCCGAATACTTGAAGCTGGGTGCTGTTGAAAAGATTGTGCGCTTGGTTTCAGCGCTTGTTATGGCTGCCGTTCTCTCGCTGCTCGTACTGCTGCTGGTCATCTTTCTGTCGCTTTCTTTGGCTCAGTTGCTGGCCTCATGGACGGGTCCGGCCTTGGCATATCTTATTGTGGCCTTGTGCTACCTGCTGCTTTTTCTCTTGGCCATTGTCTTCCGCCGTCGGTGGATTGAGCGTCCATTGGTTCGTTTCCTCGCAGGATTGCTCATGGAAAATAATGAATAAAAACTATGGAAGATACGCATCTCTACCGTACGCTCGAGGATATTGACGACCGCAAGGAGGAAATCCGTACGCTGTTGCGCAACAGCGACAGTCAGATTCGTGAAAAGTGGAATTCGCTGTTTCACGAGGAAGAGCCGCTGAGTGCATTGTCGCCCACGCGCCGATTTACACGGCTGATTCATAATAGCGCCGGATTTATCGACGGTGCGTTGTTGGCCTGGAAACTGTATCGTGTTTTCAAAAAACGTAAATAGATTGTTGTGAATTGACTGAGCCGCTGAAGAGATTCAGCGGCTCAATCGTTATTGTAAGCAGTAGCGCAGTCAGAGAAGGTTGGGTTATTCCTTGTCTGCATCGCGAATTTCTACACGGCGAATCTTTCCGGAGATGGTTTTGGGCAATTCGTCAACAAATTCGATAACGCGCGGATATTTGTAGGGGGCGGTTTGTTTCTTCACATAATCTTGCAATTCGCTTATCAGTGCAGGACCTGCTTTCTCTTTCCAGCCTTTTCCCAACACGATCGTTGCTTTCACCACCTGTCCGCGAATGGGGTCTGGCACTCCGGTTATGGCACATTCTACCACTGCCGGGTGACCCATAAGAGCCGATTCTACTTCAAAGGGACCGACGCGATAGCCCGAACTCTTGATAACATCGTCGGCGCGCGATACAAACCAGAAGTAGCCTTGCTCGTCATAATACACCACATCCTTAGTATAATAGAGTCCGTTGTGATGGACTTCCTTCGTAAGATCGGGATAGCGATAGTATCCTTTAAACAGTCCCAAAGGCTTTTCTGCCGTCGATTTGCGCGGCGGAATACCCGGGGGCGTGATGCCTTCTTGGCCTGCTATTCCGTATCGGATGACTAACTGGCCATGCTCTCCGGGTTTACAGCGCTCGCCCTTTTCGTTCAATACATCAACGACATACTGCGGATTTGGCAGACCCATAGCTCCAGGCTTGGGATTGACATAAGGATATGTGCCAAGGACCAGCGTTGTTTCCGTCTGTCCGTAAGCCTCGTAAATATCAATACCCGTTTTCTGTTTCCAATCAACAAAGACAGTTGGATTGAGAGGTTCTCCTGCCGTTGTGCAGTATTTCAGGTGTGAAAGATTATATTTGCTTAAGTCTTCGCGGATCATGTAGCGATAGACCGTGGGCGGAGCACAGAAAGATGTAATCTTGTTGTCTTGTATTACTCGCAGCAGGTTTTGTGGTGAGAACTTTCCCCTGAAGTCATAGATGAAGACGGTTGCTCCGCAAATCATTTGTCCGTAGAACTTACCCCATACGGCCTTTCCCCATCCAGTATCTGCAACAGTGAGGTGGACTGAATCTTCATGTAGATTGTGCCAATAACCGGCCGTAAGAATATGCGCCAACGGATAAGTATAGTCGTGCATCACCATTTTGGGCTCTCCAGATGTTCCCGAAGTGAAGTACAGCAGGAAATTATCTTCATTGTTGTTCAACCCCTTCTGGCTCTTAAATGCGGGCGCCATCATGAGTCCTTGCCAAAAGTTTTGCCAGCCGTGGGGCACCTCTGGACCGATGGAAATGCAATGTTTGAGCGATGAACAGAAACCACGGGCAGCATAAATGTTGCGAAGCACTTCATCGTTGCCGACAGCAACAATGGCTTTAATGTCGGCCTCATGGCAACGGTAGATGATGTCCTTGTCCGTGAGCAAGTGTGTTGCAGGTATCGCCACTGCGCCAATCTTATGCAGTGCCACCATGATGATCCACCATTCTACGCGGCGTTTCAAAATCAGCATAACGCTGTCGCCGCGGCGAATACCTAAGGTGAGAAAATAACTGGCTGCCTTGTCCGACAGTTCTTTATATTCACCATAGTTGATATGTTTTATGTCTCCGCGATCGTTGAGCCAAACCAGTGCTTCCTTTGTGGGTTCAGTTTCGGCATATGCGTCAACAACATCGTAACCAAAATTGAAATGTTCAGGGATGGTTATCTGATAATTCTTCATGAAATCTTCGTACGATGAGAACTCTGTCTGTTTCAGAAAACGCTCAATCATATGTCTGTTGTTTGATAAAGTGGTTTATATTCTTGCCTGTTGGTAAAAAAAGCGGAAACAACCCCCAAAGGCTATCTCCGTTTCTTTTGCGGCCTACCACTGTAAGCCTTTGTTAACCTTAAATCTAATACTATGAAAAACACTTTGCAAAGATAAATGATTTATTTTAAAATCTTTATTATCCATACAAATTTTGTATAATTTTTTACCATTTTTAACTAAACGAGAGATTTTTTATAAAGAACAAAGATAATTGGCTTTGAATTATATAAAAAAAGCAGCCACAGGCGTTGGGTAAACCTGTGGCTGCTTTGGTTGCTTATTTGAAGATTGGCTGTTAGCCGAAATTGTCGAACATGATACTTTCGGGGTCAACACCGAGCGAGTCGAGCATTCCAATAACGGCTTTTGCCATTGGACCAGGACCGCACATATAGTATTCGATGTCTTCAGGCGCTTCGTGGTCTTTCAGGTATGTATCGTACATCACCTGATGAACAAATCCTGCAGTGTACTTCACTCCCTGCTTGTCGGCTTCAGGGTCAGGACGGTCTAAGGCAAGGTGGAAGTGGAAATTGGGGAATTCCTTTTCCAGTTGCAGGAAATCCTCGACAAAGAATGCCTCAACCAACGCACGAGCACCATAGAAGAAGTGCATTTCGCGATCGGTGGTCTTCAGCGTCTTTGTCATGTGCATGATTTGCGCACGCAGAGGAGCCATACCAGCACCGCCACCTACCCAGATCATTTCTTTCTTCGAGTCGAAAATGGGGTGGAAGTCTCCATAAGGTCCGCTCATGATTACCTTGTCGCCAGGCTTCCGCGAGAAGATATAACTCGAGGCGATACCTGTCGGCACATCTTGGAAGCCTACCTGTGGGCGCGGTTTGAATGGTGTGGTGGCTATGCGCACGGTCAGTGTGATACGGTCACCCTCGGCAGGATAGTTGGCCATTGAGTATGCACGAATGGTATCCTCAGGATTGTGTGCCTTGAGCGAGAAGATGTTGAATTTCTCCCACATTGGCAGATAGTCCGGTCCGATGGCTTCTTTGTCGAAGTCTTTATCGTAGTCTATGCAATCGTAGGCAGGAATCTTGATTTGAGCATACGAGCCGGGCACAAAGTCCATGTGTTCGCCAGGAGGCAGAGCCACAATAAACTCTTTGATGAACGAGCTGACGTTCTTGTTGCTGATAACGGTACATTCCCATTCCTTCACGCCGAGCACGCTTTCGGGTACTTTGATCTTCAAGTCGCCCTTCACTTTGCATTGACATCCCAGACGCCAATGGTCTTTTATCTCTTTGCGAGTGAAGTGCGGGCGCTCAGAATCAAGTATCTCACCGCCGCCTTCGAGCACTTGCACCTTGCATTGGCCGCACGATGCTTTACCACCACAGGCTGATGGCAGGAAAATTCCGTTCTCGTTGAGTGTGGCCATCAGGCTGGAGCCTTGGCCCACGGAGATGGTCTTGTCGCCATTGATTTCGATATTCACATTGCCGCTGGGCGAGAGGTATTTCTTCGCCGTGAGCAGTATCACCACCAAGAGAAGAATGGTGATGAGGAATACGCAGATGCTATATAGAATAAATTGTCCCATAGTCTTATACCTTATTATATATTAAGTCCACTGAAGCACATCATGGCCATAGCCATCAGACCAACGGTGATGAAGGTGATGCCCAGTCCACGGAGTGGCTTCGGCACATCGCTGTATTGCATTTTTTCTCTGATGGCACCCATGGCAGTGATGGCTAAAAGCCAGCCAAGGCCCGAACCCAGTGCATAGACGATGCTATCCCACACAGAAGTGATGGCCTGTGTATTGGCAGGGTCGAGGAGTATGCGCTGCTGCATGAAGAGCGAAGCACCCATGATGGCGCAGTTCACTGCAATCAGAGGCAGGAAGATGCCTAATGCTGCGTAGAGTGAGGGAGAGTATTTCTCCACAATCATCTCAACGAGCTGCACGATACCTGCAATCACGGCAATGAAGAGGATGAAACTGAGGTACGACAAATCTACGCCAGGCACTAAGCAATCTGGGCCGAGTACGCGTGTTTGGAGTAGATAGTCAACAGGGACGGTGACCACCAGCACAAAGGTAACGGCCAGTCCGAGTCCGAACGAGGTCTTGACATTCTTCGATACGGCAAGGAACGAGCACATGCCGAGGAAGAAAGCAAAGATCATGTTGTCCACAAAAATAGAGCGGAAAAACAAACTAATCATGTGTTCCATACTTTATTTCTCCTCCTTATAAAAGTAGGCGCGATGCACCCAGATTACACATCCAAGGATGATGAGTGCCATGGCGGGCATTGTCATCATGCTATTGTTCATATATCCTGCTGTGTAGCAGAAGTCGGGAATGATTTGGAAACCTAAGAGGGTTCCGCGGCCAAGCAATTCGCGTACAGCACCCACAATCACCAGAATGTAGGCATAGCCGAGTCCGTTGCCTATTCCGTCGAGGAATGAAGGCCACGGCTTGTTTGTCATGGCGAAAGCTTCGAGGCGACCCATGAGGATACAGTTGGTAATGATCAGACCAACATACACAGAGAGTTGCACTGATACATCGTAGGCAAATGCTTTAAGTATCTGCGAAACGATGGTCACCAGCGCAGCCACCACTACCAGCTGCACCACGATACGGATGCGGTTGGGGATTGTGTTGCGGATGATGGAGATGATTACGTTTGAGAAGGCGGTGATGATGGTCACTGCCAAACCCATCACGATGGCTGGTTTCAGTTGCGAGGTAACAGCCAGTGCCGAACAGATGCCGAGCACCTGCACCAATATGGGGTGATCCAGATTGAGCGGATTGCTCAATGCGGCTTTGTTTTGTTTGTTGAATAATGACATAAGGCTATTCCTCCGTTAAGAAAGATTGATACTCTTCTATACCTTTCTGGAGCATGAGGCTCACACCGTCGGATGTAAGCGTGGCTCCAGTGACGGCATCTACTTCTGATTCCGGATGTTGCACTTTCTTCTTCACAGCGATGGCTATTGTGCCGTCTTCTGCAAAAAGTTGCTTTCCTTGGAATTTTTCTTGCCACTCTTGCGAGTCCTTAATCTCGGCACCGAGTCCGGCTGTCTCGCCTTCGTGGTTGAAGTAGGCACCGTAAACGGTCTTCTTGTCTGCGTTTACAGACAGGAAACCGCTGATGCCGCCCCAGAGGCCCATACCTTTCAGCGTGAGCACATACTTGGGCTGTCCGTCGATCTCGCAGATATAGAGTTGTTTGCCGTTGATTTCTTTTTCTTCTTTCACTACTTCATCGTAGCGGGCTTCGGCTTCTTCGTCGGCCAGTCCGCGGATGTTGAGCGAGTATAGAATTTGCTTCTTTGTGTCAAGTTTCACGTTGGCGTCCTGTTTGTCTTTGAGCGATTGGTAAACAAAAGCTAACAGGAAGGCCACAATAACCACGAGTACAGATGCGTACACAATGGTGTAGATATTGCTGTTTGTGTTGAGTTTCATTGTCAGTCCTCCTTACTTTTGTTTTGAACGGTTTGCTCTGTGCACTACGTTTCGCTGCACAACACAGTAGTCGATGAGCGGTGCGAACATATTGCCAAAGAAGATGGCGAGCATCATACCTTCGGGATAACCGGGGTTCATGACACGTACCACAACGGCAATTATGCCGATGAGGCATCCGTAGAACCACTTACCAGTTTCTGTTCGTGCGCTGGTCACAGGGTCAGTAGCCATAAACACTGCACCGAAGCAGAAACCGCCGAGCAGAATGTGCTCGTACCATGCGATGCTGGTCATGCCGAGCCATGAGAAGATGGCTGCCATGGCGCCGCCACCGAGGAATACGCTTAGCATGGTCTTCCACGATGCGATGCCTGTCCAGAGCAGCAGGAAGGCACCAAGGGCGATAGCAATCACGCTGGTTTCACCAATAGAACCAGGAATGAAACCGTAGATCATATCCCACAGCGATGCGTCAACGGGCAGTCCCTGGCCAATCTGTGCCAGCGGAGTAGCCACGGTTGTGGCATCGGGCAGGTCGTTGCCGAGTCCGAAAATCTGGTGTTGGGCCACCCAAACGGTGTCACCTGACATCTTAGCGGGGTAAGAGAGGAAGAGAAACATACGCGCAGCGATGGCCACGTTGAAGATATTCATGCCTGTGCCGCCAAAGATTTCTTTTGCGAAGATGACTGCAAAGGCTACGGCCAGTGCGAGCATCCACAGAGGGCAGGTAACGGGAATGATCAACGGGATGATGATTCCGCTCACGAGGAAACCTTCTTGTATCTCTTCGTGCTTCCATTGTGCCCATGCAAATTCAATACCGAGACCTACGATGTAGCTCACAAGTATTTTTGGCAGTACGGCCAGGAAGCCATAGAGGAAGAGTTCGTACCATGCAGCAGTTTCCAGTGTGCCAGCTGCCAGATAATTCTGATAGCCTACGTTATACATACCGAAGAGCATGGCGGGCATGAGTGCAATTACCACGAAACTCATGATGCGCTTCGAGTCGATGCAGTCGTGAATGTGTACGCCGCTCTTCGCTGTGTCGTTGGGCACGAGCAGGAAGGTTTCAAAGCCTTCAAACACGCTGCGGAAAGCGTGCAGTCGTCCACCTTCTTCAAAGTAAGGCTTTATCTTGTCGATTTGTTTTCTGAGGCTCATACTACGTGTTCTCCTTTCTTAGCTTGTCCAGTCCTTCGCGCACGATTCGCTGCAGCTCCATCTTTGATGAGCAGAGGAATTCGGCCAGTGCGAAGTCTTGTGGTGTTACTTCATAAATGCCAAGTTGCTCTTGGCGGTCAATGTCGCCGGCAATGATGGCTTTGATGAGTTGTTCAGGGTAAATGTCCATGGGGAACACGCGATCGTATTCTCCACTCATGATCATGTGGCGCTGACCGCCCTTTATGCGGGCGTCAACATCGTATTTGCGAGAGTGGGAGAGAAGCCAAGGCAAATAGGTGCGCGAGAAGGAAATCTGCTTCGAACGGGGCATAATCCATCCGAGCACTTCTTCCACGTTGTCGCCTTCGGGTATCACCGTTACTTCTGATACAGCCGACGAGAGGTAGCCTTCGAACGACGTCTTGGTGCCTACGAGCGGGTTTCCGTTGATGATACGGATGTGATCGGTACGCACGAGATTGCCTTCGAGCATGTGCTGCATGGTCTGTCCGGGCAGGGTCTCGATGTAGCCAGCACTTGTTACGCATGAACCTGCGATGGCAATACGGCGGTGCACATCGTACTTACCTTCGTTCACCAGTCGGCCGATGAATACCACAACCATTGGATCGACCATCCAAACGGTTTCGCCCTTGTTCACAGGGTCGATATTGTTCACCTGCACAGAGGCGTTACCAGCCGGGCATTTGCCGTCGAAAATGTGCTGTTGATACTCGCTGCTCTTGAATTTCTTGATAAGCGCCGTTTGCGTTTTGTGGAACGAAACGTGTGTGGGAGCAATCTTGGCGAGCACTTGCAGTCCGGCTTCAAAAGCTTTTTCGTTGCCTTCTATTTCATAGTTGAAGTCGGCAGCGAGCGGCATGTCGCGGAAAGCAGAAACGAAAATGCCCTTCGGCTGTGCGTCGGGTGTGGCGCATACGTCGTAGGGCAGTTGGCGGAACTGGCCCAGCATACCGCCTTCGAGCAGCAGTGCTTTGGCCTCTTCGGCACTGAGGGCGCTGATATCCTTCACACCGAAGTCGCGATATTCATTTTCCTGACTGGGCGTAATCTCGATGGCGAGCACCCGACGGCGCTCTCCACGCACCACGCCCTTAACTGTTCCACTCACGGGCGAACAGTATTTCACCTCGGGGAAGTCTTTGTTTGTGAAGAGCACGTCGCCGGCTTTCACCGACTGCCCTTCTTTTACTTCCACCTTGGGCTTGACGCCTTCAAAATCTCCAGGACAGATGCCATATACCTCGGCAGGACCCAGTCGGCCTGTTTCTGGCTTTGCAACGCCCTTGAGCTTGACAGTCAAACCCTTGCGCAGTTTAATAATGTTTGACATTGAAATAAAATTTATAATTTAGTTTAATGTGTGTGTCGATTGGTTACTTCACAATATGTGGCAAAATTACGAAAAATCGCGCGCAGCGCAAAAAGAAATCATTCTTTTTTTTATGCCGAGGTTTGCGAATTTTCACAGAAAATGTGTTTATTGTGTGCTTTGTCATAGTTAAGAATGATTACAGACCCTTTTAAAAAATATAAATATCATGGAAAAATTTAAATGTGAATTGTGACATATTTTCTCGAAAAAATATACCTTTGCATGAAATTTATTCATGGAGTATTTGCGAACCAAACAAAATGTTTATACATTTTTTGATTCTTCATTTGCTTTGTGGCTTTATCCTACAGCAGCATAATAATATGTTTACTCTTGCGTTATAATAATTGAGAAAACACCGAGGAAGGCGAAAGGTGAGACATGGAAACGAATTCAAACCTACATCATCTACATGAACGGCAAGGTGGCCAAGGTGGGCCATAATGCCAAGATACGCCCAGGCTGCGAGATTGTAGTGCCCTCCAAGTCCAAGAATCTACATTCACTCGCCGAATGGCTCTCTATCTCCTCTTCAACAGCCTCTATCGCCACGATGATTGCCACCATTGCCAACCTGATAAAGTAAAGAAAGAAATGATTGCTGCCCGCAAAAATTTTTGCGGACAGCTATAAATTATTCTAAATAAGATAATCCTAATTTGGAAATCCTATTAAAATAAAAAAGAAGCATCATAAAAAACAAACTATGGATAATACTTCACAAGATATAAATCTGGGCGCCCTGCTTGAAAGGGTATTCAAGATAAAATGGAAACTTCTTACTATCGCTGTGATTGCCGTTGTTGTTTCGTCTGTAATCATTCTTCCCGTGCCAAGATACTATACCTGCTCAGTGGAGCTGGCGCCCGAGTTGGGACTCCCCAACGGATCCAGTGGCAGTCTCGCCAGCATCGCATCATCGATGGGCTTTAACCTCGGTAGTGAACTTGCGATAGATGCTATATCGCCTGAATTGTATCCCGAGTTGATGAAGTCAAACAACTTCGTCGTGACACTTATTGACAGCCCAGTTAAAAGCATTGATGGGAAAATAGATACCACTTATTACAATTATCTGCTCAAGCATCAGAAATCCAGTCCTTGGGCAAAGATGCTCTGGCCGCTGAAAATGCTTTTTTCTAAGAAGTCGAGTGATGCGAAAGATAATCACAAGATAGACCCTTTCAGGCTCTCAAAAGAAGAGGACGACATATTTTATGCCATAAAGAATAGAATAAAGTGCTCGGTTGACAAAAAGACAAATGTCATAACAATAACCATCAAAGATCAGGACCCACTTATTGCTGCTACCATGTCGGAGAGAGCCATGCAGCAGCTACAATCGTTCATAACGGAATACCGGACAGGCAAAGCCAGTAACGATGTGGAATACTACAAGAAACTTACGCAGAAGGCCAAAGAAGTCTATGAGAAGTCTCGGCGTCTATATGGCAGTTATGCTGATGCCAATACTGACGTGATGCTTCAAAGTTACAGGTCAAAACAAGAAGACCTGGAAAATGATATGCAACTGAAGTTCAATACCTATAGTACGCTTAATACCCAACTGCAACAGGCAGAGGCAAAACTGCAAGAACGCACTCCCGCTTTCACTGTGTTGAAATCGGCCAGCGTTCCCATCAAGCCTGCTGGACCCAAACGCATGATCTTTGTGTTGGGAGTAACATTCATTTCGCTATTAGTTGCCCTGATTATTTACACGCGTGACATAATATTCTGACAATATTCTGACAATATTCTGACAGATGCCTATATCACTACAAGATAATCGTCGTATTGCAAAGAACACCCTTAGTCTCTATATAAGGATGTTCTTCGTTCTTGTAGTAAATCTTTGCTTGGTAAGGGTGTTGATTCACATCCTTGGCGACATTGATTTCGGGACTTATACAATTGTGATAGGATTCGTAACACTGTTCGGCTTCTT
This sequence comes from uncultured Prevotella sp., assembly GCA_905234815.1. Lineage (GTDB taxonomy): Bacteria > Bacteroidota > Bacteroidia > Bacteroidales > Bacteroidaceae > Prevotella. The sequence goes on along the minus strand of CAJOIX010000004.1, from coordinate 38,445 downwards.
CAATACCACACTGTCAGCAACGCTGCAACGGTATTACAACTATGCTGGAACGAAGGACGGAGAACGCGGTATTCAACAGGTGTTCTCCAACGGCTTCTACATTCACATCATACTGGCCTTGGTGGTGTTGCTACTCCTCGAAACTGGTGGATTGTGGTATATCTACAATCAACTGGTTGTACCCACTTCTCGTTTCAGTGTTACACTGTTTTTATTTCACACGGCGGTAGTGTCAATGGTATTTCAAATCATGCAGATACCATTTGTCGGTCTTATTATCTCGCAAGAGCGCATGGGATACTACTCGGCTGTGAGCATCATAGACATACTGCTCAAGTTTATTGCCACTCTATCCTTGACAAGACTGTCATACGACCACCTGTCGGCCTATGGTATGATGCTTTGCGGAATTTCACTGTTAGACTTCTTGCTATACTCAGGCTATACATTCCGAGTATGGCGCTTTCTCCATCTGTCAAGACGCATTGACATCGATATTGTCAGGTCGCTGTTGTCGTTCACTGGTTGGAATCTAATTGGTACGTTTGCTTTCATGCTTCGGGGACAGGGTCTAAGCCTACTGCTTAATAGTTTCTTCGGCCCCGTGGTAAATGCCGCGCGGGGACTGGCCATGCAGGTGACCAATGCCATTGCCAATTTCACAACCAATATCAGCGTAGCTTTTGCGCCGCAGGTTATTAACGCCGTGGCTGCTGAGAATAAGCGTCGCGCCGAACAGTTGTTCTTCACAGAATCGAAGATTTGTTTCGCACTGTTACTGACCTTAGCCGTTCCCTTATGTCTTGAGATGAACAATGTGCTGCATCTATGGCTCGGCGATAGTGTGCCGTCCAATACAGGTATATTCTCCATTTTAATGATTATCGATGCTGTAATCTGCACTCTTAACACTCCATGTACACAGCTCACCATGGCCACGGGACGCATAAAACATTATGAGATTGCGAGCACTATCATCAACGTCTGTTTGCTGCCATGTTGTTATATATTCCTGCACATGGGTTTCGATGCAATAAGTTCTTTTGTCATCACCATAGTATTTTCAATTCTCCTACAGTCAGCGTGTCTCATCATAACACATCATTATTTCCCGTTCAATATCAGAGCATATCTGTTGGGCGTATTATTGCCGTGCCTTATCATGGCCATAATCATGCCCATAATTCCTGCGGCTGTAAAAACACTCTTGCCACAGTCATTCATCAGATTGATATGCCTGTGTGTCATTGATTGCGCTGTGGCTATACCACTGTTCTTTTTTGTGTTGCTCAATAATGGTGAGCGGCAAACGATTCTACAATTTATTCGTAGTAAGCTGACAATTCGTAATTCCACAAAAGCATGAAGATTTCCATTATCACTGTAGCATATAACCGTGCAGTAACCCTGCAACGTGCAATAAAAACCTTTTTCGCATAAACATGTTCAGCACAGATTAATAGATTCAACAAAAATGGCAAAAGTTAGTGTTATAGTCCCCGTGTATGGAGTTGAGGAATATATTGAACGTTGTGTGAGGAGTTTGTTCGAACAGACGCTGGACAACATTGAGTATCTGTTTGTTGACGACTGCACAACAGACATGAGCATGGAGATACTATACTCCGTTTTGGAAGAATATCCGCAGCGGAAGAGGCAGGTGAGGATTCATAGAATGGAGCAGAACTCTGGACTGCCTGCGGTAAGAAAATGGGGAGTGCTGAATGCCACGGGCGAGTATGTGGTACATTGCGACTCAGACGACTGGGTGGATAAGGATATGTATCGTGCTATGTATGAGAAGGCGAAGGAAGCAGATGCAGATGTGGTGGTGTGTGATTTTGCAAAAGTCACAGAGGATAACAGAACCATAGTAATAGGATGTCATTTTGCGGATATTAAAGAGTTTACAGAAAATTGCTTGTTTCAAAGGGATTCTTGGTCTCTATGCAACAAAATGTTCAGAAATACTTGCTACAATAAAATAATATTTCCTGAAGGAACCATGGGTGAGGATATGTTGACTTTCTTTCAATTATTCTCGCATTGTAAAAATATAGCTTATATTCCTAAGGATTATTACAATTATTGGTACAACAAAGACTCCATTACCCAAGCAAAAACAGTAGCAAAATGTAAACGGAATTATGAACTAATGAAAGGGAATGTTGATAGGTTAATCGGGATTATAGATGCAGGGCAGTTGGTAGTTAAAGATAAAGCCTTCGCAAAATCATATTTACGTTTTGCAAGTGTATATCATTTATATAACGTATTGTATTTGAAGGAATGTAGAAAAGAATGGAATAAAGTGTGTAAAGAGATGCCCTTACTGAAATTTATATTAAGTAGAAGAATACCGACATATTATAAAATGATGTATATATTAGTTGCTTTTCATGTGCTCCCTACGAAGAAGCATTATGCAACAAATTCTTAAAGTGAAATATACAATGATGCGCTACCAGTCAGTAAGGATGAACCGCCCATTTATGATAAGGTTATGCTTTGCACCGTTACATACCTTTTTTAATGTAAGGCATCCCTATGCCGTGGCTCAGTAATCAGATACCCCTGATAAAAATGAGAATAAAGAGAATAAGATACATCGCCCCCAACCTGTTCAGCGGTATTAGCATTGTCATGATGTGGATTGCAGCCATGTTCAGCTTGCTTTCAGAAACGGCCAATAAGGTCGGACTCTATATAGCGCTACCTATAGCATTCCTGTTGAGCACGCTGGCGAACAAAGGCTTTCGTATGAATGTGTACGAAAAGATTCTATACCTGCTGTTTGTATGGGACTGCATAGCCTATCTATGGGCCGACAACAAAGAATTGGCGAGTCTTGAGTTGCATGCACTGCTTGGAGCGTACCTGCTGTCATACGTCGTCTCCATACAAGGTCGGAAACTGAGTAACGCGCCATACCTCTATTTTGTATGGGTACTGCTGTATATTAGTGCATGGAACTATGCGGCGCACCACATCCTCGTGTTCATGACTGATAATAGCGACCGTCTGAACGATGAGAACCTCAATGCCAACACTCTTGCATACTACACATTTTATTTCTCGTTCCTTTGCTATGTTCTCAGCGAAATAGTGGAACACAAAACGTTGCGTTTTTTGTGGACAATCGCATTCTGGGTGATGTTCCCTATGTCATTCGGTGTTGCTCTACTGACAGCCTCTAGGCAAGTACTTATTATTCAGCTGCCCCTCTATGCCATGCTCATCTATATACGCTTCATCAAGGGGGTATCTGTAAAAAGTAAAGTCCTTTTCTGCATCATTGTCTTAATCTGTTTGATAGCAGCATCTGGACAAGTAGAAAAGGCATATAACGACAGTTTCCTCAAACAGAGGGCTGAAATAAACATTACTGAAGACACTCGATTCGGCCTTATAGAAAATGCCATAGAGGTGGGTGTGGATCATTTCCCCCTTGGAATAGGTAGCGCAAACTTTCAAGGAGTTTCTGACCGAAGGGAAATTGCACACAACTCTTACCTTGAAGCTTTCGCCGACTTGGGGCTTATCGGCATGTTGCTCTATACCTCGCTGATGCTCGTGTTTACGATCAGACAATGGCGAAGATACCGGCAGAGTGGGGACAAGATGTATTTCGCGTTCTTCACCTTTGGGTTGTTATATGCTCTTGATGGGTTCTTCTTTGTGTTCTATAATGCTATCTGGCTTATTTCATTCTTCATGCTCGTTGCAGCTCACAGCGAGGCATACTATGAGCAGCAGACTAAGAAAACGGTAAGTTTGACAACAAATGAGGAGATTACGGAATGAGAAAGATATTGCTTCACGACATACAATACAACATTGGCGGACCGAACACCGTGCTAGACCGCATAGAGCGCTCCTATCTTGCAAGAAAATACAGATTTGTGAGAATCAGTCAACAGGGCGGTTGCGGATATAATCCCATTAAGGCTATATGGTTTGTGCACCATTATGCCAGACTTATCAATGCCCAGCATGCAGATTGTATCTATATTAGCGGACTACAGTATGTAGGGTTTCTCATGACCCTTGCGGCAAAGTTTTCCAATGTCAAACGCATCGTTCTTTCTGTACATGGTTCCGACTGGGATGTGCCCGAACGCACACTTCGCCGCACAATTCTGAAATACGTGATAGAGCCTATTGAAGTTTTCCTTGCCGATAAAGTATTCACGGTGTGCCTGTCGGAACAAAATATCGTGGGCGCTCTGAAGTGCTGTCGCAAAGGAGCCAATAGTGGAGTTATTTACAACACCTTCCCCAATATTGATGAGCAGGGCATATCAAAGGGGAAATTGCGCGACATGCTGAACATACCATCCGATAAAACCATCGTGACAACAGTTGGGCGCGTGACCGATCGGAAAGGCCATGCCTATATTATAGATGCCATCAACAAATGCTGTGATGACAGTCTTGTATTTGTTATTATTGGCGATGGCGACTACCTGGAAGAATATCGCAAGCAATGTGCCGGAGCAATCGTAAATGAGCGGCTGTACTTGCTGGGAAATCGCGATGACGTGTGTGAGTTGCTGCGCGATGCCGACATTTTTCTCTTTGCCACGCTCAACGAGAATCACTCGATGGCGTTGCTTGAAGCAGTCAACATGCGTTGTGCTGCACTGGTCACCAGTGTGGGCGGAAATACCGAGACCATACACGATGGTGTATCGGGTATCGTTATTCCGCCAGCCGACAGTGATGCAATACTCAAGGGGCTGCAACGGCTGAAAGACCCTTCCCTGAGACAACAATACACCGACGCAGCATACGAGTTTGCGAAGAATGCCTTTTCCGAAGGTAACACCCTCGGTAAGTTAGACCAACTCTTCGCCTAAACTATAACGACAAAACATGGATAATCAACCTTATAATATTGCAGTCCTCGTCACATGTCACAATCGCAAGGAAAAGACTCTTGCTGCTCTACGCACACTTTTCACTGCTGTTGACAATTATAATGATAGTGAAAGCAGAAAGGTGGTGGTACGTCTGTACCTGACTGACGACAACTGCACCGACGGCACTGCTGCCGATGTGTTGGCCAACTTCTCCAATCGGGATATGCGCATTGTGCCAGGCAACGGCAACCTGTTCTGGGCAGGAGGCATGCGACTTGCGTGGCACTCGGCCATGAGTGACAACTCAATTTGGGATTTCTATCTGCTCATCAACGACGACACGGTGTTCCTCGAGGATTCACTCATTGAACTTCTGCGCACCCACTATTACGCCCTGCACACATACGGCAAAGGTGGTGTCTATGCAGGTATAGTGAGCAGTATGGATGGTCGCGAAATTACATACGGCGGCAAGCGTTATGCCCGCGGAATTTTCGGAAAATCGACAAGTATTCTTCCTACCGGCAACCCTCAGGAATGTCTTATGACAAACGCAAACATCTTGCTCGTTAGTCAGAATGTAGTCAACAAGATTGGTATTTTATGCGACAGATACCATCACAGTTGTGCTGACTGGGCTTATGGCATCGATGCTGCTCGCAAAGGATTCCCTGTACTTGTCACAGGTAAGATATGCGGAAGATGCGACAACGACCACGACAATGAGGAGCAGGAACATAAAAAAATTGTTGCCATGACGATAAGGCAGAGGTGGGCTTACTTTTCATCACCCTTGCACTCCATACGCGACATCCTGATATTCATGAGTCGCTATAACCGCATGAAATTCTTTTTTGTTATCTTTGCCCGTTGCCTTAACATCATAGCACCTGATCTGTATTACAGCCTTAGCATGAGGCGGAACGCAGAGTAAAGTTGCTATGTAGTTTGTACTAAATGAATTAACACTCACTCCCATAAAATAAAGATTTGAATAGTGAATAATAACGTTGATACGGGAAAAACTTTCACCGATGGATTGGTATCCATCATAATGCCTACATATAACTCCGCTGCATATATAGGCGAAGCAATTATATCAGTCATACACCAGACCTATACCGACTGGGAACTGCTCGTTGTTGACGACGGCTCCACAGACAATACACCCGATATTGTAAGAGAATTCGGTAGGCACGATTCGCGCATACACCTCTTTTTCAACGAATGTCGTACAGGCATGCCCTCGTCGCCCCGCAACTATGCGCTTCAACAGGCACGAGGAAGATACATCGCCTTTCTTGATAGCGACGATGTATGGCAGCCCGAAAAACTGAGTGAGCAATTACCATTGTTTAACCATTCCAATGTCGCAGTGGTGTATTCTGACTATGAGAAGATTTCATCGACGGGAGAAAGAAGGGGACGTGTGGTGCGGGCACCTCATACGTGCGATTATCGGCGATTGCTCTATGGTAACGTTATAGGGAATCTTACAGGAATCTACGACCGGCAGAAAGTAGGAACAGTGAAAATTCTCGATATTCACCATGAGGACTATGCCATGTGGCTCCAAATACTCAAACGAGGTTATCTGGCTCGAAATACAGATTCCGTCACTGCCTTTTATCGTTTGCATGAGTCATCAGTGACATCAAAGAAGATATCCATCCTTTCATGGCAGTGGAACATCTATCGCAACATAGAACACCTATCATTGCCCTATTCCTGTTTCTGCTACGTCAGTTATGCAATCCGTGCCCTTTGGAAATTATGGATATAAGCAATCTCAGCGAAAGTCGGGCCATCTTCAATAAAAATATTTACGCTTTATAATAAAATCAACATTCTGCCGTTATTTAGGAGCATAATCAACTTATTTCTTAAAAAAACAAAGAAAATCTATAATGACAGAACTGGAAGACGAATACATTGTTGACGGGATGAATAAGTTTGAACGCTGTATCAAGCGTTTTGTTGACTTTTTCATTTCTGTCGTTTGTTTGATTATATTCTCTCCGTTATTTCTCATCATCGCTGTTCTCGTCCTGCTGGAAGACGGGCAGCCTGTCATTTTTAGCCAAGAACGCATCGGATTTCGTGGAAAACCATTTCATATATATAAATTTCGCAGCATGGTAGTTGATGCTGAAAAGAATGGTCCAGAACTCTATAAACATGAAAACGAGACTCGGATGACACGAGTAGGGAATTTTTTGCGTAAACATCATCTGGACGAGCTGCCGCAGTTGTGGAATGTGGTGAAGGGGGATATGGCTTTTATTGGTCCGCGGCCGGAGAGAAAATATTTTATTGATAAAATCATGGAGCGTGATGGACGTTACGAATTGCTTTATCAGTTGCGGCCTGGTGTGACGTCTTATGCCACGCTCTACAATGGCTATACCGACACGATGGAGAAGATGCTCCGGCGCTTGGAGCTTGACCTTTATTATCTGGAACATCAGTCGCTGTGGTTCGATTTGAAAATCCTTGTCAAGACTTTTGTCTTCATCGTCTTTGGCAAGAAGTTTTGAGTTGACTGCAAAACACGCAAAAAGCCCCGAGTTGCGGAGAGAACAGGATTCGCTTTTTTCCTCAAAGCTTTGAATCCTCTTCTGTCGCTTTGCGGAGAGAACAGGATTCGCTTTTTTCCTCAAAGCTTTGAATCCTCTTCTGTCGCTTTGCGGAGAGAACAGGATTCGAACCTGCGAACCGGTTTTGCCGGTTACACGCTTTCCAGGCGTGCCTCTTCAACCACTCGAGCACCTCTCCTAATCAATAAAATGCTTTCCTTTTCAGATAGCGGATGCAAAAGTAAGATATTTTTTGGAATAATCAAAAAAGAAGATAGAAAATCTCGTTTTCACAAAAAAACTGCGTACATTTGTCGAGATGGAAACAATAAGCATGATTTTAATTTTTCTGGTGGGCTTCCTCTTGGGGGGCGCTGCCGCTTATATCGTATTGATGCGCAAGATAGTGGCTTTGCGGTCGAAGAGCGATATTCTGTCAGTGCAAGTTGAAAACGAACGCGAGAAGGCTGCACTGATGGAGCAACAGCGTGAGGAGCGCTTCCAGGAGCAGTTGCGCACGGTGCAAGAACAATTTGTCAACCTTGCCGGCACGGTGCTGGAAAAGACGCAGCAGCGGTTGAAGTCGGAGAATGTTGAGTCAATCTCCGTGATTACTGCACCCCTGAAAGAACATCTCGGTAAATTGCAGGATGCTATCGACAAGACCAATACCTCCACGGCACAGAGCACCGCCTCGCTGTCGCAGCAACTGAAATCGATGGCCGAACAAACACAGAAAATTGACGATACGGCCACGCGCCTGACCAATGTGATGCGCGGCGGCAATCAGGCTCAGGGCTTGTGGGGCGAACGGATGCTTACCGATATATTGCAGATGGCCGGCTTGCGCGAGACGATTGATTACGATGTGCAGCAGATTCTTCGCGATGAAAGTGGGCAGCCTCTGCATAACGTTGATACCGGTCAGCAGATGAAGCCTGATGTGATTGTCCACTATCCGAACAATGAAGATGTGATTATCGACTCGAAAATGTCGATAGATGCTTATTATAAATATGTCAATACGACACAGGAAGACTTGCGCAAGCGATATGCCGACGAACTGGTGAAGAGCATACGCAGCAATGTGAATATACTGGCAAAGAAGAACTACAACGATTATGTAGCCCCGCCGCGGCAAACTATTGACTTCGTCATTATGTTCGTGCCGAACGATGGTGCTCTGCAGTTGGCGCTGCAAACCGATAAATATCTCTGGGCTGAGGCTTTCGACAAGCGGGTATTCATCACGGGCCAGCAGAACCTCATGGCCATTCTGAAGATGATTCAGATGGCGTGGCGGCAGTATCAGCAGACGCAAAACCAAAAGAAAGTCTATGAACTGGCCGAAGAGTTGCTCAAACGCGTAGGCGATTTCTATGCGAAATTCCAGAAGATGGACGATCAGATCAATGCCTTGCGCCGTTCGTACGACGATGTGGCCAACAAGGCTTATACGGGTCGGCAGAGTATCACGCAGAAAGCGTTGCAGTTGAAGGACTTGGGCGTTAAGGAAAATGCAAAATATCCCTTGCCCGATGCCAACTTGTCGATAGATGAACTCACTGCCGATGCCACCGAAAACGAATAACCGAGTAGCCTCATGAGTAGCAAGCAACCCATAAAAATTTTATTTGTCTGCCTGGGCAATATCTGCCGAAGCCCCTTGGCCGAAGGTGTGCTGCAGCAGAAAGCGGCCGAACAGGGTAGGGCATCAGAATTCTATATCGACTCGGCCGGCATAGGCGGTTGGCATGTTGGTCAGCTGCCCGATCATCGTATGCGTGAGGTTGCTGCCCGGCGAGGCTATCAGCTAACCTCTCGTGCGCGCCAGTTCTCTCCGCAAGACTTTCAGCGCTTCGACCTTATCTTTGTCATGGATGATGAAAACTTCTCTGATGTATCGGCGCAAGCCCGTACAGATGCTGACCGAGATAAAATAAAAAAGCTGGCCAGTTTCCTTCCCAAGGAACTGGCCAGACCTGATATTCCTGATCCTTACTATGGTTCGCGCGAGGATTTCTTTAGCGTGGTGCAATTGGTAGAGGCCGCTTGCGACCGTCTGCTTGCCTCGCTCTGAATCATTTATATACTTTTTGCACTTCTTCGAGTGCTTTCACCCAATTGGTGTCGAGCGAAAATTGAGTAAGGAAATTTTCATTGTCCACGTATCCATAGACCACTTCTTTGTCCATGTCGTGGAAGAGCGCGTTCTCAAGTGTGTATTTCTTGAATAGTGCAACGACTACTTCACGGCGCGATTTCTTTGTTTCCTGACTGAGCCTGCCAATAAATAAATTCACATAGTCAATCATGGCGCTTACCTGTTCGCCCAGTTGACGCTCGGTGAACGAGTCGGCCTCGGCTGCTTTCATGATGAGATAGTAGATGGCATCGTATTTGAACGTGGCCAATTTACGTTCCTGCAGCGATTTTTTAGTGTCGAATTTGGCCGTCTTGTTCTTTTCCATGATGGTCGTTACTTCTTGAAAAATCTCTTGCGCACTGATTGTTTGCGCCAAACATAGTGCGGTGATAATCAGTAAGATGAACTTTTTCATTATAGTAATTATTCGTTTGTTGTATGATTCGTTTGGTGTTCTCGAATTCTCGCTTTGTGGATCGTGGTCGGGTGGTGCTAAAGTTTACCTTGTTTGCGTGCCAAGTCTTTCCACGACAGGTGACTTGCAGTGGTCTCGGGTCGGCCCAACTGAAGGAAATGGCAATAGGCAGCTGCCAGTGCATCGGTGGCATCAAGAAATTTTGGCATCTCCTCTTTCTCGAGGTGTAGCATCCGCCGTAGCATATCGGCCACTTGTTCCTTTGCTGCGGCGCCATTGCCAGTGATGGCCAACTTGATTTTCAGAGGCGCATATTCGTGGATGGGCACTTGACGCTGTATGGCAGCAGCGATGGCTACGCCCTGCGAGCGTCCGAGTTTGAGCATTGACTGCACGTTCTTTCCAAAGAAAGGGGCTTCGATGGCCATATAGTCTGGCTTATAAGCCTCGATGATGCCCGTGATGCGCTCGAAGATATGGCCCAGCCGAAAGTACATATCGCCGGTCTTTCTGAGGTCAATCACTCCCATGCACACCATTTCGGCTTTGTTTCCTATAGTGCGCAGCACGCCATAACCCATCACATTGGTGCCCGGGTCGATGCCCAGAATGATGCGCTCTGGCAAGTTGCTGATGTCTCGATTTGTCGATTTAACCATTTGCTGATTTCATTTTTCGCACTTATCTGTCGAGGAAGGGATTGGACGACAATTCAAGTGCGATGCTTGTTTGCGGGCCGTGTCCGGGATAGACTTGCACTTCGTCGGGCAGTTGGCAGAGCCGGCGCAGCGAGTTGGTCATCTGAAACATAGAACCGAAAGGCAGGTCGGTGCGGCCGATAGTGCCTTGGAAAAGTGTGTCGCCTGAGAAAAGCGCTTTTTCTTCGTGACAATAGAAGCAGACGCTCCCCTTTGTGTGGCCAGGTGTTGGGATGATTTCAAACAAGTGATTGCCTATGCTGATTTTGAAATCGTCGTCGAAATATGCCGGAGTGACTTTCTTAAGCGTAATCCAACTCGTGGAACCCAGCTGTCGCAGCTGTTCGTCCATCTGTTCGTAGAGAGCCTGGTCGCGGCTGTGCAGTTGCAAAGTGAGGTTGTATTGCTCTGCAGCGAAGGCGGTGCCGAGATTATGGTCGAAGTGACCGTGTGTGGAAAGGAGGGCAACGGGGTTCAGCTGCTCGTCCTTAACATAGTTGTAGAGTATGTCCTGCTCTTCGGAGTTATATGCGCCGCAGTCGATGATGGCACATTGCTTGGTCTCGTCGCTTACGACATAGGTGTTTTCGCTGAGTGGATTGAAAGTAAATGATTGTATTTTAAGCATTGGTTTGATGACTTGATGCTTGAGACTATAGCGGGAGATAAATCACGTATTTCTGCTTGAACCATGTATCTTTGAACCATTGGTGAATTTCCAATGCTTCGGCATTTTTGCGGAATGGTTGCAATTCGGCTTGCAGGTCGCCGCCTTTCAGGCAGATGATGCCGTTGGGCAGTGGGTTGATTTGTTCGCGACTGATGTTTTTGCGTACCAGTTTCACCAAGTCGGGCAATGGCATCACGGCGCGCGATACGACAAAGTGGAACAGGTCTTTTTCTTCCTCGCCGCGCCGATGAATGGCTTCCACGTTGTTTAGTTGCAGCTTTTCGGCCACATCTTGCACTACGCGGATTTTCTTACCCGTACCGTCGATCAGTCGGAATTGGCATTCGGGGAAGAGAATGGCCAGGGGAATGCCCGGAAATCCGCCGCCGGTGCCCAAGTCAAGTATCCGGCTACCTGCCTTGAATTGGATCTGCCTAGCGATGGCCAACGAGTGGAGCACGTGGTGGGTGTACAGCGCGTCAATGTCCTTGCGCGAAATCAGGTTGATCTTCGCATTCCAGTCGCGATAGAGCGCATCCAGTGCAGCAAAGCGTTCTTGCTGCTCTGCAGTCAGATGCGGGAAGTATTTTAGTATTTCGTCCATTTGGTTGCAAAGGTAAACAAAATTTTGTGAAAAGAAGCAAGAAGCCACAGGCAAGAAAAAACGCTTTTTAAGTTTTTCTTTCGATGGGCGATGAGGGCTTGGTTTCTGTTTTTTTTAGAAGAAACGGCCGTTATTCTTGGCATTTCGCCTGAGTATTCGTAATTTTGCCGAGATATGGAACATCAAACAGTAGGATTTCTTTTTGATCTTGACGGGGTTATAATCGATACAGAATCCGGCTACGATCAGTTTTGGGGCGACCAGATGCGTCGCGCCTTCCCTTCAGAGCCTGAGCTTTTTCGGAAGATAAAGGGCCAGACGCTTACTGAGATATATAATCGTTTCTTCCCCGATCCTTCCGTGCAAGAGCGCATCACGGCTGAGCTGAATGCCTTTGAGCGCGATATGCCAATGCCTTGGGTGGAAGGATTTGTTGAATTTGCCGAAAGCATCCGCCGCGCTGGATACCAGTCGTGTGTGGTCACCAGCAGCAATCAGCCCAAGATGCAGAGCGTCTATCGACAGCATCCCGAATTGCGCTCGTTGGTGGATTTTGTGCTTTCGTCGGAAGATTTCCACGAGAGCAAGCCTGCCCCCGAGTGCTATCTGGTCGGTGCGGCGCGCTTGGGGCTGAAACCTGAACAGTGTATTGCTTTCGAAGACAGTCTGAACGGCCTGAAATCGGCGTGGGATGCCGGCACACACGTGGTCGGACTGACCACTTCGCTGCCCGCCGAAGTGATTAAAGACCGATGCCATCTGACGTGTCCGAACTTCAAAAATATCGACCTTGCACAACTCGTTGAAACTCTGATGATTACAAAACACTGAACTCGCGTTTTCCAAAAGCTATGCTTTTATCCTCCGAAAGCTATGCTTTTGCGGCCTGAAAGCTATGCTTTTGCCACCTAAAAGCTATGCTTTTGAAATTCACCCCGAAAAGTCCGCTTCAATGGAATCATTTCAAGCGATGCAATAAAAACAATTTTGCCGCGTTTATCTTATAAGATAATTACCGCTCAAGAATGTTGAAAAATAATATATCTCTGCTTGCCTCACGCTTCCGCCCCTGTGTGCTGAAGCGCCTGCCGCTTGTTTTGTTTGTCGTTTGTTCCATGCTGACGGCCTGCTCATCCACCGATTCGTATGGGCCAGCCGGCAATAGAACACTCGTTTTTGGCGTAGAGCAAGTTGATTTAGGCACAGTTTTCGCCGGCGTTCCTTCGGCTCGCAAAGATATTTGGATCTATAACCCTACAGACGAAGGCATCGTATGCAGCGAGATTCGCTTGGCCCAAGGCAATCAAACCGGTTTCCGCGTGAATGTTGACGGTTGGTATCTCGGTCCAACCAGTGGCTACCGCGTGCAGGATGTGGAAATTGCTTCGGGCGACAGCATCCGTGTGTTTGTGGAACTGACCAGTTATCCCTCCGGCAGCGATGAGCCCGTGGCCATTACCGACGACCTGATTTTCTCGCTTTCTGGTGGCACCACGCAGCGATTGCCGCTGACTGCCAGCGTGTGGGATGCCGTGGAAGTGCCGTCGTATAATATAACGGCCAACACCACCATCAGTTCGGAGAAACCGATGCTTGTGAAAGAAAACATTACCGTGGCAGAAAATACAACGCTCACCATCGCCGCTGGTACCACGCTCTACTTCGATAGCGATGCCGGCATCAATGTCAACGGAACGCTTATATGCGAGGGTACGGCCGAACAGAATGTAATCCTGCGCGGTCAGCGAATCGACAATATGTTCGACTATCTGCCTTACGATCGCGTGCCAGGACAATGGCGGGGGCTGCATTTCTCGGATTCATCAGTCGGCAACCGCCTGACCTATACCGACATTCACAGTACCTTCGACGGCATCATTGTCGATCAGCCCACCGATACCCAGGCGCAGCATCTTGCGCTCGAACAGGTGACCATTCACAACTGTCAGGGCTATGGGCTCCTCTCCGTTGGTGCGAACATATCTTTGGTGAACACACAAATCAGCAATACGCTGAACGATTGTCTCTTTGTCGATGGCGGCAGCGCCACGGTGAATGGCTCCACACTGGCTCAGTTCTATCCGCTCGACGCCAATCGGGGCGCAGCGCTGCGGTTCTCCAATGGCAACAACGCTCTCGTCCAGATGCTTTGTCAGAACTCGCTCATCACAGGCTATGCCGACGATGTGGTGATGGGCAACCGCCAGGACAACGGCAACGATTTCAACTATCGCTTTGAAAACTGCCTGCTGCGTACCGTGGCGCCAGCCGAGAGCGAACAGGCAAACTTTGTCGATACGGAACTGGAAGATATCACCGATGCAGATTTTGGCTCTTACCACCATTTCCTCGAGTTCGATACTGAAAATCTGATCTACGATTTCTCGTTGGCAGAGAACAGTACGGCACGCGGTAAGGCAAATATAGAAACCTGTCCCGCCATTGACCGTACAGGACTTGCGCGCGGAGATGCTCCCGATCTCGGTGCTTTTCAGTATGTTCCAAAAGAAGAATAAACCTAGCTCTATATGAAAGACATTAACCTTCAAATCAAGATGAAGTTCGCTCAGATGGACGAACTTTCGCCAGAAGATCGCGAATTGGTGCAATGCGCCATCGACTCAACCTCACGGTCTTATTCCAAGTATAGCCATTTCTCCGTAGGGGCTGCCATCCGTTTGCAGAACGGCGAAATTGTGCTGGGAGCCAATCAGGAGAATGCAGTGTTCCCAGTGGGCCTTTGTGCCGAGCGCACTGCCATCTTTGCCGCACAAGTGGCTCATCCAGAGTTGTCGATAGATGTGATAGCCATCTCGGCCAAGAATCCGCAGGGCGAACTTACGCTCGACCCCGTGACGCCGTGTGGCTCCTGCCGGCAAGTAATGCTCGAAATGGAAGACCGCTATAAGAAACCCATGCGTGTGCTGCTCTATGGCAAGCGTGGCGTTTATTTGATTGATACCGTGCGCGACTTGATGCCGCTCTCCTTTGCTGAGGAGGCCATGGAAAAACAATAATGCAAATAACCGTAATATAGATATTAAATTCATGAAGAAAAGTATTCAGAAAATCAGCTTGCTTTTAACATGCACTTTGCTGGTTGTTGCCTGTGGAAACAAAGAGCAGGGCAACGAAAATGTGAACGAAAACCCACAAAAAGAAACCATAGAAGTGAAACAAGTTGAAGGCCGCAAGAATTTTGCAGGTGAAGCAGTGATTACACCGCTGCCTGCCATCATGATTGCCACTTGGGATAAAGACGAAAACCCCGACGTGATGATGGCTGCATGGGGCGGCCAATGTGGACCTAAGCATATCTGCTTCAACCTGTCTGAGCATAAAACAACTGAAAACATCCGGCTGAAAAAAGCGTTCACCGTGAGCTTCGCCACAAAAGATGATGTGGCTCAAAGCGATTATTTCGGAATCGTTTCGGCCAACGATGCGCCCGACAAAGTGAAGAAAGCAGGTTTCACCATTACCAAGAGTCCAAATGTTGATGCTCCTATCATCAATGAATACAAACTCACGCTGGAGTGTAAGGTGGTGGAAATTGAAGAAACAAGCCTGAAAGAAACCCGCGTTGTGGGAGAAGTTGTCAACATGAGTGCTGATGAAAGCATCTTGAACGAAGAGGGAAAAATCGACCTCAGCAAGTTGCAGCCCGTTGTTTTCGATTCTTCGGAAAATGCTTATCGCGTAGTTGGCGAAAAAGTTGGTACAGCGTGGGGCTCAGGTAAAGCCATTCAAGACCGCGAAGTAAAGTAATTATTCTTTATAAATCTGCTCATATAGCGCTGCCACGTGTAGGTAATCGTGGTGGCGCTTTATGTATTCTATGCTCTCGGTCTTCATCTTCAGCAGCTTGGCTGGCGACAGAATCAGGTCGGTGAGCACTTCGCTGACGCTTTCCTCTGTGGGCTTCACATTCGCTATAGGCCGCAGCGTGGGCTCGTTCATGAGTGCATAATGCTCCTCTTCGCCACCGCCTACCACAACCACACCTTTGCTCATGGCCATTAGCGCATTCATGGCTGGAGTGTAACTATAGAGCTGATCGAGCAAAATGTCACAGTCGGCCACCATTTGTTGATACTGTGCAAAAGGTACATTTGTTACCACCTGCAGTTCCATCAGGTCGGCATATTGTTGGTTAACCTTCTGCGCAGCACGCAACATGATATCTGTGCCTTTATAGACGGAGCGTGTTTTGTTGATGCCAATCATCACTTTCACTTTCCGGTGCATCTTCGCGGCCGTGCTTTCAGGTATGTGAATAGGGTAGGGAACGAAGTGCAGCCGTTTGGGAAAATAGAACTCGTAGGCCTTGTAGTTTTCGTAGATACCAGCTATTATGGCGTCAGCCTCTTGGGCAATCAGCGTGTTGAGTCTTTCCTTCTCTGTGTCAATCCAGTCGTTTCGCTCAATTATGGCTATCGGATCTTGGCGCAGTTCTGAACCAATGTTGAAATCGCTGTACTCCATAAATTTTTTTTCCACGCAGGCTTTCACCCAAAATGTGTCCATGCCCAAGGCGCCAAGCACAACACGTCGGTTGTGTTTCTTTAGATACCGATAGATAAAAAACAGGCGTTCAGCATTCAATTCAAAGAACATTGGATTGATTAGCTGCACAATATCGAATCCTCGCAGGCGTGGCAAAAGATACAGGATTTTTAGAAAAAGCATAGCCCCGCCCAGTTTGCCTGGTGTGCGCGAAACATCAATATCGCGTGGATAATTTTTCCAGAAGTCGCCATTCGACACCACGAGCACTTCGTGTCCGCGAGCCCGAAGCCCTTCGGCCAGTGTCCAATGCACGTTGCTGTATTCGCCAAGAAGGAGTATTTTCATATATATTGGATTGAAGAATGAGGTGGGGATTTTAGCCGCGGAGGGCCGTGAGCAGGTATCTCAGCGAGTAAAACTTGAGAGGCAGGGGATAGAGACTTAGGCTGCGGAGCTGTTCTCTTGCCTGTTCCAGGGCAGCTTTGCGCTCTTTTTTATTTGCAATGAGTCGTTTCGTGTTGTGCAGATAGTCGCAGGCCAAGCACCGGATGCGCCGCTGCAGGGCTTTATATTGCGCACCTTCGAGGTGGTAGAGATACCAATCAAGATTGCGAATCACTGCAAAGGTGTCGTTGAGTCGTTGCTGAATGGCCTCGGCATTATGTTGGGCTGTGACAGAAGACTTTGTTTTGTGGTAGAAATAGGCAGGGCGGTCCATGACTATCAGTCGCTTAGAATCAAGCAGGACCTTGGCCGTGAACTCTTCGTCTTCGCCGTATGAGAGTTGTGGATTAAAGGTGTAATTTTGGATGAGTTGCCGCTGAAAGGTGTATGCACAAACTGAACCGAAAATGTTGTAATGTCGGAGATAGTGTGTTCCGCTACTGATACCCCAAGGTCTTGGCCGGCGATGAGCAGTATTGAAAGCAAATGCCAGTATATCTGGTTGCTTTTTCCACAATGTGATGAGCACGGCACGATAGTGGTTGAGTGCGAGTTCGTCGTCGGCATCAATGAATTGGATGTAAGTTCCCTGTGCGTGTTTCATACCTTCATTGCGTGCTTGGCTCACCCCTTGGTGTTCTTGTCGAATCACTTTGGCATCACTCACATTGTATGGGGCATCCGACCCGTCGTCAACGATGATTATCTCGCGCTGATTGGGTTCCAACGGTAGGGCGCGAATGCTTTGCAAGCAGCGTTCCAACAATTCCTTTGGCGTGTTGTAAACAGGTATGATGAACGAGATAAATATCATTTTATAATGGCTTTGTGTAGTTTGCATAAACGCTTAAAGCCCAATGCGTTAAGCAAAAGTTGTTTAATTGTTCTGCAGTATCTCTTTTCGGGTAGCTCAATCAGTTCGCCAGAGGCACGGAAAATGTCGAGAGCGATATTGAGTATCTGTTCAAAATGTGCAGCCGTAGGGATGATATTGTAGGCCCGGAGGTTCCACTCGTAGAGTTGTTTCAAGTCGTTTGCGTCGGCCCGATGTGTAATGCCGTTTGGGTTGTCATGATAGAGGTATTGCCCGCGCTGAGATACGAAAATGTTTAGGGGCTTCGTCAGCAATCGGCTCATGAATTCTACATCTTCAAAATGGATGTTTGCCAGAAACTTTTCTTGGTCGAAAATCTCGCGTCGGAATATCTTGTTACAAGCATAGCAGTGTTCCCAGCCTCGCGTTTGCAGCCAGTATTGCGCCGGGGTAGTAAAGTAGGCTGCAGTTTTCTTTGGTAAATAGCCCCAGCCGCAATCTCTTTTGGCTGGATATTCCAATATGTCGATATGCTGTTTGTGGCTGTCGAAGAGCGATAGGAAGAAATCAAATTGCTGGTCGGCT
The DNA here is from genome assembly GCA_905234815.1 of uncultured Prevotella sp. Lineage (GTDB taxonomy): Bacteria > Bacteroidota > Bacteroidia > Bacteroidales > Bacteroidaceae > Prevotella. Next base: position 20,122 of record CAJOIX010000004.1, on the reverse strand, counting down.
ATCTCATCGTCGCTATCCACAAAGGTGATAAGCTCGCCAGTTGCCTCTCTGATTCCGGCATTACGGGCCTCGCTGAGACCGCTGTGGGGGATGCTGAGCACACGGATGCGCTTGTCTGTTTGGGCCAATTCCTCGGCCAGCCGGCCTGCACCGTCGGGTGAAGCATCATCGACGAGGATGATTTCCATGTTCTCAACACTTTGCCGCGTCACACTTTCCACACATTGGCGCAGTGTGGATGCAGTGTTGTAGATAGGAATTATCACAGAGAGTTTCATGGTGTGGCGGTCTAATAGATTTTTACTTCGGCAATTACTTGTGAGCCGACGGCACTGTTCAGCCGTTGCACAAGTTGCGTACGCATCATGGTGAGGTCCTGCCGCAGTGCCGGATTGGTGATTTTCACGAAGAGTGTCTGGTTCTTTATGAACCGCTCGCCCGTATATTCGTTGATGGTTGGGCCGAGCACGGTTTCCCATGCTTCAATGAGGCGCCGCTGCAGGAGGGGCGTCTCCAATCCTTGTTCGCGTAAATGTTCTCGTACAAGGTCGCTGAAGGAGCGTGCTTTCTTGTTAAACATGGGCTGTCCTTTCAGTGATGTTTCCTGCTTCCACTGTGAAGAGTTTGTGATCGGAGTGGCTTCTGGATAGAATTTGATCCAGGTGTTCGCGATTGGTATCGGTGATAAATATCTGTCCGAATTGCTCTCCGGCAACGAGTTCAACGATTTGCTCCACGCGGTGGGCATCTAACTTGTCGAAAATATCGTCGAGCAGCAGCAGTGGGGTAGTGGCCGATGAGGTGCGCTTGAGAAATTCAAATTGCGCCAGTTTCAGTGCCAGCGCGTAGGTTTTGTTCTGTCCCTGACTGCCTTCGCGCTTCATTTGGAATCCGTCGATGAGCATTTCCAGGTCGTCGCGGTGAATGCCATGGAGCGAATAGCCCACAGCCATATCCTTCATCCGGTCGCGCTGGATCACTTCGAGCAGCGGCCCACGGGTGCAGTGGGAGAGGTATTGTAGCGATACTGTTTCGCTTTGGCCGGATATCTGGGTATAAATGTTTTGAAACACTGGTATCAATTCATCGACAAAGGCCGCACGTTTCTGATAAATGTTTTCACCCTGCTGAGCCATTTCCATTTCCAGAATTTCCAGCAGTTCCATCTGTTCGGCGGCGTGCTCGTCTTTGAGTAGCGCATTCCGCTGTAGCAGAGCGCGGTTGTATCTGTTCAGCGCGTCGATGTAAGTATAGTCGAATTGGGCAATCACCATGTCGAGCAGGTGGCGACGGATGTCGCTGCTGCCCTCGATGAGCGTGGTGTCGGCAGGCGACACGTAGATGAGCGGGATCAAACCGATGTGTTCCGACAGGCGTTTGTATTTCTTGTCGTTGCGCTTAAACTGCTTGGCCGAGCCGCGTTTCATGCTGCACGCGATAATCTCCTGACTGCCCTGCTCGTTGATGTATTGACCTTCGAGCATGAAGAAGTCCTTGCCGTGCTGCATCACTTGCGAGTCGATAGGATTGGATGCGCTTCGGCAGAACGAGAGATAGTGGATAGCATCGAGCAGATTGGTCTTGCCGGCGCCGTTGTTGCCCAGCATACAGTTGAACTTGGCCGAGAACTCCAAGGTGCTCTCTGCAATGTTTTTATAATTCAGGATGGTCAGTTTTTCGAGAATCATGATTCGCTCTATCTACGTTTCGAGTGTATGCAAAATTACCTTATTTGCGAGAAAAAGCGAAAAAGTAATGAGGAAATTTCACGGTGTGAGATAAAAAATGTACTTTTGCACGATTCATTTAAAATCGCAGATTTTCACTTCGTAAATTTAAAACAAAAAATATCATGGTAAAAAAACAAGAACAATCGCAATTGTCAGAGACACTCAACCAGTCGGAAACATTTTTTATGAAGCATAAGGGGGCTATCCTCTGTTGCATCGCGTTATTCGTAATCGTAGTGGCAGGTATTATCTGCTATTTTACTTTTATTGCCAATCCGCGTGAGGACAAGGCAAGTACTCAATTGGGCGCCGCTCAGGAACTCTTCCAGAACGAGCAGTATGAACTTGCTCTCAAAGGCGACAGCACAGGTGTGGCAGGCTTCTTGAAAGTGGCCAGTGAATACAGCGGCACAGATGCTGGCAATCTGGCCAATCTCTACGCCGGTCTCTGCTATGCCGGTCTGGAGAAATGGGATGAGGCAGTGAAGTATCTCGAGGAGTTTGACCCTCAGGACGATGCCATGATTTCGCCCGCTGGCATCTCGGCTCTGGGTAATGCCTACGCTCATATAGGTAAACTCGACAAGGCCGTCAGCACGCTGATCAAGGCTGCCGACGATGCTGACAAGAAAGGAAACGAAGGCGTGAACAATTCGCTCGCTCCCACCTTCCGTCTGCAAGCTGCCAAGATCCTTGAATCGCAGGGCAAGAAAGATGACGCCCTGGAGATTTATCAGGAAATCAAAGAGAAATATGTAGCTTCTGCTTTGGTTCAGACTCAGGAAATCGACGAATACATTGAGCGCTGCTCTCTGAAATAATGGCTACCATACTTCACAACCTCTCCGACTACGATCTCTCGAAAGTGCCCGATGCCAGCAATATGTGTTTTGGCATCGTGGTGGCTGAGTGGAATCCGGAAATCACCAATGCACTGCTTGAAGGCTGTGTGAGAACGCTGGAGAAGCATGGCACGTTGCCCGAAAACATTCACGTGAAAACCGTTCCAGGCAGTTTTGAACTGATTTACGGCGCTCACCAGATGTGTTTGAACGGAGGCTACGATGCGGTGATTGTACTCGGATGCGTGATCAAAGGCGACACGCCTCACTTCGATTATATCTGCCAGGGCGTAACCTACGGCATCGCGCGGCTGAATGCAAAGAGCGAAGTGCCCGTGATTTACGGCTTGCTCACCACGCTGAACCATCAGCAAGCACTCGACCGCTGTGGCGGTAGTTTGGGCAACAAAGGGGACGAATGTGCCATTGATGCCATCAAAATGGCTAAATTTTAACTTACCGGCGGTGTAATTTTTTACATTTTTATATTATAAATTTTACATGACACTCTTTCAGTTGCTACAGGCATACGATTTCGATGAAATCATGGCTACGGTGAATGCCATGTTCCCCGGAACGGCTCAGTATCGTCCGCAGTTGCAGCAAGCCTACGACCTCTTGCTGGGCATGAATCCCGTGGAATCGAAAAAGAACATACGCTACAAATTGCTTCACGATGCTGACGACGATATCTCGTACATGGGCGCCGACGATGCCAATTTCCACACCACGTGGGAAGTATGTCTCGGCAAGCAGGTAGTACGCGAGAAGGGTGTTGATCTTTCCGATCAGGAGCTCGCCGCCAACTGTCTGGTCAATGTGGCTTTCCAAGCTCGCGGCCCCAAGGCTTTCGACCAGGCCAAGGCGATTCTCATGCGCCGATAGACAATCGCTGCACGGCAACGCCGGTGCAACGCAATTATAACACATTCGGGATGGAGTTTCCAAGCGAAAATCCATCCCTTTTTTATGGCTCTTAAAATACCTGTTTTCAAAACCTATGCTTTGGGGCTCCGAAAGCTATGCTTTTGGCCGGCAAAAGCTATCCTTTTGGACGTCAAAACCTATGCTTTTGAAAAAGTGGATTGCAGCGCGCAGAATCGGTATAGCCGCTGTTGCTTCTTAAGCAACTGAATTTCAGAAGATTGGTGCTTTCGATTGGGCAAAAATAAAAATGCCCCTTGAATGGTTTCAAGGAGCATCTCTATGGTTAAAGTGCCTCGTCTTCCGGGCGTTCTATTGTGAGTTGCCTTTTTGCAGACAGTCGCTTTCGCTTTTGCTGTAACATCTGGCGCTTCCGCAGTTCATAGTCGGCGCGCTGTTTCTCTAAATAGTTGTCGGCCATAGGCGGTATTGCGTATGCTGGCGGGTGAGCGTTAGAACTTGGAATAGATCACGCTGATTTGCAAATCACTTGTGGCATTGGCTCCACCCTTCAGTTTCGCACTGCTTGGAGTCATGTTGTGATTCACGCCGATCACTTTCTCAACCGTCGAGTTGTTCACCGTTTGTGTCACGGTGTTGAGCGTTACGGGAACAATATAGACCTTGTTCCAGTTGGCCGATGTGCGGTCGCCCTTATACATCTCGGTAATGAGGGTTGAAATGTTGCTGAACGTATATGTGCCCTGCTGCGAGCTGTATTGGCTGATGAACGTCTGCTTGCTGTCGGGCAGCTTGCCTTGTTCGAAGAATTCTTTATATTGATCTACCGGCACAAGCAGCACAGCACCAGGTATGTTGAGATGATAATCGCTGCTTACTTCATTGTTTTCTCGCGAGAGTACAATCTTGGCGCTGTTGAGCGTTTCGCCCGAGTGTCCGTTCATGATTTCGTCAACGGGCAGTGTGATTTCGGTAAATATGCCGGCAGGCGATTTCAGGTAGGAGCAATCGGTTGCTGCGGCCAGTGTTGTGAGCGTGTTTTCGTCATTCTCAACCGTTGAGGTTTGGAGCACTTCTTCGGTGCTGCCCCATGAGGCTAATTGCGCTACCTCGCTGTCGGTCTTTGTGAAATAGACACGCAGCTGGGCCAGTTCGATGTATGCCATGGCGCCCAGTCCGGACGAGGTTTTCACATAGATGCCGGGCATCACATTGTGCAGAAATTTGTAGTTCGACTTGAAATACTCCGGATGCTCGTAGTAGGTGCGCATCAGATAGGTGCCGAAATTGTTGTAGGTATTGCCGTCTTTGTCGGTGTATGGGCTGTTCAGTCGGATGCGGAGGAACTGCTCGCTGCCGCTCTCTTCCAGCTCTTCTTCGGTCAGGTTCTGATTGTTGAGCGTGAATACGCGCTCTTCGGCAAATCCATTGGTGCGCAGGTAGCCGTTTGCTTCAGGATCGAAGTCGGTATAATACTTGCTGGTCTCTTCCATGGGTTTGCTCAGCTCCGTTACTTTGAACTTCATCGGAGCCAGGCCGTCGCCGTAGAATTTGTTGTAATAAAAACGTATCTCGCAAGAGTCAGCAACGGGCAAGTTGTTCTCTGTATTCGCAATCTTGCTTGCCTCGGGGAATGGTACGTAACTTTCCAGCGCCGCAAATTGCATCATGCTGCTGGCAGTGATGTATGCGCCGGTTTCTGGATCGCGTACTTTGCCGACGTATGCCGTGGTGCTGGTTGATACAACAGCACCGGTAATTACTGATTTGGAGGTGAGATTGAAGGTCTGGGCCGTTACGTTCAACTGGTCAGACTCTTCACTCATGCTAAGTCCCAGGCTGCCTGTCGTATCATCGCAGCTGGTGAGGAGGAGTGCTGAAAAACTGATAAATAATAGAGCGTGTAGATAAATATAGCGTTTCATTGGTGACTTTTGTGGATTAAAGAGTATCGTAGAACTTCAAGTATTTTTCAGGCTTGCCTTCTTTTACGAAGTTGAGCACGGGCTTGCCGTTTTCCTTGGCATGGGCAATGAGGTCGGCATTGGCTTGCTTATTGGCAATGATGATAGCGTCGGAATAGTCAATAGCCAGCTTGCCCAACTGGAAACTGTCGAATGGCGAATCGTATGCTTTCAGCAGTTTTGGATTCTTTGACTTGAAGTCAATCAGTTGTTTGAAGTTCTCCCCAAAATCTTTCTGCAGAGTTTTTTCGTACAGTGAAGTGACGATTTTTGCATTTTTGAAGATGGGTTCATTCTTATAGGCTGTTTTGAGATAGTAGGGTACAATGCTGGACATCCAGCCAAGGCAGTGAATCACGTCAGGTGTCCAACGGAGTTTCTTCATGGTTTCGAGCACGCCGCGAGCAAAGAAAATGGCACGTTCGCCATTGTCGGCATAGTCGTCGCCCTGTTCGTCAGTAGCCATTCGGCGCTTTTGGAAATACTCATCGTTGTCTATGAAATAAACTTGCAGACGCGATTGCGGCAGACTGGCCACCTTGATTATCAGGGGGTGGTCTGTATCGTTTACAATCAGGTTCATACCCGACAGGCGAATCACTTCATGCAACTGTCCGCGGCGCTCGTTGATGGTGCCCCACTTGGGCATGAACATACGAATTTCATTACCGAGATTGAACAGTTCCTGTGTCAAATCACGTGCTACTACAGATATTTCACTTTCAGCAACATAGGGAGCAATCTCCTGACTGATGTACAAAATTTTTTTCATCTTGATAACCTTTTCACTTGGTTAAGGCTTCAATAGAATGCCTATTTACCCAAACTAAACAATTGCAAAGCTACAAAAAAAATATTATACGTCCAATCTTTTTTTAGTTTTAACAACATTCTGAGGCTATTGTTTTGCATTTTTTTAGATTTCAGAAAACAAAAAGCCAAACCCGGAGGCTTGGCTTGTAGTGTGAGGATATGTAAAGATCGGTTCGTTGCTTATTTGTCGAGCTGCTCATAGACTGAGTTGTTGCTGATAAATTCCGGCACAATGGACTTCATTTCCTTTACCGTATTCATGTTGTCAAACTGTCTTGCTACTTGCAGCAGGCGCTCAATGTCGCGGCATACTTGCTCGTAGTCGTATTCGCGCACAGTGGCGATACGTATTTTCTCGTGGAACGAGGGCTTGGTACCTTCCATTTCGCTGAGCACCTCTTCGTAAAGCTTCTCTCCAGCGCGGAGTCCCGTGAATACAATCTCAATGTTGGGAACGCCGGATAGTTGTATCATTCGGCGAGCCAAGTCGGCTATTTTCACGGGATTGCCCATGTCGAATACGAAGATTTCACCTCCGTTGCCGCGCGTTCCGGCTTCGAGCACGAGTTTGCAGGCTTCAGGAATGAGCATAAAGAAGCGCACGATGCGTTCGTCGGTCACCGTAACCGGTCCGCCGTTCTTGATCTGTTCGCGGAAGAGTGGTATCACAGAACCATTCGAACCCAGAACATTTCCGAATCGGGTGGTCACGAATTGTGTCGTTTTCTGGTGGCGGCTGAGGCTCTGCACATAAATTTCGCAGATTCGCTTTGAGCATCCCATCACGTTAGTGGGGTTCACAGCCTTGTCCGTCGATACCATCACGAATTTCTTCACGCCGTATTTCACGCTGAGATCAGCTATGACCTTTGTGCCCCATACGTTGTTGTGGACAGCCTCGCTGGGATTATCTTCCATCATCGGCACATGCTTATATGCTGCAGCATGGAACACGTAGTCGGGCCGATAAGCCTTAAAGATATGATCCATGCGTTCTGCATCGCAGATGGTAGCCACAATCGTGCAGGCATCTACATCGGGATATTGCTTCGACATCATGAGCCGAATATCGTGCGAAGGTGTTTCAGCCTGATCGATGAGAATCATCTTTTCGGGCTTCAATTCAGCAATCTGGCGCACAATCTCCGAACCGATTGAACCTGCTGCACCCGTTATCAG